>NZ_JAGMXV010000352.1 GCF_018006725.1 Rhizorhabdus sp.
GTTTAGGATCGCTATTCAGATAGTCAGACGCGCTTTTGAGCAGTTCTTGACGTCATTCCTGATGTATTTTACATCATGGCGATGCTCACCCCAGCTCAGCTTCGCGCGGCGCGCGCGCTCCTCGGAATCGACCAGCGCACGCTCGCCGAGCGCGCCGGCGTATCGCTCCCAACGATCCAACGGATGGAAGCGGCCAGCGATGGCTATGTCCGGGGCGTGGTGGATACGCTGACCAAGGTGGTCGATGCGCTTGAGCGCGAGGGGATCGAGCTGATCCGGGAGAATAGCATCAGCGCGAGCGGCGGGCGCGGTGTCCGGCTGCGCGATCCCACCAGCCCGACTTTGCGCGAGCCCGTGCGGCGCACGCAGGACAATGAATCGGTGGCTTGAGGATGCCTGACGGCACGGCGACAGCCCATCTCTTCCGGCCGAAGCTCGTCACGGCCCTGAGCGAGGGCTATTCCCTCTCGTCGTTCCGCAAGGACGTGCTCGCTGCGGTGACGGTGGCGATCGTGGCGTTGCCGCTGTCGATGGCGATCGCCGTAGCCTCCGGCGTGTCGCCCGAGCGTGGGCTCTATACCGCGATCATCGGCGGTTTCCTCGTCTCGGCCCTGGGTGGGAGCCGCTACCAGATCGGGGGACCCGCGGGGGCCTTCATCGTTCTGGTGGCCGCCACCACGACGAAGTTCGGTCTGAACGGGCTGCTCGTCACCGTGATGCTGTCGGGGGCGATGCTGACGCTGATCGGGCTCTCGCGGCTCGGCTCGCTGATCCGCCACATTCCCCATCCCGTGACCGTGGGGTTCACCTGCGGCATTGCCGTGACGATCTTCTCAGGCGAGATCCGGGATCTGTTCGGTCTGCATCTCGCGGGCGCGGAACCCGGCCCGCTGCTTCCCAAGCTGCTGGCGCTTGCCAAGGCGGCGGCGACGGTAACGCCCGCGGCGGCGGTGCTGGGCCTCGGGTCGGCGGCGCTGATCTTCCTGCTGCGCCGGTATCGGCCCAACTGGCCTGGCATGTTGATCGCGGTGGTGCTGGCGTCCGTCGTCGCCGGGTGGCTGCAGCTTCCGGCCGAGACGATCGGCAGCCGCTTCGGCGATATCCCGCGCGGCTTGCCGACGCCGCAGGCACCGGCGGTGTCATGGGCGCTGGTGCTGCAGCTCCTGCCGTCGGCGCTCTCGTTCACCCTGCTGGGCGGCGTCGAGAGCCTGTTGTCGGCCAAGGTCGCCGACAGCATGTCCGGACGCAAGCATCGCTCCAACATGGAGCTGGTCGCCCAGGGTCTCGCCAACATCGTCTCGGCCCTGTTCGGCGGGATCAGCGTCACCGGCACGATCGCGCGAACCGCGACGAACATCCGGGCCGGTGCGATCAGCCCGGTGTCGGGCATGCTGCATGCGCTGTTCGTCCTCTTGTTCATGCTCGTGGCTGCGCCGCTGGCGCGCTATGTGCCGCTCTCGGCGCTTGCCGGCGTCCTGCTGGTGGTGTGCTGGAATATGGCCGAGAAGGCCGAATTCCTGCGCCTGATCCGCAGCTGGCCCACGGCCTCGGTGCTGCTCGCGACCTTCGGGCTGACCCTCGTGAAGGACCTGACATTCGGGATCGTCACGGGGTGCGTCGTCGCCGCATTGCTGGCGATCGTCCGGCGAAGGGTTCCGCAAGAGGGCGATTGAAGGTGCGTTCGTAGGAGGCAAGGGGTTCACCTGCCGAACAAGAACAGGGCCCGCCTCGCGGCGTGCGAAGCGGACCCTGCAAGGGGCCGCGCCCGGAGGCTGGGCGCGGCGTCGGGGAGATGGATCGCGTCAGGCGGTCGCGTCGGCGGTTTCGGCCGGATCGGCGGCCTCGGAACCGCGCTGCTTGCGCTGGCGGCGACCGCCTTCCTGGGGCTCGCCACCGAAGGCATGTTCGGCGGAGGACTGGCCGAGGCCGGCCTCGGTGCCCTGGGTGGCGGGGCCGGCGGTCTCGTCGGCGCCGGGCAGCGGCGGCAGGCCCTCGTCGGCCTTGGGCGCCATCTCCGCGGCGAGATCGCGGCGACGCGTCGGGCGCGACCAGACGACGTTGTAGCTGCCGTCCTCCTGGCGGAACGCCGACACGTAGAGCGGCGCGGCCAGGCTCGGATCCTCGATCTTGCCGTTGAGGAACGCCTCGCCCGTGCCGTTCGAGAACAGCTCGAACAGCGCACCCACCTGCACCCACGCCCGCGACGCCGACAGCGCCAGAACCTCGAACTTGGGCGCCTTGGGATTGGCCGAGTGCACCTCGCGCAGCGCAACCGTCATGGCGATCGCCAGCGTCGCGATCTTGCCGACGAAAATGCCGGCGTCATTCTGCTTGATCGAACCGATGTTCATGGGAAAGTCTCCTGAAAGCGGTCTCGAACACCGTGTCCGAGCCACCTTCCTCCTTCCCCACTCCCCTCCTCGGCCGTTCGGCCGAGCAGGCGCGCAAGCGCCCATCCGAGCGCCGCATAAGCGGCCTCGGGCGAAACGCGTTGGGCGCTGGGTGGCGCTGACCGCCTGCGGGCGGCCAGGTCGCTAGAGGCGACGGCACCGGCTGGCGAACGGTCGCTAGGTGGGCGGGAGAGCCTCGCTCGCGGTCATGCTGCGGTCGAAGGCCTCGACATGGCGGCGCGCGAGATCACGCTTGGCGATGTCGTGCCAGTAGTGATCCTCATGGCCTTCATAGTTGCCGCGACCGTCGAGCCGGATCGTGTCACCATATTGCTCGATCCGCTGACCCTCATAGGTGAGCAGCACTTCGCCCTGGATCGTGCTGAAGCGCTTGCGCTCGATAACCAGCTTGTCGGGATCGTAGGGCGGCGGCTGGCGCAGATAGTCGGGACGCTGGCGGTTCGCCGCGATCGCGGCGCAGAGGCGTTCGACGTGATGCGGGTCGTTCGAGACGATGCTGAAGACATGGGATCGGTCGAAGAAGTTGCCGAAGAAGCTGATGGCATTCTCGACCCCTTCGAGCCATTCGCCGCGCAGGTTGCGGGCGTCCCGTTCGACGAAATCGCCATATTTTTCGAACAGGCGGTTGAGCGGATGATCGTTCAGCATCTCGATCAGCGCGTCGATCGCGGCTTCGACGGTCTCGGAGCGCAGATGGCCGTTGCTCAGGACGATGGTCGTCATGGTCGTTCCTCTCGAATTTGGAGTTGATCGAGCGGGGGCAGCCGCCGCCGCGAGCGGTGGCATGGCACCCCCGGCAGGCTTGCGGCGCAGTCCGGCGATTATCGTTCGCTGCGGGGCGCCAAGGCTGTAACGGTCGAGGGACAGGCCGTCAGTTGGGCTCGTCGAGCCAGTTCTCGATTCTAAGGGCGCGGATGCGCGAGAATTCGCCGTAGTTGGCGGTCACAAGCACCGCGTCCAGGGCATAGGCATGGGCCGCGATGAACAGGTCGTTCGGGCCGATCGGTTTGCCCGCGGCCTCAAGCTCGGCGCGAATTCCGCCATATTCGGTGTCGGCCGGAACATCGAGGGCGAGAACCTGGATGCTGTCGAGGATCGCTTCGATCTGGGCCAGGAGGCGTGGCGATCCCTTCTTGGCGCAGCCGTAGCGAAGTTCGGCGGCCACGATGATGCTGACGCAGATGCCGTCAGGGCCGACCTCGGCGATCCGCTTCGCAATGGCCCCGCGCGGATTGCGCGCAAGCTCGGACACGATGTTGGTGTCGAGCATGTAGAGCGTGCTCAAAGGTCTATGGCCTTGGCCGGCAGCAGCGTATTGTCGACGTCCGGGAACTCGTCATCGGGTCCGAGCGGGTCGAGGCTCGCAAGGACTTCGAGGATATTCCGCCGACGGATCGGTTCGAGAATGAGCCGCTCGCCGTCGCGGTGGATCATGACGCTCGTTCCGGGAAGCTCGAAGTCGGCCGGGATACGCACGGCCTGGCTCTTGTTGTTGCGGAACAGCTTGGCTTCCCGCGAGGCTATCGGTTCAGATCGTGCCATGCCGCCC
>NZ_JAGMXV010000108.1 GCF_018006725.1 Rhizorhabdus sp.
GGTGTGGGTGGCGCGGGGCAGCATGCCATATTCGGCGGTGACCCAGCCCTGGCCCTTGCCGCGCAGGAACGGCGGGACCTTCTCCTCGACCGAGGCGGTGACGAGCACGCGCGTGTCGCCGAAGCTGATAAGGCACGAGCCTTCGGCGTGGACGGTGAAACCGGTTTCGATGCTGATGGCCCGCATCTGATCGGGCGTGCGGCCGGATGGGCGCATGGGATATCCTTCTTGCTATGTGCCGCCCCCTTAGGCGTGCGCCGGGAAAGTTGGAAGCCTGTTGAGCGGGCGGCCTCCATTCCCTATCTTCGTCATGTGAACGCCGTGCCCTTGTCCGAAATGTCGATCCGTGCGCGCGAAGTGTTTCGCGTGGTCGTCGAAAGCTATCTGGGCACAGGTCAGCCGGTAGGCTCGCGGACGATCTCGAAACTGGCCGGTCTCAATCTGTCGCCTGCCTCGATCCGCAATGTAATGCAGGATCTGGAAGAACTCGGACTGCTCGAGGCGCCGCATACCTCGGCGGGGCGGATGCCGACGCAGACCGGGCTGCGCCTGTTCGTGGACGGGATGATGCAGACGGCCGAGCCGTCCGCCGACGAGCGCGCCGCCATCGAGGCGCGCGCCGCGCGCGGCGGACCGATCGAGGAAGCGCTCGCCCAGACCAGCGCCGTGCTGTCCGGCCTTTCCGCCTGTGCGGGCATCGTCCTGGTGCCGCCGCGGGAACTTGTCCTGCGACAGTTTAGTTTCGTGCCGCTTTCGCGTGAGCAGGCCGTTGCGGTCATGGTCGGGCAGGATGGCAGCGTAGAGAATCGCGTGGTCGATCTGCCGCCGGGGGTTCCCCCGTCGGCGCTCGTCGAAGCCAGCAATTTCATCAGCGATCGTCTTGCCGGACTGTCGCTTACCGAAGCGCGGGCGCGGATCGAGGCGGAACTGGCGCTGGGCAGGGCGGCATTGGATGCCGCAGCGGCCTCGCTCGTTACGCAGGGGCTCGCGGTATGGTCGCAGGATGGCAGTGCCCGACCGGTGCTGATCGTGCGCGGCCAGGCCAATCTCATCGATCCCTCGACCGCCGACGATCTGGAGCGGGTCCGCCAGTTGCTCGACGAGATCGAGGGCAAGGAAGAGATCGCCCGCCTGCTCGATAGTGCGCGGGGCGGTCAGGGGATCAAGATCTTCATCGGATCGGAGAACAAGCTGTTCTCGCTGTCCGGATCGTCGGTGATCGCGGCACCCTATCGGGGTGGCGACGGACGCGTGCTCGGCGTGGTGGGGGTGATCGGGCCGACGCGGCTGAACTATGCCCGGATCGTTCCGATGGTCGATTTCACGGCGCAGGCGCTGACCAGGATGCTGGCCTGAAGCAGTCGGCGCGCGCGTCAGTCCTGCTGGGTCCCCTTCGAGACAAGTCCCAGAACGACATCTTCGGACAGCATTTCCTCGAACTGTATCCCGAAGCGATTGCCTTCCACCCAACGCACCACCCCGGGGACCTCGAAGGCATGGCGTTCCAGGAGAAGCCGGCAGCCGACCGGCAGGGGCGGGGCCGCGCTCAGCATCGCACCGCCCTGGGACACGTCGAGCAGGACGCAGTTGAGTTCGCCATGGACCGAATAGACATTGGCGGCCAGCATGATCCGGTGCCGGCCGAAGCGCCGCACGTCCGCCTGTTGCTGTTCGCTCACGGAAGCCATCGCCGTCCGCATGTCCTTGTGCCGTTATATCCGGATGGGCACTTTGCCGGATCATCCCTAATGAATCGCTAAACGAAACGGTGTAGAGTCTCTTACCCGTGGAATTCCGGAGCGAGTCCGCCGAATGACGACCTCTGAAGATCCCGTATTCGCGCCGCCATCGATTGCGACTGGCGGCGAACACAACTCGCAATGGGTCAAGCGCCATCGATGGCCGACGCGCCTGTGGCATTGGGCCAACGCCGTCGCGATGCTGATCATGCTGATGAGCGGCCTGATGATCTTCAACGCGCACCCGCGCCTCTATTGGGGAGACTATGGCGCGAACAGCGACAAGGCCTGGCTGCAGATCGGATCTCGCGGCGACAAGGGCCTGCTCGTCCTCGGCAAAGAGCGGTTCGAGACGACGGGAGTCCTCGGCCTGTGGACCGACGCGAAGGGTATCGAACGTCGGCGCGCCTTTCCGGGCTGGGCGACGATCCCGACCAGCTACAGCCTCGCCGACGCCCGGCTATGGCATTTCTTCTTCGCCTGGATCCTCGTCGGATCGGCGCTGCTGTTCATCGCTGCCAGTGTCGTCAACGGCCATCTGCGAAGGGATTTGCTGCCGCGCCGATCCGAACTGAAACCGCGCCACATCTGGACCGATATCGTCGCCCATGCGCGCCTTCGTTTCCCGAAAGGGGAGGCGGCAAAGCGTTATGGGATTCTTCAGAAGGCAGCCTATCTTTCTGTAATTGCTTTGCTATTACCATTGATTGTGTTGACGGGCCTGACCATGTCCCCGGCGATTAATGCCGCCTGGCCCTGGCTGCTCGATCTGTTCGGTGGACGGCAGTCGGCCCGGTCGATCCATTTCCTGTGCGCCGCAGGTCTGGTGCTCTTCTTCCTGGTGCACATCGCGATGGTGATGCTCGCGGGGCCGATTAACGAGGTCCGGTCGATGATCACCGGCTGGTACCGTCTGCCGGAGGACAAGGCATGAGCATCACGCGACGCCGCCTGCTGGGCGCTATGGCTGCGGGCAGCGGCGGTCTTCTCCTCAGCGGTTGCGACAAGATCAACGCCCTGCCTTCGGTGCGATCCGCGTTGAAGTCGGCCGAGGGTCTGACGATGCGCTCGCAGCGGATCATTGCGGGGCGCGACGCGCTTGCGCCCGAGTTCACCGCAGCCGATCTGTCTCCCGTCTTCCGGTCGAATGGAACCTTCCAGCCGGCCGGTGCTGCCTATGAAGCTCACCGACTGGCGGGCTTTGCCGACTGGAGGCTCAGCATCGGCGGCCTGGTGCAGCGTCCCCTTTCGCTGTCGATGACGCAGATCCGTTCATTGCCGGCCCGGACCCAGATCACCCGTCATGACTGCGTCGAGGGCTGGAGCGCGATCGGGCAGTGGACCGGGGTTCCGCTCAAGCTGCTGCTCGACATGGCGGGCCTGAGGACCGGCGCCCGATACCTGATCTTCCGCTGTGCCGATCGCTATGGCGCCATGCCCTATTATGAGAGCATTGACCTGATCGATGCCTTCCACCCCCAGACGATCATGGCCTGGGGACTCAACGGCGCGCTGCTGCCGGTCGGCAACGGCGCTCCGATCCGGCTGCGCGTCGAGCGGCAGCTGGGCTACAAGCATGCCAAATATGTCGAGCATATTCATGCGGTTGCAAGCCTGAGTGAATATGGTCTTGGAAAAGGTGGCTATTGGGAAGACCACCATGATTATGCCTGGTATGCCGGGATCTAGCGCTGCGCTTCAGCCCGCCGGAGCCGTTCCCGGCCGGATGTAGCCGAACATATGCGGGACGTAATCGGCCTTGCCGAGCGGTGCGCCGTGGGCCCGCAGGATCGCGTAGGCGGCGGTTATGTGGAAATAAAATTGGGGCAGCGCCCAGTCGCGCGCATAGCTGTCCCCGTCCATGTCGAAGACCATGCCATTGGGCAACTCAAGCACGATCGGCCGCTCGCTCTCACCATCGAGGGCGTCCGGGGCGAGCGACACGAGGAGGTCGATCGCACCGGCAACGTGCACGCGGGCAACCTCCACCGTTTCGACGTACTCATCGGTCTTCCACGCGCCGGCGCGAAGAGCGAGCAGGCCGTCGGGCAGCGCCATTCCGCGCAGCCGCCATAGCGGTTCCTGTGCCTGGAAACAGGCGAAGTGAATCTGGGAGGCGAGCGGATACATGTCGGGCACAAGGCGGAGGCCGGGAATGTCGTCAGGGTTCCGGCCGGCTTCGACCCAATGGTCTGCAGCCTTGCCCAGCCAGTTGTCGAGCGCGCCAAGCATCTGGCGGAAGGTGGGAATGAGCAATGCCGTCAGCGCCATGTCGTCCTCCTGATGGGGAGCGACGGGCTGCGCCGATCGCTGGGGCCTGTCAACGCGCTCTGCGCTGGCTGCGGGTCTCGATCAGGGTGAACAGCCCGGTGCCGCCGACCACCAGCAATGTGCCGACCGCTTCGGGCCAGCCGAAAGGCTCGGCGAGGATGGCCACGGCGAGGATGATCGTGAGCAGGGGGCTGACCGTGGAGATGATGGCCGTGCCCTGCGCACCGATCCGCGCGGTGCCGGCTGACATCAGAAAGGTCGGCACGACGGTCGAGAAGATGGCGAGAGCGACCATCAGCCGCCAGGCCGGCGCAGGAGCCGCCAGGTCGCCGAAGTCGCGGGTGAGCAGGAATTGCGTGATCAGCGAGACTGACGCCGCGCTCATCGCAATCGCGGTGAACAGCGCAGGGCCGCAGCGCAGGATCAGTTCGCGCGCGAACAGCTGGTAGAGCGCGAAGGTCGCCGCCGCCCCGAAGACGAACATCGCGCCGGTGAGCATCGACGGGTTCAGCCGCGCCGGCTCGGCACCGAACATCACGGCGAGCCCGGCATAAGCGAGTCCCGCACCGCCCAGAGCGTGCGCACGCAGCCGGTGGCCGAAGATCACGCGGCCGAAGATGATGACGAGAAAGGGATAGGTGAACAGGATCAGCCGCTCGGTCTGGGCTTCAAGCGTCTGCAATCCTTCGAAGTCGAGCCAGGACGAGCAATGATAGCCGAGAACTCCGACTGTCGCTGCCAACCCGATAGACTTGATGTCGGGGCGATCGGCTGGAGAACGACGATACCACTCATACACGCCGACGCCCGCAAACACCGGCAGTGATAAGCCCATCCGGATCGCCAGCAGAGCGGTCGTGTCGATGCCATAGACGTAGATCAGCTTGATCAGAATACCCTTGAGCGCGAACAGGAGCGATCCCACCGCCGACAGGCCGAAGCCGATCAGCCGCCAGCGAACGCCATGGTCGGCGGGAGGGTTCATGATCGTGGCTTTCCTGGAAAGCGAAAGGTGGGAACGGCCGTCGCGATACCGACGCGACCGTCCCCGATGTTCGGATGGCGGTTCAGCCGACCTTGGCGTCGACCGGCGCGCGACCGCGCTTGACCATCATCTTGTTGAGCGCGTTCACATAGGCCCGAACCGAAGCGACCATCGTGTCCTGATGCGCGCCGCGTCCGCGTGTCGTGCGGCCGTTTTCCGAGAGCAGCACCGAGACCTCGGCCTGCGCATCGGTCCCGCCGGTTACGGCATGGACCTCATAGCGTTCGAGCACCGAACTGTCGTGCGGGACGATCAGCCGGATCGCGTTGAACAGCGCATCGACCGGGCCGTTGCCGCGCGAGGTGACGGTCTTCTCCTCGCCGTCGACCTCCAGCGTCAGGATCGCGCGCTGCGGGCCGTTCGATCCGCAATAGACCTCGACCTCCTTGACCTGGATCGCGTCGTGGCCGCGCAGGACCTCGTCGTCGACAAGCGCGATGATGTCTTCGTCATAGACGGCCTTTTTCGCGTCGGCGAGCTGCTTGAATCGGCCGAAGGCATCCTGAAAGGCGTTGTCACCCAGCGTGTAGCCCAGTTCCTCGAGCTTCTGGCGGAAGGCCGCGCGGCCGCTATGTTTGCCCATCACCAGATTGCTGTGGGTCAGGCCCACGCTCTCCGGCGTCATGATCTCGTAGGTCGAGCTGTCCTTGATCATGCCATCCTGATGGATGCCGCTTTCATGCGCGAAGGCGTTGGCGCCGACGATCGCCTTGTTCGGCTGCACCTGGAAGCCGGTGATGCCTGAGATCAGCCGCGACGAGCGCGTTATCTCGTTCGCCACGATGTTGGTCGCATAGGGCATCACGTCCTGGCGCACGCGCAGCGCCATCGCGATTTCCTCGACGGCGGCGTTGCCGGCGCGCTCGCCGATGCCGTTGATCGTCGATTCGACCTGACCGGCGCCGGCCATCACGGCCGCCAGCGTGTTGGCGACGGCGAGACCCAGGTCATTGTGGCAATGGGTCGAAAAGACGGCGAGATCGGCGTTGGGCACGCGGTTGATCATGTCGCGGAACATCGCGCCATAGGTTTCGGGCGTGCCATAGCCGACCGTATCGGGCAGGTTGATCGTCCGGGCACCGGCCGCGATGGCGACCTCGATCGCACGCGCCAGGAAGTCGGGCTCGGAGCGGGTCGCGTCTTCGGCCGACCATTCGACGTCTGGGCACAGGTTGCGCGCCATCCGTACCGTGCGGTCGATCGCTTCCAGTACCTCTTCGGGCGACTTGTTCAGCTTGACCCGCATATGCAGCGGCGATGTCGCGATGAAGGTGTGGATGCGCGGAGCCACGGCATGCTGGACCGCTTCCCAGGCGCGCTCGATATCGGCCTGCGCCGCGCGGGCGAGGCTGGCGACGGTCGCCTTCTTGCACTGCCGCGCAACTTCCGAAACCGCCTCGAAATCGCCAGGAGAGGCGATGGCGAAGCCTGCCTCGATGATGTCAACGCCCAGCGTCTCGAGCTGGGCTGCGACCTGCAGCTTTTCCTCGAGGTTCATCGAACAGCCGGGAGACTGTTCGCCGTCGCGCAAGGTGGTGTCGAAAATCTTGATCGTCTTGGTCACGGTACCTGCTCCTGTGCAGGGTTGTCATTTTGGGTGAAGGTCCGACCCTTAGACGCCGTGGCTTGCAGGACCGGTCGATCCCAAGCGAAGTCGCGCGCCTAAGGGCGCGTAAGTCGAAGCAGGAGAAGGGCGCTGAACCGCGTCATATGCGCCGCTGCATACACGCAGCGTCCGGCGGAAGTCCATAGCTTTGTCAGGCTTTGGTAGCTTTGTCAGGCCTTGGTCTGGCGCAGTGCATCGGCAAGCGATGCCGTGGCACTGCCACGCCGGGCGGGCTTGGGCTGACCGGGATCGGGTGCCCAGCCCGACAGATAGACGATCTCGAAACTTTCCCGGATGCGACCGTCCGGACCCGCTGCCTGCTGAAAGGCATCGAACAGCGTGCCAAGCCAGGTCCGCCCCCCCGACAAGTGGCGGGGACGCGACAGCAGCAGGTTGGTGCCGGCCATGCCGCGCAGGTCGCGCATCAGGCGCAGCGGGTCGCCATAGCCGACGTCGAGCCGCTCGCCGTCCGCGACCTGGAGCGCGAAACCGGCGCGGGAGAGAAGATCGCCTGCCGAGCGCACATCGACCTGCGGATGGATGCGCGGCGCGATGCCGCCGGCTGCAGCCTCGTCGGCTGCCATCAGCGCACCGCGCAGCCAGGCCAGGCTGCCCGCTCCGAGAAAGGCACCGAGAAAGAGCCCGTCCGGGCGCAGAATGCGCCGGAGCAGGGCGAGGGCGCCGGGAAGATCGTTGACGCTGTCGAGCGTGCCGAGCGCGACGACAAGGTCGAAGCTGCCATCGGCAAAGGGGAGGCGGTCTTCGTCGCACTGGACCCCGCCGCTGGACCGCGCGAAGGCGAAGCCGGGATCGGCCGCAAAGACGCGCCGGCCGGGAGCGGCGAAGCGGTCGAGCAGCCTGCCGTCATGGCTGCCGAGCAGCAGCACGCGGTCGAAGCGGCGCGTGACCATCGCCAGCCGTTCGGCCAGTTCGTCCGCCATATGATCGATCAGGAAGTCATGCGCCGGGAAATCCGGCGCGGCGCGGTCGCGGCGGAGGCGGCGCAGACGGCGGTCGAATATCTCGGGCTGGTCCATGGTGCGCGCTTGTGCCGACGCACGGGGTGCGTGACAAGCAGGCAAAAGGGGGCGGCAATGGTGGTGATGCGGGCGATAGCGGGACTGGCCGATGCCGCGCTTCGTTTCGCGCTGCCGCCACGCTGTCCGGGGTGCGGCACGATTGCCGCAGGTCCGCATCAATTCTGCCTCGATTGCTGGACCGCCATGCGCTTTCTGGGGGCCCCGCAATGCGCGCGGTGCGGCGAGCCGTTCGAGATCGATCCGGGCAAGGGCGCGGAGTGCGGCGCCTGTCTCGCCGAGCCTCCCGCCTATGACGCGATGCGTGCGGCGTTAATTTATGGCCCGATCGCCCGGGCTCTGGCGCTGAAGCTCAAATATGGCCGGCGACCCGGGATCGCACGGACGGTCGCGATCCAGATGCGCCGCCACCTGCCGGCCGGAGACGACTGGCTGATCGCACCGGTTCCGCTCCATCGTTGGCGCATCTGGAGCCGGGGCTATAACCAGTCGGCGCTGATCGCCCGCACGCTGGCCGAAGATGGACGGCAGACGCTGGCGCTCGATCTGATCGAGCGGGTCCGGGCCACGCCGCCGCTGCGCAGCCAGGGGCCGGTGGCGCGCGCCAAGACGGTCCGCGGCGCTTTCGCCATCCGCGACCGTGGACGGGTCAAGGGCCGCAAGATCCTGCTGATCGACGATGTCTACACCACTGGTGCGACCGCCGATGCCTGCGCGCGGGCGCTGAAGAAGGCCGGGGCGTCGCGTGTCGAGCTGCTGTGCTGGGCGCGGGTGGTGCGCGACGACGATCCCGCGCGTTGACATTCCGACCCGGCGACAACATCTCGGGCGAAACAAGGACATCGAGGCTCATGGCAAAGGTCGAAATCTACACCAAGGCGTTCTGCCCCTACTGCGCGCGCGCCAAATCGCTGCTGGAAAGCAAGGGCGTGGCATATGAGGAATATGACATCAGCATGGGTGGTCCCAAGCGGGCCGAAATGCTCGAGCGCGCCAGGGGCGGTTCAACCGTGCCGCAGATTTTCATCGACGGCACCCATGTCGGTGGTTGCGACGACATTCACGCGCTCGACCGGGCCGGCAAGCTCGACCCGCTGCTCGCCGCCTGATGCGGGCTGCGGTTTTCCAGAGCCGCACCGGGATCGACCCCGATGCCAACGCCGCGCGGCTTGTCGCCGCGATGGCCGAGGCGAAGGCGGGCGGGGCGGACATGCTGTTCACGCCCGAAATGTCGGGCCTGCTCGACCAGGACCGCAAGCGCGCGGCCCCGCATCTCTGTAAGGAGGCCGATGACCGCGTGCTGGCAGCGGTACGGGATGCCGCGCGGCATCATGGGCTGTGGGTGCATCTCGGCTCGCTCGCGCTGAAGGGCGGGAGCGACGGGCGCTTGGTCAATCGCGGCTTCGTGATCGACGACAAAGGCGCAATCCGTGCGCGGTATGACAAGATCCATTTGTTCGACGTCGACCTGCCGACCGGCGAAAGCTGGCGTGAGTCCGCCGCTTATGCGCCGGGTGAGCGCAGCGTGATCGCGACCACGCCCTGGGCCCGTATCGGCCTGTCGATCTGCTACGACATGCGCTTTCCCGATCTCTATCGTGCCCTGAGCGATGCGGGCGCCGAACTTCTGTCGGTCCCGGCGGCTTTCACCGTACCCACGGGCAAGGCGCATTGGCATGTCCTGCTCCGCGCCCGTGCTGTCGAGGCGGGGGCCTTCGTCATCGCGGCGGGGCAAAGCGGACGGCATGAGGATGGCCGCTCGACCTTCGGCCATTCGCTGGTGGTCGATCCCTGGGGCGAGGTGCTTCTCGACATGGGCGAGGAGGAGGGGGTCGGTTTCGCCGATATCGATCTCGCCCGCCTGGTCGATGTGCGCGCCCGGGTGCCGGCCTTGCGCCACCGCCGACAGATCGGTGCTGTGGAGACCTGCCCGTGATCGTGTTCGATCTCGCCTGTACGCCCGCCGGCCATGTGTTCGAAATCTGGTTCGGGTCCTCGGCCGACTATGAAGATCAGAAAGCCAGGGGCCTGGTGTCCTGCCCCTATTGCGGATCGTCCGAAGTCGAGAAGGCCGTGATGGCGCCGAACGTCGCGCCCAAGGGGAATCGCCGGTCCGACGCCGGTAGCCGGGCCGTGCTTCCGGCTGCGGCTCCGGGCGGGGCGGTGGTGCCCGCTGGCGCCAACCTGCCGGCCCCGGAACAGTTCAAGGAGATGGTCGCCAAGATCGCCAAGATCCAGGCGAAGATTCTCGAAGGCTCCGAATATGTAGGCAAGGGCTTTGCCGATCGCGCGCGGGCGATGCATTTGGGCGAGGAAGACAATCGCCCGATCCATGGCCAGACGAGTATCGAGGAAGCGAAAGCGCTGCTCGACGAGGGGATAGCGGTTGCGCCGTTGCCCCTGCCGGTCCGCCCGCCCGGCAGCGAGAACTGAGCGGGCCTGCTGCTCTGGACCCGGCGCGAGGCGCCCGCTATGAGCCTTGGCCGGGACTCCGTAGCTCAGCAGGATAGAGCGTCTGCCTCCTAAGCAGAAGGTCGCGCGTTCGAATCGCGCCGGGGTCACCATCCATCCTAAAGCCCCACGAGCTTGAGCGCAGCATCGGCAGCGCCCTCCAGTCCATGGCGCGGCCGGCCGCCGGGGTGCCCCGCCAGCGGCGCTTCTTCGACGATCAGCAGCCCGCTGCCCCCTTCGACCTTGTCCTTGAACAGCGCTTCGCGGCCGAAGAAATAGGGCCAGAAGGTCTCGGTCCGGGCGACCGAATAGTGCAGATCGGCGGAAAAGCCGACCAGCTGGGACTGTCCGAAAATACGCCCTGCTTCAGCGCGTTCGGCGCGGATACCGCGACGGCCTTTGAGGATCAGGCGGCCGGGGCCGTGGAACTGGAGATAGCGCAGCTGGAGCGTCAGCCAGGCGGCCAGCGAGAAGAGACGCCAATGGCTGGTGATCCGCAAGGGTCGCCCCGCCGGATGCACCACCGCCGCCAGCGCACGCGGCTGCAGCACGCAACCGGTCCCTTCGGGCAGATCGAGGATCGTCACCTCGGCCAGCGGATCCTGCACGGCGGAGACGGTCGTGCGCGCCTCGGCGCCGGTGATGCGGGTGAGGAAGCAGAGACCGGTGACGAGGCTCGACAACGGATGACGCCAGTCGAGCAGCCAGCGCGTCGACCTGGCACCTTCGACCGATGCGGATTGCAGATAGTCCTGCCGCACGAGCAGTTCCTCGTCTGTGCCGAGACGGATCGTGACCGAGGTCGTGGAAGCGGCAGGCATGGGGATGGCGGTCTGGCTATCCGGACCGCGGAGCAGGATAGAGCGCCGCCGCTCGGCATAGGGCGCGAGCAGGAAGAAGAAGGCGAGGCGGATCGCATAGGGCGTCAAGATGATCGCCAGCAGCGCCCAGGCGGCGGCGATCAGGATGCGGTCGAGATGGAGCCGGTCGGCCCACAGGTGCAGACGTTCGCTCCAGCTTGCGGCCCAGGTGGCGCGGGCGGCCGCGAGTTCGGTATCGAAGCCGGCCGCCCAGATGCGCGTCTGCTCGTCCGTAGCCGCCGCAACGTCATCCGCCGCGCGCGAAAGCCCGTCGCGCGTCGCTATGGCGGTACGGATGGCCCTCTGCCGAGCTTCGATCAGGGCCTGTCGCCGTTGCGCATCGGCACAGGCCGCATCGGCAGTGCGGACCAGCGCGCGATGCTCGTCATTGTCGAGCCAGGACCGCCAGCGCCAGCGCCAGCGCGCTTCATAGGCCCGGCGCGCCGCCTGCGCCTGATCGCAGCGGGTCCGGGCCTGTCGCAGGGCGGCTGTCTGCGCCTGGAGGTCGACCATCGCGGCGATCCTGTCGCGATCGGCGAGCAAGGCGGCGCGCGCCGCGTGCAGACCGGCCAGTTGCTGTTCGGCGACGAGGAGATCGAACTCGGCACGCTTGGCCTGCAGCAGCGCTTCGCTTCCCCGTGCGGCCAGGATCAGCGTCGAGGGGCTTTTCGCGATCTGCCGGTCGAGCGCCTGCTTGCGGGCGTCGGTTTCCGCGATCTGCCGGTCGATCGCGTCCAGCCCACCGCGCCGCGCCTGATCGACCCGCGCCGAAACCTCGGCCGCAGCCCCATCCAGACGCGGCTGGAGCGTCCGGCGGGCGTCGAGCAGGGCGGCATGGTGGAGGCGCGCCACGCGGTCGCCTTGCACCTGCTCGCGAATCCAGGGGAGCGCGATCGCCGCAAAGCCGATCGCCGCCACGAGCAGCGCGTAGAGCAGGAGCCGACGCCCGAACCACCGGACGATCCGCAGGACGAGGTCGAGCAGCATCACCCCTCCATAGCCGCCCGATAAAAAAGGAACCAGCTTACCGAAATTGCGGTTGAGCGTCGGATGAAAATCGCAACAGTGGCGGAAAGCCGGAATTCGAATTGGGGGAGATCGGAATGAACGAAAGAACCACGGGTAGGATACCGATCGCGGAGCCGCTGCGTCTGCCCTGCGGAGCGGTGATCCCGAACCGTCTCGTCAAGGCCGCGATGACCGAAGGGCTCGCCACGCCGCAGGGTGCCCCGACCGAGGATCTCGCGCGGCTATATGGCATCTGGTCGCGGGGCGGCGCTGGGCTGCTGCTGACCGGCAATGTCGTGCTCGACCGCGACCATCTCGAACGGCCGGGCAATGTCATCCTTGATCGCGTGCCCGACCGCGCGACGATGGCGCTCTACGAAGCCTGGGCAGCGGCAGGGACCGAAGGCGGCAATGGGCTGTGGATGCAGTTGAGCCATGCCGGGCGCCAGACTCAGAAAGGGGTCAACCCCGCCCCCAAGGCACCGTCGGCCGTTGCGCTGCGCGTACCGGGCGGGCGCTTCGCCACGCCTGTGCCGCTGAGCGAGGAGGAGATAGAGGCGTTGATCGGCCGCTTCGCCACCGCCGCCCGCATCGCCCGCGATGCCGGCTTCACCGGGGTTCAGCTCCACGCGGCGCATGGCTATCTGATCTCGCAATTTCTGAGCCCGCTCGCCAATGTCCGCACCGATCGCTGGGGCGGCAGCCTCGAAAATCGCGCGCGGTTCCTGCTCGACAGCGTGCGCCGGGTGCGGGGGGCGGTCGGCCCCGGTTTTCCGATCTCGGTCAAGCTCAACTCGGCCGATTTCCAACGCGGCGGTTTCGCCTTCGACGAGAGCCTGACGGTTGCGCGCTGGCTGGAGCAGGAAGGCGTCGACCTGCTCGAAATCTCGGGTGGTTCCTACGAACAGCCGGCGATGATGGACCTTCCCGGCATCGGCGAGCGGGAGGAGCCGCGCGGCATCGCCCCGTCGACGGCGGCGCGCGAGGCCTATTTCGTCGATTTCGCCAAGGCGATGAAGGCCGAGATACGCACGATGCCCCTGCTGGTGACCGGCGGCTTCCGCAGCCGCGCGGCGATGGACCATGCGCTGACAACGGGTGCGGCTGACCTGATCGGCCTCGCGCGTCCCCTGTGTGGAGCGCCCGATGGGTGCCGTGCGCTGCTCGCCGGCGCTGACGCGGTCCCGCGTTATGAAGACCAGTTGTCGCTGCTGCCGCGCTGGCTTCGCTGGCTGCGCTCGATCAAGCTGATCGACGGCATCGCCGGTTTCGCCGTGCAGTTCTGGTATTATGGCCAGATCGACCATCTGGGCCGCAAGGGCCGCCCAGCGCCCGACCTGTCGGTCTTCGCCGCCTTGCGCCAGGTGGAGCGCGACGCGGCTGCGTGGATGGCGGCGCGGCAGGCTTAGGCGCTTCGGCCCGGCCTGCCTCGCCCGGGCGATGGGCTCATTCAGGCGTCGCCGATGGATCATCTGGTGGACCTTGCCTGATCGTCACGCATGGCGGCGGCAGCCCGGGCGCCTATCAATCATGGCGGAAGGGCCGACCGACAGCGCCCGGGGATGCATTGGGAGAGAGAGCGATGCAGGACAAATATCTGATCAAGAACGGCACCGTCGTCGATGGTACCGGTGCGCCTGCCTACAAGGCCGACGTCCGTGTGCGCGGTTCGCAGATCGTGGCGATCGAGCCGAATATCGAACCCGAGAAGCGCGAGCGCGTGATCGACGCCACCGGCTGCTACGTCACCCCGGGCTTCATCGAGGCGCACAATCATTATGACGCGCCGATGTGGTGGATGCCGACGCTCGATCCGATGCCTGGTTACGGCGTCACCACCTCGATCAACGGCAATTGCGGCTTCGCGGCGGCGCCCGTCCACGACGATCCGGCGGTGCGGCAGGAGATGATCGACATCTTCTCCTTCTTCGAGGACATCCCCGAAAAGCCGTTCCGCGAGATGCTGCCCTGGGACTGGAAGACCTGGAGCGAATATAAGGCATCGGTCGTCAAGCATGTGAAGACGCCGGTCAATTTCGGCGCCTTCGTCGGCCATATCGCGATCCGCCTGGCCGTCATGGGCCTCGAAGCCTGGGACCGCACCGCGACCCCCGCCGAGATCGAGCAGATGTGCGCCCTTCTGGAAGACGCGCTGTCCGCAGGGGCCCTCGGCCTGTCGAGCAACCTGCTCGACCATGACAAGAATGATCGCCCGATCCCGACCCGCAAGGCCGACGATGCCGAGTTCGACGCGCTGTTCGCGGTCATCGCCCGCCATCCCGGAGCGCTGGTCCAGGTCATCGTCGACTTCTTCATGCGCCTCGACGGTCTCCAGAATTCGGAACGGATGAGCGCGCTTGCCAAGAAGCACGGCATCCGCATGCAGATCGGCGGCAGCGTGCCGACCCTCGCCTTCCAGTCCTTCGCGATCGAGGGCGCCGAGGCGCTCCACGCCCGCAACAAGGCCGAGGGCAATGACGTGTGGCCGGGCTTCCATGTGATCTCGCCGACCACGATCGTCAGCTTCAATTCCTCGCTTCTGTTCGCTCAGTCGAACAATTATGTGTGGAGCGAGCTCGTCCAGGCCAAGGGCGAGGAGGCGAAGATCGCGCTGCTCGAAAGCCCCGAATGGCGGGAACGGGCGCGCGAATCCTGGGCGAAGACCTTCCCGATCTCGCCGATCGGCCGGCCCGAGGACATCTTCTTCATGGAAAGCGCGACCGGCGTCGGCCCGATCACCGGCACGCTGCGCGACTATATGGACGCCAACGGCATCGTCCATCCGTCGGACGCACTGGCCGACTGGCTGCTCGACAACGGCACCGACTCGATCATCAAGACCGCCGACTTCCCGAATAATGAGGAAGCGCTCGACAAGCTGCTGACCGACCCGCAGGCGGTGGGCAATCTGTGCGACTCCGGCGCGCATGGGCAGATGTTCTGCGGCGTCGGCGACAATGTCCTGTTCCTCACCCGCTATGTCCGCGACCGCAAGCAGCTGACGATCGAACAGGGGATCGAATATCTGAGCGGCCGCATCGCCCGCCACTTCAACCTCGCCGATCGCGGCACGCTGAAGGTGGGCAAGAAGGCCGACATCGTCGTGTTCGACCTCGCCGAGATCGAGCGCCGGCCCGACGAAAAGGCGTGGGACGTGCCGGACGGGGAGGGCGGCACCACCTACCGCTACACCCGCCAGCCCGCACCGATGCGCCTGACGATGGTCAACGGCATCCCCACCTTCGACCGCGGCGCCTTCGCCGGCCACTTCCCCGGCGAGTTCATCGGCCCCGAGGTCGAGGCGCTGGCACAAGCGGCGGAATGAGACGGCGCTCCCCGGCGGGTGACGCTCGTCGGGGAGTGAAGAAATGGAACCATGCGCGTCGGCTCCATGTCCGGCGCGCATTTTTCTATCGTCGAAGGGGAGAAGAAGCCGGTGGAGCGGGTGAAGGGAATCGAACCCTCGTCGTAAGCTTGGGAAGCTTCTGCTCTACCATTGAGCTACAC
>NZ_JAGMXV010000353.1 GCF_018006725.1 Rhizorhabdus sp.
GCGTGACCCTGCGCCGCATACCTCGGCCATGCGCGACAGCCCAAGATTGGTCGCTTCGGCAATCAGAGTGGCGAGGAAGGCCTGCTCATCGCCAGGCGGCAACCCGGTCGAGACGTGCCCGAAGTGCCGGGTGAAGCCGGTCCAGCGTTCGACTTGCGACAACACGTCGGTGATACGCGTGGCAGGCAGCATGTCGTAGCAGGCAAGCGTCAGGCGCCGTCCTTCGTCGTGCCTGGCATCATCGTCCTTCAGTTCCTTGGGAAATCGCAATCGCTCGCCAGCGAACAGGGCAGCATCGCGTCCGGCCAGATTGTGGGCGACGTCGCGCAAGGCGCTGTCGAGCTGCGCGGCGCGCTGATCGAGCCATGCGTGTGGATTACCGAGCGAGAACGGCGGTTGCAGCGCTGCGCCGGATAACGGCGCGAGCAGCACGTCCAGCGACCTGTGCAGCCTTGACCTCGGCACCCAGATATCACCCGAGGCCAGTGCATTGGTGAGCGCGCCGTAAGTCGCCATCTCCCAGTGCGTCCGGTCGATCTTGCCGGCGACCACGACATGGCGGTGCCAGCGCCGCTCGACATGACCGAGCGGAACGTCGGCAGGGAGGGGCTTGCGCCAGTCGCCATCAAGATTCGACAGGATCGCCATCGCGTCGCGCAATGCCGCGGTGCCGGCCCGACCGTGGAAATCGAGCGCTTGCAGGAATAGAGGCCCTGTTCGCTTGAAGGTCCGGTATTCGGCTGCGATCTCGCTCAGCACATCGTCCCTGTGAGGTGCCGCGGTACGACGGATGATTGCGGCATCAGCATCGAGCATGTCGAGAGGCACGATATCCCTGAGGGCCGCACCGATATCTCCGCCGGCGCGTGCTGCCTGGCTAACTGTTTCCAGCACAGTGGCGATCCGCATCAGCCGATCGCGGCCTTCGCGTCCCGAAATCGCGACCCTCTGCTCCAGGCGTTTGCGAGCACGAAGGTGAGCGCGTCCCATCAAGGCGCTGAACATGGCGATCGCCGCGTCGGTAAGCGTGGCCTCCATCTCGCGCAGCGTTGCAAGCAGGATGACCCGCCTGCGGGAGACGCGCATCTGTTGGAAAGCCTGGGCTGTATATCGCACGCCTTCGCGGGCGAACTGCGTCAGGCGGGGCTCGTGCAGGGGATCGACCGGAATGCTGGAAATACCGGTCCTATGGATTATCGCGACCTTCTCGAGGATTTCGGCAAGCGAGGCTGACGCGACGCGGGGCTCTGGTTCGCGCAGCCAGGACAAGCGGCTCTGCCGGTCATGTACCTTCTCATCGATCAGCATATCGAGACGCTGACGCATATCCGCATCGAGTTTAGCATCGACCGCGGCGACCAGATCGGTTTCCGTCCGAAGCATCGCCTCGGCCGCCATCCGCTCAACGACGCTGATGCCAGGGATGACGATGCGTCGCGTGCGCAGCTCGTCCAGCAATCGATCAAGCAAAATGCGCCCGTCCACGATAGCCATGGCTTCGGTTTCCAGCCAAGTCATCATGATGCCGCGCGCTGGCCGGCTCAGATCGGTGAATCCGAAGCGCGCCTTGATGGCGGCAAGCTGATCGTAGCGGGTCGGCGCTCGCCGCGCGAAGTCGGCGACGACGCCTGCATCCACTCCGACCTGTTCGGCGATGTGGTCGAGCATGATTGCAGGCAACAGCTCGCCTGTGCGCAGATGTCGCCCCGGATAGCGCAGGCAGCAGAGTTGCAGGGCATAGCTCAAGCGGGTCGCCGGAGTGCGTGCGAAGCCGATCGCAGCAAGGTCCTCGGCATCGAGGCCATGATGTCGCACCACCGCCGCCTCGCTGTCGGGCAAAGCAAGCAACGCGGCGCGCTGCCGCTGGGTCATCGGAATACGTGCGGGCATGTTTCATCCTCCAAAAACCTCTTGCCTTTTGTTGGCTTAGTGAAAGAGGATTGTGAAAGACCCAAGGCTGCGGAAATTGGTGCATGCTGTTTCCGCCTCCAGATACGGCCGTTTGTGAAAGAGACGCAGATGACGCGCGAACCCTATCTGATCGGTTATGCCCGCGTGTCGAAGGGCGACGACCAGTCGAACGCCGCGCAGCGGCGCGCGCTCGATGCGGCCGGCTGCAAGCGGGTGTTCGAGGAGACCGCCAGCGGTGGGCGGTGGGACCGACCCAAGCTTCTGGAGATGATCGGCCAGTTGCGCGACGGAGACGTCGTCGTCGTCTGGAAGCTTGACCGGCTGTCGCGCAGCCTAAAGGATATGCTGCACATCATGGAGCGGATCGAGCTGGCAGGCGCGGGCTTCCGCTCACTGACCGAGGCGATCGACACCACCACCGCGGCAGGGCGGATGATGATGCAGATGGTGGGAAGCTTCGCCGAGTTCGAGCGGGCCATGATCCGCGAGCGTACCAGCGCCGGCCTTGCCCAGGCTCGCGCAGAAGGACGGATCGGCGGGCGTCGGCCCAAGCTCGGCGACAAGCAGCGCCGCGAAATCGCCGAGTCCGTCACGTCCGGCCGCAAGTCCGGTGCCGAGATGGCGCGGCTCTACGGCGTCAGTGAACCCACCGTCTCGCGCATCGTCGCCGCGCACCGCCAGCAATTCAGTCAGCAGCAGAGGGAACAGGCATGAAGCGTGGTCACGATCTGTCCGGCGTCATGAAGTTCGCCACCTCGCCGGCCTGGGGCGAGCATCTGGGCGAGGCGCTCGGCGATCATCTCGGGCTGGCGATGGAGGAGTTCGACTTCGAAGCGGACGAGCTGGCGGACATCGTCGGCGATCATTGGGCCGGCGTGTTGTGGGGATGCGCGTTCGAGGATCTGCTGACGCGCACCATCCAACCCGACCGGAACATCGTCGATGACTATATTCGGCGCCGGGGCTGGAATGAGAGCGGCCCGACCAAAATCTACCTGCGTGCCCTTCGATCGTCAGTGATGAGCCTCCACGAGGTCAGCGAGGTCGAGCCCGGCAGCGGCTTCCTCGTGCGCGACCTGATCCGGGGCGGCGAGCCGCTTCGAGTATCCGAGCGCAGCGCCTCGCAGACGCTGAAGCAATGGGACAGGATCGGTGCCCGCGTCGTGCAGGTCGGAGGCAAGCACCTCCTGTCGGGCGGCGTGCTGTCGTTCACGATGGAGGCGGCCGAGGCGCTCGTCGCCGATCTGCGGCGCTCGAAGGGCAAGCGCAGCCCGCGCACCGCGTTGAACCTAGACGCCGACGATCTTGCTGCGCTTCCAGCCCTCATCAGCACGGCATGGCTGTTCGATGTCGTTCCCAAGACCATGGGACCGGCGTCGATCCCTACGCTGCACAACAGTGATGGCGAGGAAGTGGTGTTCCACCGCGTGCGCTTTCCCTTCGCACGCGGCGTGACCCAGGCGCTGGTCGGTGAGCGGCTCGATACTATCCCTGCGCTTCAGCGGGAAACCACGCACTTCTGGAACTGGCTGGGCGAGGAACCGAACGGAATAGCGAAGAGCACCGGGCGTATGGCGTGGGGTGTGACGATGGCGGACGGCACCCCGGTGCTCGGCAATGTCGAATTGAAAGGCCGCGCCCTGATTCTCGCCGTCACCTCGGCCGAGCGGGCGAAACGCGGCACCGCGCTCATGACCGATGCGCTAGCCGGGTTGGTCGGCTCGCCGCTGACCACGATCGAGACGGTCGAACAGGCCATGGCGGCGCGGGCCGAGGGACTGACAATGTCCGAACCGGCACCCGCCATTGCGCCAGAGGTGGCAACCCCGCTCATCCATGCCATGCTCGACCGTCAGTACCGCGCGACGCTCGATGAACCCATCGGCATACTCGGCGACATCACCCCGCGCGCAGCCGTTCAAACGGCCGCAGGCCGGCACCGAGTAGCCGGGTGGCTCAAGCATCTCGAAAACCGCAGCAGCAGCCAACTCGACGCGAACGACCCGATGGCCACCTACGACTTCACCTGGATGT
>NZ_JAGMXV010000004.1 GCF_018006725.1 Rhizorhabdus sp.
ATGTGTATAAGAGAGCGGCCCGAACTCATAATGTTCGAGATAGCGCAGGCCGCCATGGATCAGCTTGGTCGAGGCCGACGACGTGCCCTGGGCGAGGTCGCCCTGTTCGAGCAGCAGGACCGAAGCCCCGCGCCCCGCCGCATCGCGCGCGATACCGCAGCCATTGACGCCGCCGCCGATGACGGCGACGTCGAACAGCCGGTCCTGGATCGTCCGGGGCGTCGTCATGCCGTCTCCGTTCAGCCTTCGAGCGGGCCGTGCTGCAGATGCGGCAGCACATGGCGCGAGAAGAGGTCGGCCTCGGCCGCATGCGGATAGCCGGACAGGATGAAGGCTTCGATGCCTTCGGCCTGATAGGCGCGCAGCTTGGCGAGCACCTGATCCGGATTGCCGACGATGGCGGCGCCGCAGCCCGAGCGGGCACGGCCGATGCCGGTCCACAGATTATCCTCGACGAACCCGTCGCCGCCGGCTGCGCTGCGCAGCTCGGCCTGGCGCTGCACGCCGACATTCTTGGCGTCGAGCGACTTTTCGCGGATCGCGCGGCCGATCTCGTCGTCGAGCTTGGACAGCAGGCGATCCGCGGCGGCGCGGGCTTCCTCCTCGGTGTCGCGCACGACGACATGGACGCGGTAGCCGAACTTCAGTTCACGGCCGAAGCGCGCGGCGCGGGTCTTCATGTCGGCGATCGTCTCGCGGACCTTGTCCATCGTGTCGGGCCACATCAGATAGACGTCGCAGCCCTCGGCGGCGCACTCGCGGGCATCCTCGGACAGGCCGCCGAAATAGAAGGCGGGGCAGTTGCCCGAAATGGTCGATATGCGCGGCGGATCGAGCTTGAGCTTGTAGAACTCGCCCTCATGGTCGAGCGACTGCCCGTTCAGCAGCGTCCGGACGATCTTCATCACCTCGGTCGCCCGCGCATAGCGTGCCTTGCCCGGCAGCGCCTCGCCCGGCATGTCGGACGAGATGATGTTGACGTTCAGGCGGCCGCCGGTTCCTGCGGCATTCGGGCCGAGGATGCGGTCGAGCGTGGCGATGCGGCGTGCCAGCTGCGGCGGCCAGTCCTCGCCGATGCGGGTCGCCCAGAGCAGCTTGATGCGGCGAACCTGCGTCGCGACCGCCGCCGCGAAGGCGGTGGTGTCGAGACCGAGCTGATAACCCGACGGCAGCAGGATATTGTCGAAGCCGCCCTTTTCGGCCTGCAGCACGATGTTGCGGCAATGCTCCCAGCTAGACTGCAGCCGGCTGTCGGGCACGCCGAGGAACTCGTAATCGTCGTCACACAGCGCGGAGAACCACGCCACTTCGCATTGCTGCGTCATATTCGCCTCCCAGGCCTATCCTCTAACAACCGGCTGCTCAGGGCAGCCTTTCTCCACGGGCGGCGACCAGCACCGCATACCAGTCCTCACGCGACCAGCGGACGTCGCGGGCCTTCGCACCCTCGGCGATCCGCTCGGCCTGCTGCGAACCGATGATCGGAACGATCCCCGCCGGATGCGCCATCAGCCAGGCATAGGCGGCGACGGTGAGCGACACGCCCTGCTCGCTTGCAACCTTGCCCAGCGCTTCGGCCACCGCCTTGTCGCGCGGTGCTTCCGGATGGGCGAGGCGGCCGCCGCCGAGCGGCGACCAGGCCATCGGCACGAGGCCGAGCATCATCGCCTGGTCGAGCTCGCCATTTTCGAAGCAGGTGATGCGCAGCGGGCTGATCTCGGGCTGGGTCGACACCAGCTTGTTGCCCAGGAATTGCTGCAGCGCTGCGGTCTGGTGGATGGTGAAGTTGGACACGCCGATCGTGCGGATCTTGCCGGCGGCGACGGCATCGTCGAGCGCGCGGGCGACCTCCTGCGGATGGGCGAGAATGTCGGGGCGATGGACCTGCCACAGGTCGACGCTTTCGACCTTTAGGCGGCGCAGCGAGGCGTCGATCGCCTCGGCCAGATAGGCCTTGCTCTGGTCATAGGGCAGAGGCGGGCGGATGCCGCCCTTGGTCGCGAGGACCATGCGACCGCGCAATGCGGGTTCGGCTACCAGCACGTCACCGAGCAGTTCTTCCGCGTCGCCAAAGCCATCGGCGCCGTCGAAGCCGTAGATGTCCGCCGTATCGAGGAAGGTGATGCCGGCGTCGAGCGCGGCATGGACGAGACGGGCCGCTTCCGACACGGTGCGGCCGTCCTCGGCGAGGCGCCACATGCCCCAGGCGATTGAGGAAATCTCGATGCCGCTGGTGCCCAGGGTGCGGGTAGCCGGTGGCTGGGGAAGAAGACTCATGAACATGTCCTGCGTGGCGGCGCGACGGAGCCGCGCTCGATCAGTTGGTGGGGAAGACGGCGGTGGGCGATGTCGCCCCCCGCGATGAGGATCTCCGTGGCGGTGTGCGCCAGGTCGAACATCGGCTGGTGGATGGTGGTGAGCGGCGGCCAGACGGTCCGCGCCAGCGTGGTGTCGTCGAAGCCGGCCACCGACAGGTCGCCGGGCAGGTCGAGGCCCCGGTCGTGCGCGACCGCGAGCACGCCCGCCGCCATATCGTCGTTCGACGCGAAGATTGCGGTCGGGGGCTCGGCCATGTCGAGAAAGGTGGCGCCGGCGGACACGCCGCTGTCGAAGTCGAACTCTCCGCTCGCGACCAGTTGCGGCTCATAGGATATGCCCGCCCTGTCGAGCGCGCGGCGATAGCCGAACAGGCGGTCGTCCGACGCCATATGATTGGGATGGCCCTTGATGAAGCCGATCCGCCGGTGGCCCATGTTGACCAGATGGGTGGTCATGTCGTCGGCGGCCTGCGCGTCGTCCATGTAAACCGAGCTGGTCAGCGCATGGTTGGTGCCGGGGGAGATGCGGACGAAGGGTATGTCCATCGCCTCCAGCGCCCGCAGAACCTCTTCGCAGTCGGTGACCGGCGACGACAGGATGATGCCGTCGACATGGGTTTCGGTGACGAGCCCGCGCACCTGATCGCCGACATTGGGGGCGGCGACGTCGACCGGCTGGGCGAGCAGGCGAATGCCGTCCGCCTGGCAGCGCGACCAGCAGCCATTCTGGATCTGAAACATGTAATAGGGGCTGTGATTGTCGTAGATCAGCGCGATCTGGTTCGACTTGGCGCCCGACAGGATGCGCGCGGCGATGCTGGGCCGGAACTCGAGCTCGCGCATCGCCAGCTGAACCCGCGCCTTGGTTTCCGCGCTGACATAGGGATGGTCGTTGAGCACCCGGCTGACGGTCTTGACCGCCACCCCCGCACGCGCCGCAACATCCCTGATGTTCGATCTTTCACTCACCCCTGCAACACCCCCGGCAAGGCCGCGAACAGCCCCGAAAATGCGCTGTCGGGCCGATAGAAGACCGGTGGCCGGCCGATCGGCGCGTCCACCCTGTGGAGGCCCGGCTGAAGGTCCTCGCCGCTCCACGCCGACCGCCAGGGTGAGGAGCCCGGCAGGAGGACGTTGCGCGACGTGGCACCTTCCTCGATCACCGGAGCCACCAGCAGGTCGGCACCGTAGAGGAACTGGTCCTGCACGGTCCACAATTCGCGCTCGTCGGGATGGTGGAGAAAGAGCGGACGCTGGGTGGGCAGACCGGTCGTAACGGCTTCGTCGCACAGCGTGCGGACATAGGGCGCCAGATGGGCGTGAACCCGGCTCCACCGCGCGAAACAGGCCATCAGTTCGGCGTCGCTGTCATATTGGAGATTGTCGTCGGGGCGGTTGCCTTCATGGCTGCGCATCACCGGGGCGAAAGCCGCCAGCTCGCACCACCGCTCAAGCAGTTCGCGTGACCGGACATTGCCGTGGAGAGAAGTGTAGCCGCCGCAGTCCGAATGGCTGTAGGCGTTGCCGACGAGCCCCGAAGACAGCGCACCGGCGAGGACCGTTCCGATCCCGTCATGGCGGGTGAAGTCGACCGACTGGTCGCCCGCCCACAGCAGCGGGCAGTGGCGCTGCACGCCCGAAAAACCGGCACGCATGAAGAACAATGCATCGCCGGTGCGACCGCGCGAGGCGAGCGCCATGGCGTTGACCTCGGCCCACAGCACGGGCCAGAGATTATGCGCCTCCATCGGGTCCGAACCATCGGCCAGGCGAAGGTCGACCGGCAGATATTCGCCGAAATCGGCCATCCAGCCATCAATGCCCTTGTCGAGCATCTCCTGGCCGAGGACGCGCTCGGCGAACCAGGCGCGGCTTTCCGGGCGGGTGAAGTCGACCACCCCACAGTCGAACTCGCCGAAGTCGACCAGATAGGGTTCGTCGCGGTCGAGGCGCAGCGCGAAATGGCTCCCAGCCGCCGCTTCGGCATAGAGTTCGCCGTCCACCGCCAGATAGGGATTGGCATAAGCGAGGAAGCGGATACCGCGCGCTTTCAGGCCGGCGATGCGCCGTTCGAGATCGGGATAGCGCTGCGCGCTGCGCTCGCCGACATGCCAGTCCCAGAACAGCCGGCGCCCGAAGCTGGTTTCGCGGATGCCCGCCCAGTCCTCGCACCACAGGCCCGAAACAGCGGTGCCGGCGTCGATGAAGCGCTTCATCCGGTCGAAGCTGCTCGCGCCAGACTTGAGGCCGAGGATCGCGCCGCCGATTGCCCAGTCGGGCAGGGGCGGCTGGCGGCCGAACCGTTCGGACATCTGCGCGACCAGCTCGATCGGCCCGTCGGCTGAGAAAAACTCGAAGACCGCGTTGCCTTTCCAGACCTCGACGCGGTGCGCCGCCGGGTCACTGAAATCGAGCACGCTGTAGCAGCTCTCGTCCAGATGGGTGGCGATCCAGCGCGAAGTCAGGAAGGTCGGCTGCGGGTAATTGCTGTTCCAGTAATCGCCGCCCGCCATGCCCTGCTCGTCCATGATGCGGGTCAGTTCGGTGCTCTTGTCGCGGCCGACGCCGGGCTCGCTGGTCCAGATCGGGAAGCGGCGCCCGTTGAGCGCGACATAGCTCATCTGCTCCCCGCCGCCCCAGACGCACTCCTCGGCGTCTGCGAAGAGCGAGAGCGTCAATCGGTCATAGCCAGGCAATAAAGTCGCGACGTTCAGCCGATGGCCGTCGATCGACAGGGTGGCGACCGCCTTGTCGCCGTCGAGCAGCGTCACATGCTGATCGGTCAGGTCGAAGTCGCCCGGCGCGATCCGTTGCGTGGGGGTGTCCTCGATTCGGAAATTGCCGCGATACATCTCGATCGCGGGATTGCCCTGCGCCATGACAAGCGCTGGACAGTCGCGACGGTGCGACACCAGGGTGCGACCCCCTATCAGGAGATCGAAACCATCGGAATTCGAGGCGAATTCGAGCTTCAAGACGCGTTTATCCTCTGGTCGCGGGCCTTGTTGCAGAATTGCCGCACCATGGCCCGTCTCGTGTGACACCGCTTGACATATCGTCGCTCCCGCCGCAACACAAGGGCCGCAAGCGGTGATGCCAAACAGGTGAGCCGCTCCAGAAACGTTCGCAGCGGGGCGCAAAGTCCCGGACTAAAAGGGGAGGAAAACCCGTGAAATCGTTGCTCCGTGCCTCGTCTGCCATGGCTTTGGCGGCTATTTCCATTGGCTATGCCGCACCGGCTTTTGCCCAGACTCCCGCCGAAGCAGAGGAGTCGGTCGCCGAGATCGTCGTGACCGCGCAGAAGCGCTCCGAAAATCTGCAGAGCGTTCCCGTGGCCGTGTCGGTCCTGTCGGGGCAGGCGCTCGCCACCACCGCGCGTCCGAGCATCGAAAGCGCGGCGCAGCTGGTGCCTTCGCTCAACTTCCTGAAGTCGGGCACGACGCTCAACCAGACGATCTTCCTGCGCGGCGTCGGTACCGCGACCTTCTCGATCGCCGGCGAACCGTCGGTGTCGACCGTGGTCGACGGCGTCGTCTATGCCCGCTCGGGCGAGGCGTTCAATGACCTCGTCGACGTCGCCCAGATGGAAGTGCTGCGTGGCCCGCAGGGCACGTTGTTCGGCAAGAATGCGTCGGCCGGCGTCATCAACATCACGACCCAGATGCCGAAGAACGAGTTTTCGGGCACGGTCGACGCCAGCTATTTCGATCGCCAGGAATATCGCCTCAAGGGTTCGGTCAACGTGCCGCTGGGCGAGGATCTCGCCGCACGCTTCACTGGTTTCTATGGCGAATATGACGGCAACATCCGCAACCTGACCACCGGCAACCACGTCAACGGCTACAAGCATCGCGGCGTTCGCGGCCAGGTCCTGTACAATCCGTCCGACGCGCTGCGCATCTATGTCGCCGCGGACTATTACAAGAATGACGATGATTGCTGCGCCGAGGTTATCGGCACCGGTCCGCTGACCGGCGCTGGTGCTCCGACGACCAGCCTCGCCTTCAACGCGCTGCCGACGCCGCGCGGCTCCAAGACGCGTGAGATCCGCCAGGACCTCGTCACGTCGACGAAGGAAGAGGGCTGGGGCGTTTCGGGCCAGGTCGATCTCGAAATCGGCACCCACACGCTGACCAGCATCACCGCCTATCGCAGCTGGGACAATACCGAGATCCGCGACGGCGACTGGCTGGACCGTGCCTATGTCGGCTTCAACCAGCTGCATGACTCGGGCCCGCAGACGAGCCACACCTTCACCCAGGAGTTCCGTCTCGCCTCACCGACCGATCAGACGGTCAGCTATGTCCTCGGCACCTTCTATTCGAACGCCAAGTCGCGCCGCATCTTCCGCCGTGACGACATCGTCTGCACCGCGGCTCCCGGCGCTCCGACCAACGTGCTGATCCCCTGCGGCAGCGCGAATGCCAATCCGTCGACCTTCCCGACGGGCGTGGCGGACTTCGGCTCGACCTTCCTCAACTATGCCGCTTTCGGTCAGGCGACCTGGAACGTCAGCGAGGATCTGCGCCTCGTCGGTGGCCTGCGCTACAGCTATGACAAGCTGAAGGTCTTCCACAGCCGCAATACGACGCTGGCGGGCCCCGGCATCCAGCCGAGCTTCCCGACGACGCCGACCGGCACCGGCCAGCCCGCGACCGTGTTCCGCACCAAGACCGACAATGACGATCTGTCGGGCAAGGCCTCGATCCAGTACGACATCAGCCGTCGCATCATGGCCTATGGCAGCTACACGCGCGGCTATAAGGGCCCGGCCTACAACATCTTCTACAACCTGACCGCGACCGGCACCAATTCGATCGCGCCGGAAACGTCGGACGCGTTCGAGGCGGGCCTGAAGAACACGCTGTTCAACGGTCGCATGACCCTGAACATCGCGGGCTTCTACGCCAAGTACAAGAATTTCCAGGCGAACAACCCGGATCTGGTGGCCGGCGTGGTGGTAACCCGCTTCACCAATGCGGGCACTGTTTCGACCCGTGGCTTCGAAGCCGACCTCAACTGGTTCCCGGTCGACGACCTGACGATCAGCGGTGGTATTGCCTACACCGACGCCAAGGTCGATCGCTTCCGCGTTGCGCCCGGCGCTGCAGCGGGTGCGGTAATTCCGGCCGGCTCGCCGCTCGCCTATGCGCCGAAGTGGAAGGGGTCGCTTTCGGCCGACTATCGCTGGCGCACGGGTGGCGCGTTCGATGTTTTCTTCGGCGCCCAGGGCAATTACCAGACCAAGCAGCTGTCGATCTTCACGCCTAACGCCGTGCAGACCCGCCTGGGCACTATCCCGTCCTATGGCCTGGTCAACGTCAAGCTGGGCGTCGGTGACGCCGACGATCGCTATCGCCTGACCTTCCAGGTGCGCAACCTGTTCGACAAGTCCTACATCGCTGCGATCCAGAGCGGCGGTCCGGGCGGTTCCTATCGCTATCAGATCCCGCGCGACGCCGATCGCTACTGGGGCCTGACCGGTACCGTGAACTTCTAAGTCTCTCCAGTTATCTCCTACTGGGGCCTCCGGTTCTGCCGGGGGCCCCTTTTTTATGGGTAAGTCCTGTGGTTGCGCGTCGGCCTCTCTCGCAGCTAGGGCGACGCTATGGATGATAGGCTCGAGGTCGCCGCCGCCCGTTGGGCGGTCAGGCAGGAGGCGGCGCATTCGCGCTGGTGGTCCCACCCCAGGATCGTCCGTCACGTCAATCGCCTCGTCTGCGGCGAACCGATCGATGGCCCGCATGCGGGTTTTAACCGGCTGATCCAGCAGGCTGCTCCGTCAGGCGGCTTCGGCCATGCGATCTCAGTCGGATGCGGCAGCGGCGGGAAGGAAATGAAGCTTCTCCAACAAGGGATCGTCCAGCATTTTCACCTGTGCGAGATCGGCGAACATCGTCGTGAACAGATATTTGCCAAGGCCGGGGATCATGGTGTCGCGGACCGGGTCACCGTCCATATCGGCAACGCACTCGATCGCCCGCCTGACCGCGCATTCGACCTCATCTACTGGAATAATGCGCTGCACCACATGTTCGATGCACGCGCGGCGCTGCTTTGGAGCAAGGCGGGACTGAGCGTTGGCGGCGTGCTGGCCATGGACGACTTCGTCGGGCCGACGCGCTTTCAGTGGACCGAGGCCGAACTGGATTTGGCGGCCCGCGTCAGAACATTGTTGCCCGACCGCTTCCTGCCGCACCCGCGCAACCAGCAGGTCATGATCCCACGTCGGCCCAAGCGGCCTACGATCGAGGAAATGCTCGCCGCCGACCCAACGGAAGCCGCAGATAGCCAAGCGATTCTCGATGCGCTCATGGAGATCTTCCCGAAGGCCGAGATCGTTCCGACCGGCGGGGTGGTCTATCATCTCGCGCTCAACGACGTGCTCGCCAATTTCCGCGTGGGTGAGGATGATTCCCTGCTCGATGCGCTCCTGTTGCTCGACGAGACGCTCGCCGGACAAGGGCACTCGCATTATGCGGTTGCCCTCGGCCGAGCGAGCTGACGCCTTCAGTTCTGCGCGAGTTCGAGTTTGGGCTGCATCAGTTGGATGAACAGCAGTGCAGCGAGATAGGCGCCGCCGCAGATCGCGAACATGGGCCAATAGCCATGGCCGTTATCGAGCGACCAGCCGGCCAATTCTATGATCGCGGTGCCCGACAGATTGCCTGCCACCGCGCCCAGCGCGACGACGCTGGCGACGCGCACGCCGGGAACGATGTCGGCCGTCATCCCGAAGATGTTGGTCGAGAAGCCCTGATGCGCGAACAGGCCGCAGCCGATCAGAAGCGCGGCGATCCACGGACTCTGCGCCGTCAGCGCGAGCGGCATGGCGAGCACGACGAGGGCGAAGAACAGCATCGATATCTTGCGCGCCGCGTTGACCGAGAAGCCGCGCCCGAGCAGCAGTGGATAGAATGCCCCCGAACTGATCGCGCCGAGCGCCGCCATGGCGAAGATCACCGCGATCGGCCCACCCAGATCGCCCTGTGCCATGTTGAACTGGCGCGAGAAGAAATCGGGCATCCAGAACAGCACGAACCACCAGACGCAGTCGGTGAAGGCCTTGGCGCCGACCACCGTCCAGCTGCGCCGGTCGCTGAGCAGGTCGCCCCACTTCACAGGCGCTCGCTCGGGTATGTTGCCGACGGGGACGAGCTTGCGCGTGCCGAAGATCCAGCCGGCGAGCCAGAGGAAGCCGAGTGCGCCGGTCAGCACGAAGGCGGCTTTCCAACCGAAGGCGAGCGCCAGCGGCGGGATCAGGAGGGGGGTCAGGATCGCCCCGATATTCGGCGCGGTGTTGATAAGGCCGATGGCGATGTTGCGCTGACGAGGCGGCATGTAGATCGCCGCTGCCTTAAGCCCGGCGGGGGTGCTGACCGATTCGCCGACCGCCAGTACGATCCGCGCTGCGACGAACTGCTGCACGGTCATCGCCAGGGCATGGGCCATGCCGGCAGCACTCCAAACGACGACGGCGATGCCATAGGCCATGCGCACGCCCAGTCGGTCGACGAACCACCCGACCGCGAGCAGCGCGCCCGCTGCCGCGATCTGGAAGGATGATCCGAGATGGGCGTAATCGGCGTCGCTCCAGCCGAATTCGGCCTCCAGCGTAGGTTTGAGGAGGGCGAGAACCTGCCGGTCGACATAGTTGAGCGCATTGCCGAGGAAGAGCAGAACGATGAGGAGGCCTATCGTCCCGCGCGCGACCGTCTGTCCACCGCTGCCCTGGTTCACCGCATCCCTCCCGATCCTTCCGCCGTCACGCAGCGGTTTGTACACTTGCAGACTAGCGTGTCGCCGCGATAAGGGAAATATTATATGACACCGTAAGACAGAAAAACGGCAGGAGCGGCATGAAGGGCATAGATTGGGACGCGACGCCGCATGGTGGCGATCTGTTCGGCGAACTGCATCTTGCCGAAAATGCCAAGGCGCCGCCGCCAGAGCGCGACAGCCTGATCCCCGGCCTGATGATCTGCGGCGTCGGCTCGGCCGCCGCAGCGTGGCTGTCGGACCATTATGGCTTCCCGATCATCCTGCTCGGCCTTCTCATCGGCCTGTCGCTGAACTTCGTCACGCGCGATCCACGCACCACCAAGGGGCTCGACTTCGCCTCGCGCACCTGCCTGCGCGCCGGCATCGTCGTCTTGGGTCTGCAGGTTACCTTCGCCCAGATCCAGGCGCTCGGCGCGACCCCCTTCGCCGCGCTGGTCGTCGTCATGCTGCTGACCTTCGGCGCCGCTCTGGTCTTTGCGCGCGCATCGGGGCAGGGGCGCTATGCCGGGATCCTCGCGGGTGGCGCGACCGCGATCTGCGGGGCCAGCGCTGCGCTCGCACTCTATGGCGTGATCGGCAAGGAACGGCTCAGCCAGGCGCAGTTTGCGCTGACCCTCGTCGGCGTCTCGCTGGCCAGCGCGCTCGCTATGTCGATCTACCCGGTGCTGGCGGCCGAACTGGGACTCAACGACCAGCAGGCGGGCTTCCTGATCGGAGCGTCGATCCACGACGTCGCCCAGGCGATCGGCGGCGGCTATGCCTTCTCGGATTCGGCGGGCAGCTATGCCACGATCGTCAAGCTGTCGCGGGTCGCCCTTCTCGCACCCGTCGTAGCGCTCGCCAGCCTGTGGCTCGGCAGCGTCGGCGGCGATGCGGGGCGCCCGATCTGGCGACGGCTGGCTTTGCCCTGGTTCATTACCGCCTTCCTTGCGGTGGTCACGATCAACAGCCTGTTTCCCATCCCGGCACCGGTGAAGGACAGTGCGCTCAGCGCGTCGAAGGGGCTGCTGCTGCTGGCTGTCACGGCGACGGCCATGCGCTCTCGCATGGACCTGCTGATGGAACTGGGGTGGAAGGCCGTCGCGCCCGTGATCGGCGCCACATTGGTCAGCTTCCTCGCTTCGCTTCTGTTCGCGGTCTGGCTGGTGGCCTGACCGGCGCGCGCCCGCCCAAGCGCATTGCATTCGGCGCCCCACGCTCCATAGTCGGTCTGAACGATGACAGGCCGTGGAGAGTGCCGAATGACCCCCGAGCAGCGGCTCGACCGCGTCGAATCCGAGCTGGCGATCCGCCGGCTCATCGCCGCCTATTGCTTCACCATCGATGATCGCGACATGCCCGCCATTGCGGCGCTGTTCGCCGACGACGCCCGGGTCGCCTCGCAGGACGGGGTGATGGAAGCGCGCGGGGTCGATGCGATCATGGACCAGTATCGCCACCGTTTCACCGTGCTCGGACCGGGCGCACATTATATGCACGACGTGCTGATCGACTTTTCCGATGAGAACCCCGACCTCGCCTTCGGTCGTGTGTCGGGCCATGCCGAATTGTGGCGCAACGGCCGGATGATGGTCGCCTCGCTGCGCTACCGCGACCGCTACGTCCGCACCGCCGCGGGCTGGCGCTTCGGCGAGCGGATCATCAGCTTCCTCTATTATGTCGATGCCGACGACTATCGCGGCATCCTCGGCCATGCCGATCGCAACCGCGCCTATGCGACGCCGATGCCGGCGGACTTTCCCGAAAGCCTCCCCGGCTGGTCGGGTTCGGCGGAGACTGTGGCACATGGCTGATCAGGGCGTCCGCATCGAGGATCGAAACGGGGTCCGGATCATCACGATCGACCGCGAGCGGCGGAGCAATGCGCTGGACGTCGCGGCCTCTGCGGCGATCGATCAGGCGATCGACACCGCCGAACGCGATCCTGCGATCCACGTGGTGGTGCTGACGGCGGCGGGTGACCGGAGCTTCTGTGCCGGCATGGACCTGAAGGAGGCCGCCGAGCGTGGGCCGGGTCATGGACTCGTTCCGGGACGCGGCTTCGCAGGGATCACCGAGCGACGCCGGACCAAGCCTCTGATCGTCGCTGCCAACGGCGCCGTCGTAGCGGGTGGATTCGAGCTTGCTCTGGCCGCCGACATCGTCGTCGCCGCCGATCATGCGATCTTCGGGCTGGCCGAGGTCAAGCGCGGCCTTTTCGCCTTTGCCGGGGGAGTGCAGCGGCTCGCCCGTTCGGTGCCGCGCGCGACCGCGCTCCACATCGTCCTCACGGGCGAACCGATCAGTGCCGCGCGCGCGCTCGAGCTTGGCCTGATCTCGGAGGTCGTCCCCCGCGATCGGCTGATGCCGCGCGCCATCGAACTGGCCGAGACGATCGCCGGTTTCGACCGCGATACGATCCGCCGCGCGCTCGCGCTGCACGACTTCGCCGCAGACGCCCCCATCAACGAGAGCCTGAGCTTCGGCCGCGCCTATGGCGAGGAAACGCTCGGCGGCCTCGCGACGCAGGAGGGCATCCGCGCCTATGCCGAGGGACGGGCGACTTAGCGTCCCCGCCCGATCGGTCGCCAATTCAGAGCGTGGCGGCCGATCCCAGGATGACTGTCGCCTGGCTCGACAGCGTGCCGCCATTGCCATGGGCGAGCGCGATATCGACGTCCGGGATCTGGTTGGCGGCCTCGCCGCGGATCTGTCGCACCGCCTCGACGATCGTGAACAGCCCGTACATGCCGGGATGGCAGCAGGACAGGCCGCCGCCATTGGTGTTCACCGGCAGATGGCCGCCCGGCGCGATGCCGCGATTTTCGACGAAGCGCCCGCCTTCGCCCTTGGGGCAGAAGCCAAGATCCTCGAGGAACAGGATCGTGTTGATCGTGAAGGCGTCGTAAAGTTCGACCACGTCGACGTCGGACGGACCGATTCCCGCCATCGCATAGGCCCGGCCACCGGATTCGCTCGCGGCGGTGGTGGTCAGGTCGGGCATCTGCGAGATCGCATTGTGCCAGGTCGCCGCTGCGGCCCCCAGCACGGGGACGAGCGGCTTTGCACCGTCACGCGCGCGGTCGGTCCGCGTCATCACGATCGCGGCGGCGCCGTCGGTGACGAGGCAGCAGTCCTTGACCGACAGGGGGCTGGACAGCATCCGCGCGCCCAGCACGTCATCGATCGTCAGCGGGCCGGTGGCAAAGGCTTCCGGATTGCCGTTCGCCCAGGCCCGCGCGGCGACCGCGACCTCGGCCAGATGGCGCCGCGTCGTGCCGAACTCGTGGAAGTGGCGCGACGCCGCAAGCGCATAGGAGGAGGCGGGAAAGAGCGGGCGATAGGGCGCTTCCCAGACATTGCTGCCGACCGGGGTCGACAGCTTGCCGCCGCCGCTGCGCTGGTTCGATCCATAGGCGATCAGCGCGGTGTCAATATAGCCGGCCGCCAGCATCGTCGCGGCGGTCGCGACATGGCTGAGGAAGGCCGATCCACCCGTCCGGTTGCAGTCGGTGAAGCGCGGCGACAGCCCCAGATATTCGGCGAAGCTGAGCCCGGCCAGCACGTCGTCGGGCAGGCAGATGAACAGCCCGTCGACCTGCGACAGCGGCATGCCGGCATCGGCGAGCGCCAGGAGCCCGGCCTTGGCCGCCATCTCCATGGTGGTGTGACCGGGGCATTCCCCGATGCCATAGGTCGCAATGCCGGCAATCGCTGCCTGCCCGCGCGGAAAGTCGCCCGCCATGTCAGGCCGCCTCGAACAGGAGGAGGGGGGCGCCGTCGCGCTCGCCGATCCGGGCGCGGACGCGCAGGCCGATGGCGATCTCCTCCGCTGGCATGCCTTCGACCTCGCTCATCAGGCGAACATCCTCGTCGAGATCGACCAGCACCACCGCCCGGGGCGGCTCGGGCGGGCGAGGGTGGATCACGGTCACGGCGTGTACGGTGCCCATGCCCGACGCTTCGATCCATTCCCAGTCGGTATCGCCGCTGCGCGGTTCGGCGAGGCGCGGCGGAAAGAAGATCGTGCCGCTACCGCGCGCGCGCTGTAACAGGAAACGTCCTTCGGCCAGCGCGGCACGCCACTGGGCCTGCGGTGCTGCCTCGATCACGCCGGAACCTTGCGCGCGCCTTCGAGCAGCGCATCGATGGTGGCGTCGTCGAAGCCGGCTTCTGCCAGAATGGCGCGACTGTCGGCGCCCAGCGCCGGGCCCGGATCGCCGATCGCACCGGGCGTCTCCGAAAAGCTCGTCGGGATTCCCGGGAAGCGGAGCTTGCCGAACTCGCTGTCGCGCTCCTGCCAGAAGCCCGTCGCTTCGAGATGCTCGTCGTGGAGCAGGTCCTGAGGCGTCGCGATCGCCATGGCGGGCACCTCGGCGATACGGAACAGATCCAGCCATTCGGCGGTGGTCCGCTCCGCCAGCACATCGGCCAGCTTTGCCAGCACCGTGCCGATATTCTCGGTTCGGCTGCGCATCGATGCGAACATCGGATCGCGCGTCCATTCGGGATCGCCGATCGCGTGGAAGAAGCTGCGCCAATGCTTGTCGTTGTAGATCATGACACCGATATAGCCGTCGCTGGTCTTGTACGGCCGGCGCGATGCGGTGGTGACACGCGGATATTCGGGCGGCCCCTGCGGCGGGTCGAACAGTGAGCCGCACAGATGCTCGATCATCGTGAACGAGACCAGCGTCTCGAACATCGGCACCTCGATCTCCTGGCCCCGGCCGGTCTTCTCGCGCGCATAGAGCGCTGCGAGCATCGCGTAGAGGCCGGTCAGGCCGGTCACCTTGTCGGCAACGACCGTGCCCAGATAGGTCGGCACCCCGTTCGACAGCCGCGCCTGGAGATCGACCAGCCCCGACGCTGCCTGGACGATGTCGTCATAGGCGGGATAGTCGCGATAGGGGCCGTTGCGGGCGAAGCCGTAGAGATTGGCGTAAATCAGCCCCGGATTGGCCTCGCGCAGCGATTCATAGTCGAGGCCAAGGCGCTTGATCGCGCCGGGACGCATCGAATGGACGAAGATATCCGCACCTTCGACGAGCCGGACCAGCGCAGCGCGCGCTTCAGGCTGCTTGAGGTTTAGCGACAGGCTGCGCTTGCCCCGATTGACGTTGAGGAACATGCCGCCGCGTGTCGCGTCGGGGCCGGGCGGCAAATAGCGGGTCGTGTCGCCGTCGGGGCTTTCGACCTTGATGACGTCGGCGCCGAGATCGGCCATGATCTGCGTGGCATAGGGGCCCATCAGCACGCTGGTGCAGTCGATTACCCGTACGCCCGCCAGAGGACCTTTCAGACGCCCGCTCATCGCACGGCCCCCCTTGTCAGGGCGATCGGCGGGCATAGCCTCATGCGCATGTGCGTAAGGGGAATGGAATCGTGAAGGTACATCTTGTCGCGGCTGGCAAATTTCATGACATCGACTTTGCACGGCTGGAGTTGCTGAAACTTCTGGCCGAACGGCCGGAGATACGGACGTCGGTGGCGTCGGACTATGGCGATCTGGCGAGCCTCGCTGCGGCCGATCTCCTGATCACCTATACCTGCGATGTGCTGCCGGATGCGCCGCAGACCGAGGCGCTGGCGGCCTTCCTCGCGCGCGGCGGACGCTGGTTCGCGCTGCACGGGACCAATGCGACGCTGCGCTTCGGCGACGACGGCGTGGTCGACACGCCCGACGTCGCTCCGGGCTTCACCAAATTGCTCGGAACGCGCTTCGCCGGCCACCCGCCGATCGCGCCGTTCAAGGTCTTCGTGACGCGCGGCGATCATGCGCTGACCCAGGGCCTGCGCGACTTCCGCGTGGAGGACGAACTGTATCTGACCCACCGTACGGCGGAGATCGACGTGCTGCTGCACACCAGCTTCACCGGCTCCTGCCCGGAGTTCCGCGATTCGGAATGGGACGAAGCCGAGGTTCCGGTGCTGTACGAGCGGCGCGTTGGTCCGGGTTCCATCCTCTACCTCACCCTCGGTCATTGCCGAGGCCATTATGATTTGCGTCCGGTCGCCGATTTCTGGCCGCATCCCCAGCGCTGCTCGTGGAACTATCCGGTGTTTGCCGAACTGCTCCGTCGTGGCATTCGCTGGGGGCTTCCTCAACCGGGCTGACCCTGGGCCTTGTCGAGCTTGGGGTTCATCGAGCGAATCTGCTGCTCCAGCAGGGCCAGCATCGGTTCGACCATCGCCTCGGCCATGGCACCGGTCACCAAATTGATTGCCATGCCTTCGAGCATGGTTTGCGACAGCGTCATGGCGAGGTCGAAGCGTTCGCGATTACCCTGCCATTCGGGGAAGAGCGCGACCGCCTGGGCGTTGAACCGTTCGCGATACTCCACCTGCAGCGGCTGCAGGATCTTGGCGAGATCGGGATGGGTTCGCGCTGCCAGCGCCAGTTCGTGGAAGGCGATGAAGGCCGGCTTCTGCAACTGGCGCCAATAGGCGCGAACCAGCGCATCGACATCGTGATTCTCGGTGTCGGCGGCGCGCCTGAAGGCGCGCAGGCGCTTCTCGTGCAATTCGACGATCGCAGCCTTGATCAGCGCCGAACCATTTTCGAAATGGTGGAGCATGGCACCCCGCGACAGGCCGGCCTCGGCAGCGACCTGTGGCGTCGTGGTGTTCGCATAGCCCACCTTGACGATGCAGCGGATCGTCGCGTCGATCAGTCGGGCGCGGGTCTGTGCGCTCTTCAGCGACTGCTGGGTCTGCCCGCCCTGACCGCGTTCGCGCGGCTGGCGGGCGGGGGAACCGGAACGAACTGCTGCCAACGCCATCGTACGGAAAATCCTTTTCGAGAAACAATCATGTTTGTTTTTGATGCAAGCTGTCAAGCAGCCTCGTTCAGCGCCCCTTAGCACAAGCAGACCGCGATGTTGCGGGAAGAGTGCGCGCGCCTATAAAAAACATTCATGCATGTTTTAGTCTTGCCTTGGCCCGAACCCTCAGTGCAGAAAGGGCGGGAGGCCAGAGGGTCGTGAGGATCGGAGAGGTAGAGTGGATCTCGGTTTGCAGGGGAAGAAGGCGATCGTCGTCGGGGCTGCGCGCGGCATCGGCATGGCGGTGGCCGAGACGCTGGCACGCGAAGGTTGTGACCTCGCCATTGCCGCGCGCTCCGAAGACGGCGTCAAGGACGCGGTCGCCAGCCTGAAGCGCTACGGAACCAACGTCGTCGGCAAGGCCGTCAACGTGAAGAAGGCGGACGATTACAAGGATTGGCTGACCTGGGCGATCGACGCGCTCGATGGTTGCGACGTCCTGATCCCGATTTCCTCGGCTGGCGGTGGCCTCGGCAGTGAGAAATATTGGCACAACGCCTTTGAAGTCGACGTCATGGGCCCGGTTCGCGCGGTCGAGGCGGTCCTGCCGCGCATGATCGAGCAGAAGTCGGGATCGATCGTCCTGATCGCGACCACCTCCGCCGGTGAGGCGATGGGTGGACCGCAGCCCTATAATGCGATGAAGGCGTCGCTCGTCACCTGGGGCAAGCAGCTTGCCCTGTTCCACGGCAAGGACGGCATCCGCGTCAACGTCGTCTCGCCCGGCCCGGTCGAGTTCGAGGGCGGCAACTGGGACATGATCAAGGGGACGATGGAGAAATTCTACCAGTCCCAGCTTCGCCAGCATCCGGCCGGCCGCCTCGGCACGCCCGAGGAAATCGCGCGCTGCGTCGTCTTCATGGCGAGCCCGGCGGCGAGTTGGTGCAACGGTTCGCACCTCGTCGTCGACGGGGCCTTCACCAACCGGACCCATTTCTGAGGTCGCCCCAGCGATGGACGTCAAGCGCAAGGTCGATGTCATCCGGGTCAATCCCGAAGACTGGCCCAATGGCACTCCGGCCGGGAAAGCGGAGGATCCGGATCTCGGCTATGACGTGATCCCGGCGGCCCGCTATACGTCCGAAGAGTTCATGAAGCTCGAATGGGAGCATGTCTGGACGAAGGTCTGGCTGCTCGGTGGACGCTCGTGCGACATCAAGGAACCGGGCGACTATATCTGTACCGACATCGGCAAGGAGAGCGTGATCATCGTCCGCCAGAAGGACGGATCGGTGCGCGCCTTCCCCAATGTCTGCCTCCATCGCGGCAACCGCCTGCGACCCGAGGGGCTGGGCAACGCGGAATCCTTCCGCTGCCTCTACCACCACTGGACCTATGGGCTCGACGGCTGCATCGAGCGTATTCCCGACATGGCGACCTTCCCGCAAGGCGGTCCTCCGGGGATGAAACTGCCCTCCTATCCCTGTGGCGAATGGGGCAGCTTCGTCTGGTTCTCGCTCAACCCCGATGTCGAACCGCTCGAGGAATTCCTCGCGCCGATGCCGCAGCATCTCGACCCCTATCATATGGAGCGGATGGCCTGGCAGCGCGACGTTACCGTCGAATGGGACTGCAACTGGAAGGCCAGCGTCGACGCCTTCAGCGAAGTCTATCATGTCCAGGGCATCCACCCGCAGCTGCAGTGGTATCTCGACGACACCAATGCCCAGATCGACGTGTATGAGCGGCACAGCCGTTATCTGGTGCCTTTCGCTGCCATTTCGGGCCGCGTGGCGCTCCCCTCGTCGATCCCGCCGGCCATCTATGAGATCATGGTCAAGGCCGGCATGGATCCTGCCGAATATGAAGGCCGCGTCAGCGACATCCGGCGCGACGTCCAGTTGTTCAAGCGCAAGCATGGCAAGGCGCAGGGCAAGGACTATTCGGAGCTGAACGATGACCAGCTGACCGACGATTATCACTACACCATCTTCCCGAACGTCTCGCTCAACGTCCATGCCGACGACGTGATGATGTTCCGGCAGCGCCCGCACGCGACCGACCCGAACAAGATGCTCTACGACATCTGGGTGCTTGAGCTGGTGCCCGAGGGCGAGGAGTGGCCGGAGCGGGTCAAGCATCGCCATTTCAAGCATGGCGAGAAGTCGATCGGCCAGGTGCTGGATCAGGACGCTTTCAACCTGCCCACCGTGCAGAAGGGCATGCAGTCCGACGCTTTCCCCGGCCTGTGGATCGGCGATCAGGAACTTCGCATCCGGCACTTCCACAAGGTGCTGGACGACTATGTCTATGGGCCGGGCGGCAAGAAGCCGGGCGACATCTGAAGGAAGCAGGATGCAACTGAGCCGCGACGAGCTTCTCGGCGCCTATCGGCGCATGGCGACGATCCGCCAGTTCGAGGAAAGGCTGCATGACGAGATCATGACCGGCGAGATCGCCGGCTTCACCCATCTCTATGCGGGGCAGGAAGCGGTCGCGGTCGGCGTCTGCGACCATCTGAGCGTCGACGACATGATCGTCTCCACCCATCGCGGCCATGGCCATTGCATCGCCAAGGGCTGCGATGTGCCAGGCATGATGCAGGAAATCTTCGGCAAGGCCGGCGGCCTTTGCAAGGGCCGCGGCGGATCGATGCACATCGCCGACCTCTCGGTCGGCATGCTCGGTGCGAACGGGATCGTCGGCGGTGGCGCACCGCAGGCGGTGGGCGCGGCGCTCGCCGCCAAGCTCGACGGCAAGGGGCGCGTGGCGATCGCCTTTTCGGGCGACGGTGCCTGCAACCAGGGCACGACCTTCGAAGCGATGAACATGGCGGTGGTGACCAAGGCCCCGGCGATCTTCGTGTTCGAGAACAACCATTATTCCGAGCACACCGGCGACGCCTATGCGGTCGGCACCGCCAAGGACATCGCCAGCCGGGCCGAAGCCTTTGGCATGCGTGCGTGGCGCGCCAATGGCTGCGACTATTTCGACACCTATGAGACGATGCGCGAGCTGCTCGACTATGTTCGTGCCGGCAACGGACCGGCGGCGATCGAGCTCGATACCGAGCGCTTCTACGGCCATTTCGAGGGCGATCCCCAGCGCTATCGCGGCAAGGGCGAGGTCGACCGGCTGCGCGAGGAGCGCGACTGCCTCAAGGCCTTCCGCGCCCGCGTCGGCGAAGCGAAGCTGCTCGATGCGGCCGAGCTCGACGCGATCGACGCAGAGGTGGCGGCGCTGATCGACGCTTCGGTGACCGCGGCACGCGCGGCGCCTGCGCCCGATCCGGCGACCGTCGCCGAAGACGTCTATGTCGATTATTTCTGAGAAGGGCCGCTGACATGGCGATCATGACCATCCGCGATGCCATCGTGCAGACCCTGCATGCGGAGATGGAGCGCGACCCGAACATCATGCTGCTGGGCGAAGACGTCGTCGGCGGCAACGGGACCGCAGGCGGGCCCGAGGCGATCGGCGGTATCTGGGGCACGTCGGGCGGGCTCTATGCCAAATTCGGGCCTGACCGCGTGATCGACACGCCGATTTCGGAAAGCGCCATCGTCGGCGCGGCGGCCGGTGCCGCGCTTGCGGGCAAGCGCCCGGTGGCCGAGCTGATGTTCGCCGATTTCGTGGGCGTCAGCCTCGACCAGATCTGGAACCAGATCGCCAAATTCCGCTACATGTTCGGCGGCAAGACCAAATGCCCGGCGGTCATCCGCCTGATCTACGGCGCCGGCATGAACACCGCTGCCCAGCACAGCCAGTCGGTCTATGCGATGCTGACGGCGATGCCGGGTCTCAAGGTCGTGCTGCCTACGACGCCGGCCGATGCCAAGGGCCTGCTGACCGAGGCGCTGCGCGGCGACGACCCGGTCATGTTCTTCGAACATAAGGCGATGTACGGCGTGAAGGGAGAGGTGCCCGAGGGCGACCATCGCCAGCGCTTCGGCGAGGCGCGCATCGTCCGCGAGGGCGGCGATGCGACGATCGTCGCCTGCGGTCGCATGGTGCCCTTCTCGGAAAAGGCCTGCGACAAGCTTGCCGCCGACGGTATCGGCTGTGACCTGATCGACCTGCGCACGACCAGCCCGCTCGACGAGGAGGCGATCCTGGATTCGGTCGAGGCGACCGGCCGTCTGGTCGTCGTCGACGAGAGCCCGCCGCGCTGCAGCCTGGCCGCCGATATCTGCGCGCTGGTCGCGACCAAAAGCTTCACCAGCCTGAAGGCGCCGCCCGAGCTGGTAACCGGTCCGCACAGCCCGATCCCCTTTGCGCGCGAGCTCGAGCGCGCCTGGGTGCCGTCTCCCCAGAAGATCGAGGCTGCGGTCCGCCGCGTCCTCGCGCGCTGAGGAGCGACGCCATGGCCAAGCTCAAGCCCTTCACCATGCCCAAATGGGGCATCGAGATGAGCGAAGGCACGCTTGCCGAATGGCAGGTCGCCGAGAACCAGCCCTTCGCCAAGGGCACGGTGCTGACCCTCATCGAGACCGACAAGATCACCAATGAGGTCGAGGCCGAGGCCGATGGGCGCTTCGTCCGCCTGATCGCCGAGCCGGGCCAGACCTATCCGGTCGGCGCCCTGCTCGCGGTGCTTTCGGATGGGGGCGAGGCGACGGCTGCCGAGATCGATGCGGTCGTCGCGTCCTTCAAGGCGGTCGATGCCGGCTTCGCACCCGATGGCGACGAGGCGCCTGCGCCTGCCGCTCCGGTTGCCGCAGCGGCAGCGGTTCAGGTCGCCATCCCCGATGGCGTGGCTATCAGCCCCGTTGCGCGTGACAAGGCGCTGGCGGCAGGTCTCGACGTTGCAACGCTATCGGGTTCCGGCCGTGGCGGCCGGATCACCGCGCAGGATGTCGACGAGGCACTCCGCCCCGCCGCTCCGCCCGCGCTGGTCGGGGTCCTTCCGCCGACGCCGCCTTCGCCGGTCTTCGCCACTCCGATGGCTCGCCGGGTCGCGGCGATCCATGCGGTCGATCTCGCCAAGGTTGCCGGCTCCGGTCCGCGTGGCCGGGTGCGCAAGGCGGATGTGCTGGCTGCTATTCCGGCTCCTGCTCCCGTTGCACAGGCCGCGCCTGCCGCGCCTGCCGTCGCTGCATCGTCAGCAGTCCCCGGCTCGGTCGACATCATGCCGATGTCCTCGATGCGGCGGACGATCGCTCGGCGCCTGACCGAGGCGAAGCAGCAGATCCCGCATTTCTATGTCCGTCGCCGTGTCCGCGCCGATCGCCTGCTTGCTCTGCGGGCGGCGGTCCAGGGGCAGCGGCCCAGCGTCAACGACTATCTGATCCGTGCCTGTGCGCTCGCTCTCATGGAAGTGCCGCAGGTCAACATCCAGGTCCACGGCCAGGACATCCATCGCTTCGGTTCGGCCGATATCGCGGTGGCCGTCGCGACCGAGCGCGGGCTCGTCACGCCTATCGTCCAGAGTGCCGACGAACTGTCGGTCGCGCAGATTTCGGAGCGCATGGCCGGCCTTGCCCAGCGCGCGCGCAGCGGCAAGCTCAAGGCCGAGGAGTTCAGCGGGGGTAGCTTCTCGCTGTCCAATCTCGGCGGCTTTGGGGTCGAGCAGTTCGATGCCATCATCAACCCGCCGCAGGGGGCGATCCTCGCGGTCGGTACGGCCCGGCCCGAGCCGATCGACGATGACGGGGCGATCCGCATCGTGCCGGTGCTGCACCTGTCGCTGTCCTGCGACCATCGGGCGATCGACGGGGCCGATGGCGGCCGTTTCATGGCCGCGCTCGCGCAACTGATCGAGAACCCCGCTCTCCTCTGAACAGGAGAGCCGGGACGTCCGGACCACCCCTTATCAGGCCCGGCCGCCCCGGCTTCCAAGCCGCGCGGGACGGCGGCTAGCTCTTGGGACTTTCGTGGCGGGCGGTCGTCACAGGCCGCCCTTGCCGAATACCAGGTCATCGGCTCCACGCTGTCCACGCGGTTCGAGCGTGGCGAACATGCCCTGGGTCAGGATCTCGCCCGATGGCTTGTTGTCGTTCCAGTCCATCACGACCTGGCGGTGGAAGATCCGCCATTCGCCGTCGCGCCGCTCGAAGCGGTCGAGATAGCGGCCACCGAAATAGAAATGATGGTGATCGGCATCGAGGCCATGGCCTTCGAACATCGCCATGTAGCGCGATCCGAAAATCTCGTCGGCCTTGTCGGCGCGGACCTTGTGATAGGCGAAGAGGTAGGTTTCGGTGAAGGCGCTGTCGCCGTCGATCTCCATGTGCACGTTCATCAGCCCGTGCATCGTGACCTCGAACCAGTTCTGGATCTCGCGGACGATGAACTCGGCGAACTCGGCGGCATTGCCGTTGAACACGCCGTGATTGTCGATCCCGTCGGGCCAGTAGACCGTCTTCATCGCCTCGACGTCGCAGCGGTCGAGCGCGCGCGAATAGCGGGTTAGGACCGCATAGATGTCGCGGCGCGCGATCAGGTCGTCAAGATCGGCCGCGCTCGGCATCAGCTCAGCGACCGATAAAAGGCGATCTTCATCTCGCCTTCGACGCAGTCGAGGATCGGCGGCACCAGCCGGTCGTGGAAGTCGATCTGCATGTGGTGGTCGAAGGCTGCATCGTCGCGGAAGGTGGCCACGACCTGGAACAGGTCGGGGTCCTCCTCCGACTGGAACAGCTCATAGACCAGCGCGTCGGGCTCCTTCTCGAACACCAGGCTCTTGAGCTCGCACTGGAGCGCGATCAGATCGGGACCGCGGCCAGGCTTGGCGCGCAGCTCGGCGATGAAGCTCTTTCCGCTCATGCGGCCTCTCCCAATCCCAATTCCTCGATCAGCTGCGTGCGCAGCTTGAACTTCTGGATCTTCGACGTCGACATCGGCCATTCGTCGATGAAGCGAATGTGGCGGGGGATCTTGAACCCGGCCAGCTTGCCGCGGCAATGGGCGATCAGCTCGGCCTCGGACGTCTGGCCGCCATCGACCAGTTCGATGAAGGCGGCGGGGACCTCGACATAGCGCGCGTCGGGCAGGCCGACGACCTGCGCCAGCCTCACCGCCGGATGCGACTGGAGCATCGCCTCGATCTCGGCCGCGGCGACATTCTCGCCGCCGACCTTGAGCATGTCCTTGGTGCGGCCGTGGAACATGATGTGGCCGCTCTCGTCGAACGAACCGATGTCGCCGGTGAAGAACCAGCCGTCGCGGATGACCTCGGCGGTTTTCTCAGGTGCCTTGTAATAGCCCTTGAGCATGTTCGGACCGCGCGCGACGATCTCGCCGCGCTCGCCGAGCGCACAATCCTCGCCCGTCTCGGGATCGACGATCCGGACTTCCCATTCGTCGAGCGGGACGCCCAGGCGCCCGGTCCGCAGTTCGAACGGATCGTCGATGCGGCTCGTGCAGATCGTGCCCGCGCCCTCGGTCAGGCCATAGGTGCCGACCTGGATGGTGTGCGGCATCGCCTTGGTCATCGCCTCCTTGATCCAGGCGGGCTGGACGGCGAAGTTCGAGTTCATCAGGCGGAGCTTCGACAGGTCGGTCGTCGCGAAGGTAGGATGGGTGATCAGGTCCTGCATGATCGTGACGAAGCTGGGATAGGCCACCGTCGCTCCCTCGCGCCCAAGCATCGCCAATGCAGTTTCCGCGTCGAAATGCGGCACGGTCAGATAGGCACCACCCGCGTCGATCACCATAGTCAGCGGCAATATGCCGGCGATGTGGAAGATCGGCAGGGGCGACCAGACCTTGTCTTCGGACGTGATGCGATAGCGCTTGCCGAGATTACGGCTGTTGCCGACGATCGCGCGGTGGCTGATCAGTGCGCCCTTGGGATTGGCGGTGGTGCCCGAAGTGTAGAGGACCAGCGCGATCTGTTCCGGGTCGACCGCATCGATGCGCGAGTCGACTGCCGCATCGTCGATCGCTTCGCCTGCAGCAAGCGCTTCGTCGGCGGATATCATGAAGGACTGGCACGGGGGATCGAGGCATATGATCGAACGCAGGAGCGGCGCGTCGTCCAGGGCCAATGCCCTCGGATCGGCGTCGCATAGTGCCGGGAAGGCCGTCTTTAGCCGTTCCGAGAAGTTGAGTTGATCCGTGACCGCGCCGGTGGTGACGAGCGCGACGAGGTCCGCGTCGCGAACCAGGAAAGCGAGCTCATGCGCCTGGTAGCGCGCATTGACCGGAACTGCCACGGCGCCGATCATCGTCGCGCCGAACATGACCTCGACGAACTCGGGACGAGTGGTCAGCAGGATGCCGACGTTCTGGCCGGGCTCGACGCCCATTGCCAGCAGCGCCTTGGCCCAGCGGCGGGCCGAGGCGTAAAGATCGGCATGGGTCAGCCTTCGGCCCGGAAAGACCAATGCGTCCGAAGCACCGTGCGCCGCTGCGCTCGCCCGAAGCATCCTGCCATAGCTGTAGACGGCGTCGCTCATCGGGCAGGGTCCAGATCATAGAGCATTTCGCGCTCGTAGCTGCCGTCCATGCAGCCGATCATCTGTTCGATCAGCGGCTTGCCATGGCCCGTCTCCATGTGCGCCTTGTCGGCGGCTTCGTCGATGAAGGACTCGTACACCGCGAACATGCCGGGCTCGCCGAGCCGGAAGAATTTGAATGCAAGCGTACCGGGCTCCCGGTCGACGAGCGATTCCATTTGCTTGGCAAGCGAAACGAATTGATCTTCGCGATCCGGTTTGATCCGGAAACGCGACAAGAAGCTGTAAGCCATCGGCGACCCTCTCCCGCCATGAGGCGCGCTAGCGCCGTGTGACACGCATAGAAAACAATCATGCATGCTTTTTCAAGGGGGCATTTTCAGCGGCATGCATTTTTGTTGCGTCGCGGCAAACCCCGATATCCCCGCATCCTGCGGCAAAAATAAAACATACATGACTGATTGCTTTTTTGTTTCGTCGCGCTAATCTCAGCCCCGTTCTGAACGCTCCCGGCCAGCAAGAGTCGGGTTCAGGAGAGGAGGTTTGGGGTGATCAAGCATCGTTGGTATGGTGGTTCTGCATGCGCGGCTCTGATGGCTGCGCTCATCGCGGGGCCCGCACTCGCACAGTCGGCGGCGGAAGCGCCGCAGACGGCTGACGTCGTCGATCAGGGCGGTCTTCAGGAAATCGTCGTCACGGCCACGCGCCGCAGCACCAATCTTCAGTCGACCGCGATCGCCATTTCGGCGGTCGACGAATCGCTGATCCGGCAGTCGAGCCCGCGCAATATCGGCGATCTCGCGGCCTTCGTCCCGAACTTCTCGGCGGCGACCATCACGGGCTTCAACGCGGCGTCCTTCTCGATCCGCGGCGTCGGCCAGAACAACATCATCGTCTATTTCGAGCCGCCGGTGGCCGTGCTGGTCGACGACTTCGTCGTGCCCTCGGTCCAGACCCAGCTGCTCGACACGTTCGACGTGGCGCAGGTCGAAGTGCTGCGCGGTCCGCAGGGAACGCTGTTCGGCAAGAACACGACCGGCGGCGCCGTTGTCGTCAAGACCAAGAACCCGAACTGGGCGTGACCAGCGTCGAAGGCCGCCTCCAGGCCGGCTCCTTCGGCACGGTCATTCCGCAGGCCGCCGTCAACGTCGGCTTTGGCGAGACGCTCGCCTTCCGCGGCGTCATCGGCTACACCAAGTCCGACGGCTATTATAAGGCGGGTGGCTGCTATGGCCCGATCACGCCCTTCGCCACCGGCGAGATCGCGACGAAGTTCGCTGGCCGCAGCGGCTGCGGCGATGGTCGCGCGCTCGGCGGCCAGGAAGTGTGGAACGGCCGCGCCAAGCTGCTGTGGGAGCCGGGCGATTCGTTCAGCGCACTGCTGCAGTACGAAATGCTGCGCGATCGTTCGGACAGCGTGCCGGCGGTCAACTTCACCCCGGCATCCAACGCCTTCCTGTTCCACTCGCTGGGCCTCGGTTCGACCCCGAACCGCAACAGCGATCCGCTCGACAACGCCGCGATCAGCAACCGTCAGGGCGGTCTGGTCAAGATGCGGAACGGGCAGATCGTCAACGTTGACGGCGTCTACCTTAACATGGACTACAAGACCGACATCGGTACCCTGACCTCGGTCAGCGGTTATCGTTCGCAGCGGTCGCGCCTGCCCAACACCTATATGGGCACCGCGCCGGTCGCCGCCGACGGCACGATCCTGTCGCTGTTCGACGCGCAGCGCGACGACAATCGCAATACCTATCAGCAGGAGCTGCGCTTCGCCTCGTCCTTCGATGGTCCGTTCAACTTCGTCGCGGGCGGCTTCTACCAGAAGGACAACACCACCTTCTGCGTCGCCCAGCTGCTCGGCTTCCTCGATCTCGGAAGCGGCGGTCTGCCCTTCGGCAACTGGAACGACAATCCGTACATCCTCTGCAACGCGCAGCGTTCGCGGTCGAAGGCAGCCTTCTTCGAGGGCACGTTCAAGATCACGCCGACGCTGACCCTGACCGGTGGCGCACGCTATACCTGGGAAAAGAAGACCTGGTTCGGTCGCCAGCAGGTGTTCGCGCAGCAGCTCACCGGCGGCTTCGATCCGTCGATCGCGCTCAACGGCGCGCTCGATGCCAATGTCTTCGACTATCCGGCCGGCGTCATCCAGGTCCGCGACAGCGTCAAGGAGCCGACCTGGCGCATCAGCCTCGGCTGGCAGGCTACCCGCGACATCTTCGCCTATGCGACTTACTCGCGCGGCTTCAAGGCGGGCGGATTCAACGACCAGATCGGCAGCTTCCATCCGTTCGTGAACGCCGATGGCAGCGACAACAACGCCGCTTTCGCAGCCGCCGCCTCGGCGACCAAGCCCGAGAAGGCCGACAGTTACGAAGCGGGCGTCAAGACCGAGCTGTTCGATCGCAAGCTGCGCTTCAACCTGACCGGCTTCTACGTCGAATATAACGACCTGCAGAAGCAGATCGTGGTGCCGCTCGCCGTTGGCGGGCAGCAATTCCAGGTCACCCGCTTCTTCAACGCCGCCAAGGCGACTGTGAAGGGCCTCGAACTGGAAACCACGCTGATCCCGACCAGGGGCCTGACGCTGCGCGGCCTGCTCGGCTATCAGGACGGCAAGTACGACAATTACACCACGCCGATCCCCGCCGGCTACGACCTCGCCACCGCGCCGCTCGACCGCCTGCCCAAGTGGCAGTGGACGCTCGACGCAACCTATGAGGTGCCGGTCGGCGACTATAAGCTGCAGTTCAACGGCAGTGCCAATTATGTCAGCCGCAACCTGTTCACCCAGTCGATCACCAGCCCGGCGGAAAACACCTTCCTCAACGCCCGGACCCTGCTGAACGCCTCGGTGACCTTGGCCGAAGCCGACAACAAATATTATCTGCGTCTGATCGGTCGCAACCTGTCCGACAAGCGCTACATCACTGCCGCTCAGGTGGTGGGTGGCCTGTGGTCGAACGGCCAGTACGGCGCACCGCGCTATTATGGCCTGGAGCTGGGCTTCAAGCTCGGCAACTGATCCTTGAAAAAGGGCGCCCGCGCGATGGTTGGTCCATCGCGCGGGCGCTTTTTTTTGTTTGTGGTGATCAGGCGGCGGCGGACGTCGGCAGGCACACCGTGTCGAGGCCGAGGGCATGGGTGAAGCGGCCCATTGCCATCCACCTGCCGATCGCCAGCGTCAGATCGGCGATCTCGGCATCATCGAATGCCGCGCGCATCTTCGCCCAGAACTCTTCGTCATAGCCAAGCTCGTTCGGCGAAAAGGCCATGCGCTCGGCCAGGTCGACTGCCAGCCGCTCGCGGTCGTTCAGCAGCGGGCTCGTCTGCCACTCGTCGATCGCCGCGTAGAACGCTTCGTCCGGCCGCTCGCCGCCGCGCGCGACGAGCGAGGTCGTGCGATCTCCGCCCACCGCATCGAGATAGCCATCCAGGTGATCGGCTGCGCGGAAGCCCTTGCAGACGAGGCAGCCATTGATCTGGGCGATCCGATAGCGAGCGGCTTCGGCCAGCCGCAGCGGCAGGCGCACCGACTGATAGACCGATTTCACGAATTCGCCTGCTGCGCGGCCGATCACCGGCGAGTGGCGCGTCAGGGCGTAGCCGAGCGGATCGGCCATCGCATGATCGGGAATATGGATGTTCGGCATCTGTCTCTCTCCTTCTCGTGGTTGTAGCTTCCGATGATGGTCAGCGTGGCACGGGCCTTCAGAGTTCGACCGTGGGCGTCTTTCCGTCCCAGTCGCGCGCGGCGGCGCGGATCGCCCCGAAATAGTCATGCATCTCGGGCTTGGCTTCGATGATCTCGACCATCGTGCCCGGCCACAGCGCGTCGGTGTCGAGATAGGCGAAGCGCGAGATCGGCAGCACGCCCTCCATCGCGACGGTGATCCCCGCTGCGCGGGCGGCGGCGACCTGCGCGTCATAATCGTCGGCGAAAGTGCCGAGATGGTGCACGCCGGCCCGGCCCGCCGCGAGGAATTCGCGATAGGGGGAGGGGGCGCTGCCCGGCTGGATCAGCTCGATCATGCTGTCGCCGCTATAGGCGATGGCGACCGCCGCGAAGATGTCCTCGTCGGCCGGAACGCGCTTGCCGCGCACCTCCAGCCATTCGGCCGCGAGTGGCACCGGAAAGCGGACGAAGGGGCCGACGCCCAGCGTTCCGGTCCAGTGCGCGATCGCCGCTTCCACATCCTCCACCACATAGGCGATCTGAAAGACCGGCCCGAACAGTCGACTCATCGCATCTCTCCCTAAGGGTCAGTCGCTTTGCCCTTGCAAAACAATCATGCATGTTTTTTTATGGCTGTCGAATCCGGTTTGACCCGGGCGCCAAGGAGAGAGGGCGATGAACTACGACTTCCGCTTGTGGAACATCCATGTGGGCGCACCGCACCCGTTTTATGAACATCGCTACATCGACAACGGCACGGCGCGTCCGTCGCCCGCGCGCTATCATGATGCGGCATTTGCCGAAGAGGAGTGGGAAAAGGTCTTCGCCAAGAGCTGGCTGATCGCCTGCCCGCTGTCCGACATTCCCGAGGAGGGCGACTTCGCCCGCTTCGACATCGGTCGCGAGAGCTTCATCATCGTGCGCGGCGAGAATGATCAGGTTCACGCGCATTACAATGTCTGTCCGCATCGCGGCAGCCAGCTGGTGCTCGACGACCTCGGCAGCCTGTCGCGCTTCACCTGCCCGTTCCACAGCTGGCAGTTCGACCTCGACGGCACCAACATCGCAGTGACCGATCCCGAGACCTTCCGCCCCGAGGTGCTGTGCCACGACCATAATCTGTCGTCGGTGCGCTGCGAGGTGGCGATCGGCCTCGTCTTCATCTCGATGGATCCCGACATCCAGCCGCTGAAGGAATGGCTCGCGCCGATCCTGCCGCAGCTCGACCTCTACGAGATCGACAAGATGCATGTGATCCAGCACCGCCGGTCCGACTGGGGCGCCAACTGGAAGGGCGGCGTCGACGCCTTTGCCGAGATCTACCATCTCCATGCGGTTCATCCGCAGACCCAGTGCCTGATGGACGATCGCACCCAGATCGACCTCTATCCGGGCGGCCTCAGCCGGCAGTTCGTCCCCTTCGCGCAGCCGAGCCCGCGCTTCGCCGATCAGGAGAGCGTGAATCCGGGCATCGCGCTGATGCTGCGCGACGCGGGCATCGATCCGGCCGATTACAAGGGCACCGCGAAGGAAACGCGCGCCGCCGTCCAGGCCGCCAAGCGCAAGCGCGCCGCCGATTTCGGGCTCGATTATGACCGCTTCAGCGATTCCCAGCTGAGCGACTCCACCGTCTACAGCCTGTTCCCCAATGCGCAGATCGGCTGCCATCCGGAGGCGGTGTTCGTCCACCGCTTCCTGCCGCATGCGACCGATCCCAACCAGTTCACCTATGACACGATGATCCTCTACCGCCACGTCGACGCGCCGGGCTACGCGCCCCCGGCCTGGATGGGACTGAGTGAGGAGATCGACACCACCGGTGCCACCCGGCCCGACATCGTCCACACCGGCCTCGGCGAACCGCCGGGGCTGGGCGAGGTGCTCGACCAGGATTCGGACCTGTTGCCGATCGTGCAGAAGGGCGCGCGCTCGCGCGGTTTCCGCGGGCCGCTGTGGAGCGAGCAGGAAGGGCGGCTGCGGCACTTCCATGCCGAACTCGACCGCCGCATGAGCGCGGGCGACCCGGCATGAACTATGACAGCAGGGCGTGGGCGGTCCATCGCGGATCGACCCATGCGTTCGACCGCCCCGCCCCGCATGTCGACAATGGCGCGCTCCGGCCCGACCCCGAACGCTATGTCTCGCGCGCCTTCGCTGCCGAGGAGTGGGAGAAGGTCTTCACCCAGGCCTGGCTGCTCGCCGGCCCGTCCAGCGACGTCCGCGAAGCCGGCGACTGGATGAAGTACGACATCGGCCCGGAAAGCTTCATCGTCGTGCGGAAGCCCGACGGTGGGCTGGCCGCGCATTACAATGTCTGCCCCCATCGCGGCAGCCAGCTCGTCCAGGGCGATGTCGGCTGCCAGGACGATTTCACCTGCCCCTTCCACAGCTGGAAGTTCGGGCTCGACGGCCGCAATCTGGCTGTCACCGACCCGGAAACGTTCCGGCCGGAAGTGCTGTGCCACGGCACCGACCTGTCCTCGCTGCACGTCGCCGAGGCGGCGGGGCTGGTGTTCGTCTCGATGGCCGAGGCGCCGCCGCCGCTCGCCGATTATCTCGGCCCGATCCTGCCGATGCTGGAGACCTACCGGATCGACGAGATGCATGTCGTCCAGCACCGCCGCTCGGACTGGGCAGCGAACTGGAAGGGCGGGATCGACGCCTTCTACGAAAGCTACCATCTCCACGCGATCCACCCGCAGACGATGGGCATCCTCGACGATCGCACCCATATCGATCTCTTTCCGGGCGGGATGAGCCGGCAGTTCGTGCCCTTCGGCCAGCCCAATTCGCATTTCCCGGACCAGGAGGGGATCAACCCCGGCATCGCCGCGATGCTCAGCGACGCGGGGATCGAGCCCGACAGCTTCGAGGGTTCGGCGCGCGACAGTCGCTCCGCCATCGCCGCCGCCAAGCGCGAGCGCGCCACGCGGCTGGGGCTCGACTATGACCGCTTCAGCGACGCACAGCTGACCGACAGCACCATCTTCGGCATCTTCCCCAACGCCCAGATCGGCTGCCACCCGGAAGCCGTCTTCCTCCACCGCTTCAAGCCGGACGCCGACGACCACGAGCGCTTCACCTATGAAACGGTGATCCTGTACCGGCATGTCGACGTGCCCGGCTATGGCGCGCCCTTGTGGATGGGGCTCGGCTCCGACGTCGATCTGACCGGCGCCACCCGCCCCGACGTGGTCCACACCGCCCTCGGCGAACCGCCCGGCATGGGCGAGGTGCTCGACCAGGACTCCGACCTCCTCCCGATCGTCCAGAAGGGCGCTCGCTCGCGTGGCTTCCGGGGACCGCTCTGGGGCGAGCAGGAAGCGCGGCTGCGGCACTTCCATGTCGAGCTGGATCGCTGGATGGGGCGGTAGGGGGATGGGGGGGTAGCGGACCGCGTAGGGATCATCGTGCGGCTGGCTGAATCCGCGCTAAATCGGAAGTCGAAGATAGTTGGTTGGAGTGCGCCGTAATCCGGAGCAATCCAACGATTTTGGACGAGCCGCCACGAACTAGATCGGCCTACTTTAAGGATGCACACGCAACCCGTCGGCGTCGACGACGCAGAAGTTCTATGCTATGCCGCCCTCAGCGTTCGGGACGGCAGCTCGGTTCGCCGGTAGGCAAAGTGGCCCGCGCGATAGCGGGGGCTGAAGCCGGTTCGGCCGTTTAACATGGGGTGCGCGCAAGCGCTGGCATCATGTATTCTTGCCCCCGCGCCTTCCGTTTTGACTCGTGCTCGAATTGGTCAATTCGGTGACACTGTCAATTCGCTAACACTGCAATTAATTGCGCGCCCTCGGCTGGCGGTTGATAATTGAGTGGAGTGTCACCGTAATCCCGAGGACCGCTCTGGGGCGAGCAGGAAGCCCGGCTGCGGCACTTCCATGTCGAGCTGGATCGCTGGATGGGGCGGTAGCGGGGGGGGGGGGCGAGGCTTGTCCCTTTTCGAGGTGTGTGACTTTTGAGTGATTGTATCTCGTCGATGACGCAGCGTCGCTCGTGACGTGCGTAATTCATATCCAATATGGAACAGTCGAATAAAACGGGCTGTTGTGTGGAACTCAGTCCGAATAAGCTACTCTTACGCTGATATGTGTGGGAGGTGCCGTTGGCTGAGCTGCAGGGACTTCGCTTCAAATCTGGCGAAGACGCTCCATCCTTAAACTTCAAAACTTTAGATGATTTGCTCGGCTGGATTGCATCCGAACGAAGCGCCTGGAAGTGGATCATGAGCGGTCGAGGCGAAACCGACCGTATAGGTAATCTGCTGGCTCAGACATTCTCTCAATTGGAGACCGATATCAGGCAGTCGAAAGCACGTGGAGAGAGTGTTGAACACGTTGGCCACCTAGTATTTTCGCGATACCGCCCCATTGGCCCGTTGATAGATTCAGAGAGTCTAATTGCCGATAGGCTTCGTCAAATATCCAGATCGCTTGGTGTGGCAGGCGCCCGTGCAGCGTACGGAATATATGTAAAGCAGATCACGCTTTCTGATGTGAGAGATATTGAAGGATTTCGAGGCGTTCTGATGTTGGCAAGCGATAGCTTCGATCGTGCTCAAGAAGTTGGAGAGCGGCTGAAGCTGGAAAGGCAGAATTTTCGGAGGGCTATCTCCACAATTGAAAATCAAGCGGAATCTGATCGGAAAGCGGCCATTGCTTCCTGGTCTGACGAAAGCGCCCGCATAAGGAGCCTGACGGCTAAGCTAATTGTGCGAGGGCGGTCGAATCTTCGCCAGCAACGAGAATACATATCGAACCAATCTTTGGAAGCTATAGAAAATATCCGGGAAACAGAAAGAGCTTTTATAGAGCAGATGCGCCTTCAGGCACCGGTAGAATATTGGAGAAATAAAGCAAAAAGCCACCAAGAAAACAAAGACGTAATGAAGAAGTGGCTAACTTTATTTTTCCCAACGTCAGCTTTTCTAATAATATTAATGTATAGCATATTATCGATTTTTCTTGTCTTAAGCGAGAAAGGAGGTTCAAAGATACCGAGTAGCGCATATTTCATAATGTCGGCGGGTTTGGTGTCTGTAAGCGCAATTATATTTTGGGTAGGAAGGTTGCTGACGAAAATATATATAAGTGAAAATCATTTGCGCTACGATGCTGAAGAGCGTGCGACTATGACGACAACCTATTTGGCTTTGACTAGAGAATCCGCTGCAAATGATCTCGACAGGCAAATCATTTTGTCAGCTTTGTTCCGAAGCGGATCAGACGGGCTGGTGAAGGACGATGGTTCAGCTGAAGTTCTTTCGCCAGCCGCGCTTATCGCGAGATTAGGTGGCACAAAATCTTAGGAAACTCTCACCTACCTCAACAGAGGTCTGTGTTTGAACAAAGCTGGTAGAAGGGATCAGTACGTTGGAACTCTCTTGTTTCCAGTGACACTCCACTTAATTGCCCTGCATCGGCTCACCCCCGCTTCCCCAACGCCTCCAGCGCTGCGCCGTCGACGCGCCAGGGCTCCCAATCCTGCATGTGGCGCGCGCCCAGCTTGCGGTAGAGGCCTTTCGCCAGTTCGTTCCAGTCGAGCACCGACCAGTCGATCCGGGCGCAGTCGTTCTCTCGGGCCGCTTCGCCCAGCGCTTCGAACAGCTTGCGCGCGATGCCGCCGCCGCGCGCCTGCGGGTCGACGTAAAGGTCTTCGAGATAGATGCCGTGGCGGCCGGTCCAGGTCGAGAAGTTGAAGAACCAGACGGCGATGCCGACGACGATGCCGTCGCGTTCGGCGACATGGGCGAAGACGCGGGGATTCTCGCCGAACAGCTTGTCGGCCAGCCCCTCCGGGGTCGCCTCGACCGCGTCGGGTTCCTTTTCGTAGGTGGCGAGATCGCGGATCAGGCGGAGGATGTCGTGCTCGTCGCCGGGCCGGGCGCGGCGGATGGTCAAGGTCGTGGTGGCGGTCATGGGATGACGTCCCTTTCGAGATTGGGCGCGCGGGCGGCGATCATGCAGCCGGCGACAATCAGGGCAGCGCCGGCCAATGTCGGCAGGCCCACCTTCTCGTCGAAGAATATGAAGCCCCACAAAGTCGCCCAGATGAAGGCGGTGAACTCGACCGGCGCCAGATAGCTGGCCTCGGCGCGGGCATAGGCCCAGCCGAGCAGTCCCAGCGACAGGGTCGCCAGCAGCGCGGCGAGCAGCAGCATCGGCCAATGCTCGACCGGCGGCAGCTCCGCCAGCCAGGGCATGGCGACCGCGAGGCTGAGCGCCACGATCACGCTCTGGAAGAAGGCGACCTCATAGGGATCGGCGACCTGCGCCTGCCGCCGCATCAGGATGATGTTGTAGGCGTAGCAGACCGCCGACAGCATCACCGCGATCGCGCCGAGAAAGGCCTCCGGCCCCATCTTCGCGCTGCTCTGCCCCCACAGGATGACGAGCACCCCGCAAAAGCCCAGCAGCGAGCCGAGCAGCGCGCCGCGCTTCATCTTCTCCTTCAGCAGCAGCACGGCGAGGCCCTGCGCGATCAAGGGGGCGATGAAGGTCAGTGCGACGGCCTGCGCCATCGGTGTGCGGGCGAGGCCCCAGAAGAACAGCACTGCCATGACGGCGGACACGACTCCGCGCTCGATATGCAGCCGCATCGCGTGGCGCGAGGGGCGGGCGGGGCGCGACCAGAGCCACGGGATGCCGCTGAAGCCTATCCCTGCGAAACTGCGCCACAGCAAAGTGTTGTAGGTGCCGAGGATCAGCGTCAGCGCCTTCACCACGGCATCCATGGCGGAGAAGACGGCGATGCCGAGGCAGCCGACGCCGAAGGCCACCACCACCGGATATTGCTTCATCTGCGCCTTCGTTCCTCACGCTGCCCCGACCGGTCGGCCGTGCAGTCCCCCATCGTCAACCGTGCATTGCCGGCGTCATTCGGCGGCTTCGGCCTGCGCGGCTTCGGCGGCCTCGATCTCGGCAGCCCTGGCCTCGACCAGGCGGACGATGTGCTCGACCATGTCGGCATCCTGCACCGTATGGTCGGTGACACCCGACAGATAGACCATATGCTTGCCGGCACCGCCCCCGGTCAGGCCGATGTCGGTCTCGCGCGCCTCGCCGGGGCCGTTCACCACGCAGCCGAGCACCGACAGTGAAAGCGGCACGCGGATATGCTGGAGCCGCTCCTCCAGCGTCTGGACGGTGCGGATCACGTCGAAGCCCTGCCGCGCGCAGCTGGGGCAGGAGACGACGCGGACGCCGCGGTTGCGGATGCCCAGCGCCTTGAGGATCTCGAAGCCGACGCGGACCTCTTCCTCGGGCTCGGCCGACAGCGAGACGCGGATCGTGTCGCCGATCCCGGCCCAGAGCAGATTGCCGATGCCGATCGCCGATTTGACGGTGCCGCCGATCAGGCCGCCCGCTTCGGTGATGCCCAGGTGGAGCGGGCAGTCGACCGCCTCGGCCAGGCCCATATAGGCGGACACCGCCAGGAAGACGTCGGACGCCTTCACCGCCACCTTATATTCGTGGAAATCGTGGTCCTGCAGCAGCTTGATATGGTCGAGCGCGCTTTCGACCAGCGCCTCGGGGCAGGGCTCGCCATATTTTTCGAGCAGATCCTTTTCGAGGCTGCCGGCGTTCACGCCGATGCGGATCGAGCAGCCATTGGCCTTGGCGGCGCGGACGACCTCGGCGACGCGGTCGGCCGAGCCGATATTGCCGGGGTTGATGCGCAGGCAGGCGGCGCCGGCGTCGGCGGCTTCCAGCGCGCGCTTATAGTGGAAATGGATGTCGGCGACGATCGGCACCTTCGCCGCGCGGACGATCTCGCGCAGAGCGGCGGTCGAGGGCTCGTCGGGGCAGGAGACGCGGATGATGTCGGCGCCCGCATCCTCGCAGCGGCGGATCTGGTCGATCGTGGCGCGCGCATCCTCGGTCGGCGTGTTGGTCATGGTCTGCACGGTCACGGGGGCGTCGCCGCCGACCGGAACCTTGCCGACCATGATCTGCCGCGACTTGCGCCGCTCGATGTTACGCCAGGGACGAAGGGACATGGGATTCCGCTCTTTGAAAATCGATGCCGCCCGTATAGGCTCAAACGCCTGATGAGAACAGCCGTCATGCCGGTTCGCCCCGGCTTTTCCGGAGGAGCGCCACGTGCGGTTTCGCCGGGGTCCCGCAGCGCGCGGGAAGAGGGCGTTCGCTTGCCATGCCGGGCGGCCGCCGCGCGCGGAGCCCCGATAATCCGGATGATCCCGTGTCCCAAGATCGCACCATCTCTTCCTATTGGAGCGCCCCTGTCGAAGGTTGGACGCTCGTCATCCATGGCGGCGCGGGCCAGCTCCGCCAGCTGAACCTCAGCAAGGAGCAGGAGGACCATGCCCGCGTCGTTCTCGTCGCCGCGCTCGATTCCGGCGCGAAGATCCTCGCCGCGGGCGGCAGCGCCGTCGACGCGGTCGAGGCGGCGGTGCGCGTGCTGGAGGATGATCCCTATTTCAACGCGGGCCGGGGCGCCGTCTTCAGCGCCGACGGCATCAACGAGCTCGATGCCGCGATCATGGACGGAGCGACGCGCGATGCCGGCGCGGTCAGCGCGGTCACAAAGGCGCGCAACCCGGTGACTCTCGCCCGTGCGGTGATGGAGCAGAGCCCGCACGTCATGCTCACCGCCGGTGGTGCCGACCGCTTCGGCGCCGAACATGGCATCGAACAGGTCGCCCCCGCCTGGTTCCACACCGACGAGCGCTGGCGCCAATATGAGGAGCTGCGCAAGGGCGGTACCTTCGACGCCGACCTCAAATATGGCACCGTCGGCGCGGTCGCGCGCGACGCGCAGGGCCATGTCGCTGCGGCGACCTCGACCGGCGGGCTGACCGGCAAGCGCTGGAACCGTATCGGCGATTCGCCGGTGATCGGCGCCGGCACCTGGGCCGAGGATGCGGGGGCGGCGACCTCCTGCACCGGATCGGGGGAACATTTCATCCGGGTCGGCGCGGCGCACGAACTGTCGGCGCGTGTCCGACTTGGTGGCGCGGGCCTCGACGAGGCGGCGGGCGCGGTGATCGGCGAGATCGGTGCCTTCGGCGGGGTCGGCGGGCTGATCAGCGTCGACGCGCAGGGACGCGGTGGCTGGTGCTTCAACAGCCAGGGCATGTATCGCGGCATGGCGCGAGGGGGCGAGCCGCACCGCGTCGAGCTCTACGGCATCGGCGAATGATTCGGCTCCTGCTGATGCTGGCGGCGCTGCTCGGTACCGCGACCCCGGCGCATGCCTGGTGGGAATATGGGCATGAGACCGTCGCCACCATCGCCATGGCCTCGGTCAAGCCGCAGACCCGCGCGCGGATCGGGCGGCTGCTGGCGCGCAGCGACCTGCTCGAGACGCCGACCTGTCCCGCGCGCACGATCGAGCAGGCCTCGGTCTGGGCCGACTGCGTCAAGACCCTCAAGGACCGCTACAGCTACGCCTATAACTGGCATTACCAGAATATCGACGTCTGCCGGCCGTTCGACCTCAAGGCGAACTGCCCCGACGGCAATTGTGTCGCGCGGCAGATCGAACGCGACGTGCGCCTGCTCGCCGACCGCAGCCAGCCGGTCCGCGTGCGGGTCGAGGCGCTGGTCTTCTTGGTCCATTTCATGGGCGACCTGCATCAGCCGCTGCACGCGGGCGACCGGCACGATCGCGGGGGCAACGATATGAAGGCCGATTATGGCTTCCGTCCGAACAGCAATTTGCACAGCATCTGGGACGGGCTGCTTGCGGATCGCGCCATCTCGACCCCGCCGGGTGGGCCGATGGGGATTCTCTCGACGGTTCCGGTTGCCGAGCGTTCGGCCGAAGCCGCCGGTACGGTCGAAGAGTGGAGCCGCGAGAGCTGGCAGATCGCGCATCACGCCTATGCGGCGCTGCTCGGCGACGCCTGCGCGACGGTGCCCGCGACGCGACCGGTGCTCGACAATGACAGGATCGTAGCCCTGATCCCGGTGTTGCGGCATCAGGTCGCGCGCGGCGGCCTGCGCCTCGCGCGCCTGCTCGACGAAACTCTCGGCTGAGCCTTCAGGCGGATCCGCCCGGCGTCATTCGTGCGGGCGCATACCCCAGTTGAGCTTTTCGACCACCTCGCCCAGCGGCTCGGTGACGGTCACGCTGCGCCCTTCGCCGAAGCGGATGCGCGTGCCCTCGGTGACTTGCGAGATGAAGGTGACCTGCGAGGCGTTGACGGCGGTTTCGACGCGGTCGGCGCCGACGAACATGACGAGCATGAATCCTCTCCATCGTTATGGGAATGGGAGGATAGAGCGGGATCGTCCGCCGTCAAAGCGCTTTGCGTGAGCCGATTATTTTAGCGCGGTCTTGCACTTGCGGGTCTGGTGGACGCCGCGCAGGAAGCCGCGCCGCGCCAGACCCGCGTCGATCGCGCGCTCCAGCCGCCGCTGCGCAGGCGCCGCGCCGGTGACTTCGCGGACGAGGCCACGGAACGGGATGATCGAGTTGACGATCGTCTTGCCGCCGGCCTCGGCCAGCTTGCCCGCGCGATTCTCCTTGGGCTTGTCTCCGGCCTTGAAGTCGGGGCCGAGCTCTTCGGTGAGCTGTGCGAATGCCCTGGAAATGTCGCGGCAGGTCTTGATGCCGGTCAGGCTGTAGGGTGCCTCGGCGGCCGTCTGCAACGCAGGCGGGATGTTGGTCTTGGCGACGCCGACGTCACGCGCCGGTTGCGACGCGATCCGGCCCGCGCCGCGGCCGACGTCCTCGACGCGGTTCGGCTGCTTCTCGGCTTCGTTCTGCTCCTGCCGCGCGCCCGCCATCGCCGGCAGCGCGAGCAACGCGATAAGGGTAGCGCCCGTCAGAATCCTGTTCATGCCCCTGGTCCCATGACATGCCGCCGCGTGGCAGCGATATTGCATTTCCGAGACTGACGTAATGGGTCGCCGGGCAATTGGTTCCGCCCGCGCATCATTTGCCGGCGAAAGGCGATTAGCGCGCCCTTAACCGGGTCGCTGAAGCCTTTGTTCGCCGGTGCCGGCCGATGACGGCTGCGAACCGGAGCATCGTCATGGACAGTTTCAACATCGCGCGATCGGGCATGCAGTTCGGGCAGGCGATCGTCACCGCCGCCGCCTCGAACGTCGCCAATGCGCGCACGCTCGGCACGCTGCCCAGCAATACGCCCGCAACCGCTGCCGCCACCGCTGCAGCGGTGCCCGCCGTCTATCAGCCGATCCGTGCGGTCGGCCGGACCCAGCCGGGCGGCGGCGTGGCGGTGCGCTTCGAGGAAGAGCCCGGCTACCGCGCCGGCTATGACCCCCAAAACCCGCTCGCCGATGCTGATGGCATGGTTGCAGCACCTGCGGTCGATCTGGCCGAGGAAAGCATCGACCGCATGATCGGCGTCCAGCTCTACACCGCCAGCGCTGCCGCGCTTCGGACTGCCGGCAAGATGGCCGACGCGACGCTCGACCTGCTCGCCTGAGCGATCAGGCGGCGATCGCCCGCCCGCCGTACCAGCCACCGCGCATCGTCACCTGCGGGATGCAGTAGCGAAACAGGCGCGGGCCGGAGCAGCTGCGGAAGAAGGCGACGCTATGCTCGTTCAACTCGATCCGTTCGTCTGCCGACAGAGGGATCGTCTCGCCGTTCAGTTCGCGCACCAACAGCGCATCCTCGTCCATACGCCCATGCAGCGCCCGCAATTCGCGCACGTCCACGACCCGCTGGTCCGTGGCGCGCAGGCATCCGTCGATGTCGATGATGTAGCGACCGATGGGCTGATGTTCGAAGCCGATGCTCATGTCCTTCGTCCTTTCCAGTTCGACGAGGACCGGTGTAGGACATAGGGGTGACAGAAATGGTCATCCTTCTGGGAGGGGGTTCAGGATGCGGAAGCCCGGCTTGTGTAGGAAATTGTCGCTCGGTTCGTCCTGTCTTCGGAACTCCGTGATTTCGGACGCGTTACAGAACTCCGATTGACGGCCGCTTTTTCATGACCAGAACTCTCTCTGCCACCGCAAGCCCACCCCCTGCGTCGGGCGAACGCATCGCCATTATCGGGGCGGGGGCGACCGGCACCTATACGCTCGAAGCGCTTACCCGCACAGGCGCAGCGCGCGAGATTGTCGTTTTCGAGAGCGGCGACACCTGCGGGCCGGGGCTGGCCTATTCGGAACAGCTGAACGACCCGCATGCATTGTCCAACATCGCAGGGATCGAGATCCCGCCGGTGGTCGAGCCGCTTAACGTCTGGGCGGTGCGCCAGCCGCGTGGCAGGCTCGACGCCTGGGGCATCGGGGACGATGCCGGCAATGACCGCGCCTTCTTTTCCCGGGTGGTGCTGGGCGCGTGGCTGGCCGACCAGTTCACTCTCGTTGTCGAACGCAGCCCGATACCGGTTTCGGTCCATCGCCAGGCAGATGTGATCGATGTCGTGGCCCTGCCCCATGGCTGCAGGGTCAACTGGCGGGACGGCGCTGGTTCGGCTTTCCAGGACGCGTTCGATCGGGTCATCGTCGCATCGGGCTATGGTCCGATCACGCCGAAGGGCAATGGGGCCGGGGAGAGCGCTGGAAAGGCTGCGGTGCATATCGGCGTGCTGGGCTCATCGCTGTCGGCTATCGATGCGGTTGTGGGCATCGCGATGAAGCGCGGGGACTTTGTCGAGCGCGACGGACGGCTGGTCTATGTAGCCGAGACCCCCTGGCGGGCGACGCTGTTCAGCCGGCACGGTCTGTTGCCAGAGGCTGATTTCTGGTTTCCGCATCCGCTGCCCGAGCTGGAGCATTTTACGCCGGAAAGCGCCGCCGCAAGCGTGCGCGGCGAGGATGGCGATCTGGATCGGTTGTTCGTCCTGTTCGCGCGCGCGCTCGCAGCCGCGGATCCGGACTGGGCGAAGACCATCGGCCTTGCCGATGCGACCGCCGATGACTTCGCCGAGCGCTATTTCGCTGAGCGGCAGGCGCGCGGCCCGTGGGCGCATGCGCGGACCAATCTGGCCGATGTGAAGGCCTGGCATGCCAATCACCGGACTCCGGCGTGGCGGATTGCCATCCTCAAGGCGCATGAAGTCTTTGCGGAGGTGATACCCGCGCTATCGCCAGCCGATCTCGCCCGCCTTCACGCCGGCCTCAAGCGCGTGTTCACCGACAATTACGCGGCGGTTCCCCATCTTTCGATCGAGCGCATGCTGGCCCTGCACGATGCGCAGGCCGTGGATCTGGTGGCTCTGGGCAAGGATTACGAGATCTCGCCCGGCTCGGGCCTGAGTTGGCTGGTGCGCTCGCCCGACTGGACCGGGCGGGTAGACGAACTGATCGATGCACGCGGCTCGCAGGCGGCGGCGCTCAACCACTTCCCCTTTCCCACCTTGCGCCTGCAGCTCTGCGCCAGCGCGCTCGCCGAGGGAGAGGATTGGAAAAGCGGCTTGAACCCCGCCGAGGATCTTACGTGCGGCACCGATGGCGATGTCGCCCTCAAGCGCGTGCACCTGTGCGCGCTGCCCTTCCTGTTGCGCAATCGGCCGTTCGTGCAGGGGTTGGTCGAATGCGCGGCAATGGCGCGGGCCATGGCCGAGTCCATCCGCGCAGAGCCATCAGAGGCCAGTGCGTCGATTTCGACCATGGACCTGCTGGAGATGCTCGACCAGCCGTCCATTTCGCTGGCGGACGGCGCCGTCCTGCCCATCGCCGCCAGCGACGAACAGCTTGAGACGGCGACGGGTTAAGGCAGCGCCTTGAAGTCGGTCCGCCGAAACGGATGGACCATGTCCGCCAGCGCCGGTGGCGCGAGCACCTCGACGGCATCGCCCCAGCTGTAGAGGTGCCAGGCCATCTCCAGATGCCCTGATGCGGCGAAGCGGACGATCAGGGAGCCATCGGGCAGCGCCTCGCTCGTCTGGCGCGGGTGGAAGAGGAAGCGCCGCGCGCGGTCGGCGGCGTGGGGCGCGAACTTCCAGACGACCTCGCCATATTCGGCGTCGTTGTGGAAGGAGCCGAAGGCGCGCTCGGCATAGTCGGCGAGGTGGAAGTCCTCGGGATAATCGAAGCTGCTGTCGAGCGGGGCGGCCTCGCCGATATCCTCGACGCGGTAATGGCGCAGCCGCCCGTCGTCGCGCGCCAGGTCCATGCCGACCAGATAGCGCCGCGCGCCCAGCAGCAGGCCATAGGGCGCGATCGTCCGGACGCTCGGCGCATTCTCGGCGCGGCTCTGGTAGGTGATGCGCAGGTGGAACGGGCCTTTGAGAGCATGCGAAATGGCGGCGTCGACCTCCGCGTCGAGCGTGGGGCGGGGGCCGGGGCGGGCGGCATAGCCCATCGCTTCCAGCAGCGCCTCCTCGTCGACCGCCAGGCGGCTGCCCTTGTCGGGCGGCAGCAGCGCGCGGACCTTCTGACCGAGCGCGCGCAGCCGTCCGGCCTCGGCGGTCATCCCGGCGCGATCGAGTTCGCCGACCGCCGCGCTCATGGCCGCCAGTTCGTCGGCCGTGGGGGACAGGAGGGGGGCGATCGCCCGCGCCGGGAGGCGCCAATAATGGCGGCCATCCTCGCCGATGTGGCGCTCGGCGGCGGGAAAGGCCTCTTCGAGCGCGGCCATCATTCGCTGTGCGGTGCGGCGGACGCAGGCGAACTCGGCCTCGACCTCGCTCAGCGAGACGCCGCGCCGGCCGCTGCACATCATCGCGAGCCGGAGCAGGTCGACCGCCTTGGTGAAGGACATGGCCTCGCTCCGTTAGCCGGCGGTGGGCTCAGCCGGCCGCGCCGGCCTTGCGATGGTGGTGGATCACCTCGTCGATGATGAAGCGCAGGAATTTCTCGGAAAAGTCGGGATCGAGATTGGCGCTCTTGGCCAGCGTCCGCAGCCGCTCAATCTGTACCTGCTCACGGCCGGGATCGGCCGGGGGTAGGCCGGTCTTCGCCTTGTGCTCGCCCACCGCCTTGGTGATCTTGAAGCGCTCGGCGAGCATGAAGATCAGGGCGGCATCGATATTGTCGATGCTTTCGCGATAGCGGTTCAACGTCTCGTCGGCCATGTGGCGCCACGCCCCCAATTCATGCTGTTCGCCGCCTATCGAGTATAGCCTATCGCTTTGGCAAGGGCGAGTTTCGTCCGGCCCCTTAAAAGCCTCGGCTGGAGCCGAAACAGGTGGCCTCCGGGCTTGCCTTTCACGCGCGCGGGCGCCATGGGCAAGCCCATGACCGCGACCGTTACCCCGATCCGCCGCGCCGCCGCTCCATCACTGGAGCCGATGATGGCGCTCGTGGCGAACGACATGAACGCCGTCAACGCCGTCATCCTCGAACGGATGCAATCCGATGTGCCGCTGATTCCCGAGCTGGCGGGCCATCTGATTGCCGGCGGTGGCAAGCGAATGCGCCCCATGCTGACGCTCGCCTGCGCGCGCCTGCTCGACTATGCCGGGCAGCGTCACTTCAAGCTCGCGGCGACGGTCGAGTTCATCCACACCGCGACGCTGCTCCACGACGATGTGGTCGACCAGTCGGGCCTGCGCCGTGGCCGCCGCACGGCGAACATGATCTGGGGCAACGCCGCCTCGGTGCTGGTCGGCGATTTCCTGTTCAGCCGCTCGTTCGAGCTGATGGTCGAAGACGGGTCGCTGCGCGTCCTGCGCATCCTGTCGAACGCCTCGGCGGTGATCGCTGAGGGCGAGGTCAACCAGCTGACCGCGCAGCGCCGGATCGAGACGAGCGAGGAGCGCTATCTCGAGATCATCACCGCCAAGACGGCGGTGCTGTTCGCTGCCGCCTGCAAGATCGCCGCGGTCGTCGCCGAACGCGAACCGGCGGTGGAAGACGCGCTCGACCAATATGGTCGCTATCTCGGCATCGCCTTTCAGCTGGTCGACGACATCATCGATTATGAATCGGACGGCGCGACGATGGGCAAGGACGCGGGCGACGACTTCCGCGACGGCAAGGTGACGTTGCCCGTCATCCTCGCTTATGCCCGCGCCGAAGGTGCCGATCGCGACTTCCTGCGGGAGGCCATCGAGGGCCTGCGCAACGAGGACGAGGATCTGGTCCGCGCGACGGCACTGCTCCGCCAGACCGGGGCGCTGGCCGACACCGCCGCCCGCGCGCGCCATTATGCACAGCGCGCGATCGACGCGCTCGCCAGCTTCCCCAACGGCATGGCCAAGGCTGCGCTGGTCGAAGCCGCCCAGTTCGCGGTGGCGCGCGCCTACTGACTCTTATCCACCCCTCCCTTTCAAGGGAGGGGCCGGGGGTGGGTCGCGAGCGAAGCGAGCGTCCCCGGTCGACCGACAGACGCCGCCAAGGGCATCGAGCCCCCTGCCGCCGCACCCACCCCATCCCCTCCCTTGAAAGGGAGGGGTTTGTCGGTTCAGAGCTGCGAATGTGCTGATCGACGTTGACGTTCTGGCACTGTTTGCCGCCCTAAGCGGTGGCTCCAATGAAGCCGCGCAGTTCGCAGGCGCCCGCGCTTGCTGACCCGCGCTTCACCCCTCCCTTTCAAGGGAGGGGCCGGGGGTGGGTCGCGAGCGAAGCGAGCGTCCCCGGTCGACCGACAGACGCCGCCAAGGGGCATCGAGCCCCTTGCCGTCGCACCCACCCCATCCCCTCCCTTGAAAGAGAGGGGCTTATAGGTCCAAAGCCGGTTCGATGTTGCCGATCGAAGCCGTTCTCCCGGATCTGCTCGCCGCCTTGCGCGAAGGGCCCAATGCCGTGCTGGTGGCGCCGCCGGGTGCCGGCAAGACGACCGCCGTCGCGCCGGCCCTGCTCGGCGAAGGCTGGTGCGACGGCCGTATCCTGCTCCTGTCCCCGCGCCGCCTCGCCGCGCGTGCGGCAGCCGAGCGGATGGCCGAGCTGGCGGGCGAGCCGGTCGGGCGCACCATCGGCTATGCGACCCGGCTCGACAGCCGTCAGTCGGCGGACACGCGCATCCTCGTCGTGACCGAAGGGATTTTCGTCAACCGCATCCAGGCCGATCCCGAACTGGCGGGCGTGTCGGCGGTATTGTTCGACGAGGTGCACGAGCGCAGCCTCGACAGTGATTTCGGGCTGGCGCTGGCGCTCGACGCGCAATCCGCGCTGCGCCCCGACCTGCGGCTGGTGGCGATGTCGGCGACGCTGGATGGCGCGCGTTTCTCGACGCTGATGGATGGTGCGCCGCTGGTCGAGAGCGCGGGGCGCGGTCATCCGATCGAGATCCGCCATCTGCCCCGCTCGGCTGAGCGGCGCATCGAGGACGACATGGCCGCCGCGATCCGCCGGGCGCTGGTGGAGGAGCGGGAGGGGAGCCTGCTCGCCTTCCTGCCCGGCGTTGCCGAGATCGAGCGGACTGCCGAGCGCCTGACCGGCCTGCCGGATGATGTCGCGCTCCACCGCCTCCACGGTTCGCTCGATCCGGCCGAACAGCGCGCCGCGATCGCGCCGTCGCCCAAGGGCACGCGCAAGCTGGTGCTCGCCACGTCGATCGCGGAGACCAGCATCACGATCGACGGACTGCGCATCGTCGTCGATTCGGGACTCGCCCGACGCCCGCGCTATGACCGGGCGGCGGGCATGACCCGGCTCGTTACCGAGCGGGCGAGCCAGGCTGCGGCGACGCAGCGTGCTGGACGCGCGGGCCGGCAGATGCCCGGCGTCGTCTATCGCCTGTGGGAACAGGCGGCGACGGCGGGCCTCCCGCCCTATGATCCGCCCGAAATCCTCGAGACCGACCTGTCGTCGCTGACGCTCGACTGCGCGCTGTGGGGGGTGAGCGATCCCGCCAGCCTGCGCTGGCTCGATCCGCCGCCCGAGGCCGCCGTGGCCGAAGCCCGCCAGCGGCTGGCCGGGCTCGACGCGATCGACGCGGACGGACGCCCGACCGCGCATGGCAAGGCGATCGCCGCGCTGCCGCTGCCTCCGCGTCTCGGCCATATGCTGATCCGCGCTGCGGAAGGTGGCTTTGCCGGCACGGCGGCGGAGATTGCGGTCCTGCTGTCCGAACGCGGTCTCGGCGGGCAGGATGCCGATCTCGATCTGCGCCTGCGCCGCTGGCGAAATGAGCGGGGGCGTCGGGCGGACGGAGCGCGCCAGCTCGCGGCGCGCTGGGCGCGGCTCGTGGGGCAAGGGCAGGAGCGCGACGATGCGATGGTCGCCGCCTGTGTGGCGTTGGCCTATCCAGACCGGATCGCGCGGCGCCGGTCAGTCTCGGGCGAGGACTGGATATCGAGCGGCGGGCGGGGCTTCCGGCTCGACGCGACGTCCAGCCTGGCGCGGAGCGAATGGCTGGCGGTGGCGGAGATCCAGGGTGCGGCTTCGGGGGCACGCATCCTGTCGGCCGTGCCGATCGAGGCGGCAGACGTCGAACGTCTGTTCTCCGACCATATCGAACTGCGCCGTACCGCCCGTTTCGACGCGGCCACCGGTGCGGTGGAGGCACGGCGCGAGCGGCGGCTTGGGGCGATCGTGCTGTCTGCCGGACGCGACGAGAGCGCGTCGCCCGCGATGATCGCTGCCGCCCTGCTCGACGCCGTCCGCACGCGCGGGCTCGATCTGCTCGACTGGAGTGACGCCGCTCAGGCCCTGCGCGGGCGAGCGGCTTTCGCAGCGGCTCAAGGCGGCGACTTGCCCGACCTGTCCGACGCTATGCTGATGCTGACGCTCGACGACTGGTTTCCGCCGCTGGTCGAGGGGCGCCGCCGCCTGTCCGACATAGCGCCCGGCGAACTGATCAACGCGCTTCATGGCCTGCTCGGCTGGGAAGGCAAGCAGACGCTCGACCGGCTGGCACCCGAACATCTGCAATCGCCGGCCGGCAGCCGCCATCCAATCGACTATGCCGCCGAGGGCGGGCCGGCGGTCGAGGTGCGGCCGCAGGCGCTGTTTGGGCTGTCGGCGCATCCCATGGTCGGGGGCGGGCGGGTGCCGCTGACGCTGCGCCTCACCTCGCCGGCGGGTCGGCCGATCCAGACGACCAAGGATCTGCCGGGCTTCTGGTCGGGCAGCTGGTCGGCGGTGGCAAAGGAGATGCGCGGCCGTTACCCGCGCCACCCCTGGCCCGACGACCCGGCTGCCGCCGATCCCACGCTGCGGACGAAGAAGGCTGCGCAGCGTTCTTGACGCGGGTCGGCCCGGTGCGGCAAGGGGGCGGAGAGTTTCAAATCCTTCGGGACGATCATATGGCGCACGCGCGTATCTATCAGCAGATCAAGAATGCGATGCAGTCGGGCCGCGCCCGCACGGGCAGCTGGGTGCTGGAGCATGAGCCCACCGAAGCGAAGCGCGCCGATCCGCTGACCGGCTGGGCCGGCTCGGGCGACACGCGCGGCCAGATCCGCCTGACCTTCCCGACGCTCGAAGCGGCCAAGGCCTATGCCGAGCGCGAAGGGCTGACCGCCCATGTCGTCGCGGGGCCCGAGCGCAAGCTGAAGCTCCAGGCCTATGCCGACAATTTCGTCGTGGGTCCGATCAACATCTGACGGTACGGGTGGCGCCTGCCTTCAGGCCGCGTCGCCCAATATGTCGCCGGCCAGCAGTAACAGCAGCCGGACGTCGATCATCTTGCCCAGCCGGCGCTGTTCGGCAATGAAGGCGGGCACTTCGGCCAGCGGCACGCGGTGCACGGTGATGTTCTCGCCCTCGACCCCGCCACCCTCATGGACGCGCTCGAGCCCGGTGGCACGAACGAGTGAGAAGGTCTCGGTGACCATGCCGGGCGACGAGGAAAATTCGCCGATCGTCTCGATCCGCGCCGCGCGGTAGCCGGTCTCTTCCTCTAACTCGCGCGCGGCGGCCTCTTCGTCCGGCTCACCCTCGTCGGTATCGCCGATCAGCCCGGCAGGCAGCTCGATGCAGTTGCGCTTCAACGGCACCCGATATTGTTCGACGAGGAGGACGTGGCCTTCATCGATCGCCAGGATCACAGCGGCGCGGACGCCGCGCGTGCGGCTGACATATTCCCACGTCCCCTCGCGGCGGACGGTGATGTACTTGCCCTGCCACATCGTCTCGACCGGCTTCACGTCGTCGTTCACAGGCAGATCATCCGGTTGGGAATTTCGTCGGGGTCGTTGCCGCTGCGCGGGAAATGCTGCTCCAGCACGTCGCCGATCGCGGTGACGGCGGCGGCCATGCCCTCGCCGGGGCGACCGTCCTTCAGATGATCGACCAGCACGGCCATCGCAGCGCCCCAGGCATCGGGCGAGACCTTGGCCACGATCGCCTCATCGGCGACGATCTCGGCGCGGTGCTCCTTGAGCGACAGGTAGATCAGTACACCGGTGCGGCTGCGCGTCCTGCGCTCGGTCGACGCCTTGAACAGCGCGACGGCGCGCGCACGCACCCGGCGCGTCTTGGTCGCCGCAGGGGTCAGCGCCATGCGCAGCGGCCACCAGGCGACGATATAGCGGGTCGCGAGAAACTTGATCGCGGTGGCGAAGACCAGGGTCGTCAGCCACTCGCGCATCGTCCAGACGTGCCAGCCGCCGGTCAGCCGGTCGAGCAGGCCGATATAGAGATCTGGCAGCGCCGCATAGACCGACAGCGCGAGCAGTGCGACGAGCGCCGCCCAGATCAGCGGCACGTCATTATAGCTGTCCGACCGCTCGCTGACGATCGTCGCGATCTCGCCGTCGGTCCGCGCCTCGGCTGCCGTCACCGCCTGGGTGACGCGGTCGATATCTTCGGCGCTGATGGTCCTGATCTCCGCCATCACCAGCTCCCCGACGAACCGCCGCCACCGAACGACCCGCCGCCGCCCGAAAAGCCGCCGCCGCCGCCGCCACCCCAGCCGCCGCCACCGCCCCAATGATCGTCATTGCCGCCCCAGCCGGGGCCCCAGATGACGATAGGGCCGCTGCCACCCCGGCCATAGCGCCGGCCGCCCGAAAAGCGGCTGGCGATGCTCGATCCGGCTATGAACAGGATGACGATGACCCAGAAGATCAAAGCGATCGGGATGCCGCCGCTTTTGCCCTTCTGTCCCCCGGCGACCATCTTCTGCGCGCGGGCTTCGGCCTGGTCGGGGGGCAATTGCAGCAGCGGGATCAGCGCATCCGCACCGGCCATGATGCCGCCGGCCATGTCGCCGTCGCGGAAGCGGGGAAGGATCTGGCGCGAGATGACCACGCTCGACAGCGCGTCGGTGACGATTCCTTCGAGGCCATAGCCGACCTCGATCCGCACCTTGCGTTCATTGGGGGCGACCAGCAGCAGCAGGCCGTCATTGGCTTTCTTGTCGCCGATCCCCCAGGCCCGGCCGAGGCGATAGCCATAATCCTCGATCGGATAATCCTCGAGGCTGGCGACCGTTGCGACCACCATCTGGTGCCCGCTCTGTTGTTCCAGCTGGGCGAGCTTGGCCTCCAGCGCGGTCGCCTGTTCGGGCGACAGCAGTTGCGCCTGGTCGACGACCCGCCCGGTCAGCGGCGGGAAGGTCTGCGCCATAGCCGGCCATGCCGCGACCAGCGCGAGCAACAGCGCGACGAGCGCGGCTACGACCTTCCATCGGCGGGCGGGCGGGGCGGCGAGCGCCGTCACCGCCGCCTCAGAACTGGACCGTGGGGGCCTTGTCGGCGCCGGCGCTGGCCTCGAACGGCTGCATCGGCTGCGCACCATGGAACACCTTGGCGCCGATCGCGGTCGGGAAGGTGCGGATCAGCGTGTTATAGGCGCGCACCGACTCATTATAGTCGCGGCGCGCAACCGCGATGCGGTTTTCGGTGCCCTCGATCTGGCTCTGCAGCGCCAGGAACTGGTCGCTCGACTTCAGATCGGGATAGTTTTCCGACACCGCCAGAAGCCGGCCAAGCGACCCGCTCAGCTGGTTCTGCGCGTCGGCGAAGGCCTTGACCTTGGCCGGGTCCTGCAGGTCGGCGCCCGACAGCTGGATGCCGGTCGCCCGTGCGCGTGCATTGGTGACGTCGGTCAGCACGGTCTTCTCCTGCGCCGCATAGCCCTTCACCGTCGCGACGAGGTTCGGGATCAGGTCGGAGCGGCGCTGATATTGCGTCTGCACGTCGGCCCACTTCGCCTTCGCTTCTTCCTGCGCCGTGGGCACGCTGTTAATGCCGCAGCCTGAAACCGCGATGGCGGCGACGGGGGCGAGCAGGGCAGCGGAGAAGCGGCGATCGAGGCTCATGCGGGAATCCCTGTAGAACGGACTGTATTATTGCGACAGGTAGGCCTGTCCCGCCAAAGGTCAATGGCCGGCTTGACCTTTATGGCGCAGGCGCGATGATCGGATCGCACCAATTTCATCGGCTAGCCAAAGGGGACGCGAGCGATGCTCAGTGAATTCAAGGCCTTCATCAACCGGGGCAATGTGGTCGATCTGGCCGTTGCCGTCATTATCGGCGCCGCCTTCGGCAAGATCGTGTCGTCGTTGACAGACGACCTCATCATGCCCGTCATCGGCTTCCTTACCGGCGGGCTCGATTTCTCCAGCCATTTCGTGCGGCTCGGCGCGATCCCGGCCGACTTCAAGGGCTCGGTGACCAGCTATGCCGACCTCAAGAGCGCGGGCGTTCCGCTGATCGGCTTCGGTCAGTTCGCCACGGTGGCGGTCAATTTCCTGATCGTCGCCTTCGTCATGTTCCTGCTCGTCCGCCAGGTCCGCAAGCTCGAGAAGGTCGAGGAAAAGAAGCCCGAGGCACCGGCCGCGACGCCGGAGGACGTCGTCCTGCTGCGCGAAATCCTCGCCGAGCTGAAGAAGAAGGATTGAGCCCGTCGCGCCGACGCTTTTTGCCGTCGGCGCGCTTTGCCCTTCAAATCCGCTGCTCGCTCTCCTATATCGTCCCTGCCGGGTTCGCCCGGCTATGGTGATAAATGATGTCGTGGAATAGATGCAGCGGACCCGGGGGCGGTACCCGGCGGCTCCACCACGAAACCCGCTTCGGCGAGTTTCATGACGGGGCCGAACTAGGATCGACGTGTGTTCAAAGACGATGTTTTTGCCCGGCCTGAATGCGCCGTAAAACCGTTCAAAATGACAAGTGCCAACGATAACGAGGCGCTCGCGATTGCCGCGTAACTGAATCCTAACGGATAAGGTTACGACGCATTAGCGCGGTTCGGTCCGCACCGGGCAACAGAAGCGGAATCCAGCGGCCCCGGGGGGGCCGGGCAACAGAACCCCCCGACCTTTCTCTCTCTCCTTTCGTCGCAGACAGCGGGGCCGACTGTATTTGTCGACTCATACAGTCTTGCGTCGTGCGCGGCCGACCTTAGTGTCCGGCCCATAACCCGCTCTGGGAGAGATTTTTCATGGATAGACGTCAATTCATCGGCTCGTCGGGCCTGGCTCTGTTCGCGGGCATGTTGCCGCGCCTGGCCGAGGCCGCCGCGACCGGCGGCACCGCAGACAAGGCGCTCCTCACCCTCGTCGACGGCATCTTCGAACGCGACATCGACGAGAGCCCCGAAACGGCGACCAGCCTGGGCCTCGACAAGGGCAAGCGTGCGGCCGCGCGGTCGCAGCTCGACAGCTACACCAAGGAAAGCCAGGCGCGTATGCTGGCAGCCGACAAGGCCTCGCTCGCCGCGCTCAAGGCGATCGACCGCGCACAGCTGTCGCCGAGCGGCCAGCTCAACCATGACGTCGTCGCCTATATGCTCGAAAAGCGCGTCGATGGCGCGTCGCGCTATCCCTATGGGTACACGGTCGGCTATTATGTTCCTTACGCGATCAGCCAACTGAGCGGCCCTTATGCCTCGGTGCCCGATTTCCTCGATTCCCAGCATGTGATCGAGAGCAAGGGCGATGCCGATGCCTATATCCAGCGGCTTCGCGCCTTTGCCCGGGTGCTCGACGAAAGCACCCGCTTCCAGCAGGAAGACGTCCGCTACGGCGCCTTCGCGCCCGACTTCTGCCTTGATCTCGCGCTCGGCCAGTTGAAGGCGCTGCGCGACCAGCCGGCTGCCAACACGGTACTCGTGGAGTCTATTGCCCGGCGGACCAAGGAAAAGGCCATCCCCGGCGATTGGCAGGCGATGGCCGAGAAGATCGTCACCGCGGAGATATTCCCTGCGCTAGACCGGCAGATCGCGCTGGTCGCCGGCCTGCGCAAGGCGGCAGTTCACGATGCCGGCTGCTGGCGCCTGCCCAATGGCGACCAATTCTATGCCGACGCGCTCGCCAATGCGACGACGACGACGCTGAGCCCCGAGGAGGTCCACCGCATGGGCCTCGAACAGGTCGCCCAGATCAGCGCCGAGATCGACACCATCCTCAAGGGGCAGGGGATGGGCCAGGGCAGCGTCGGCGAGCGGCTGACCGCGCTGAACAAGGATCCGCGCCAGCTGTTCGACAATGACGATGCGGGCCGTGCCAAGCTGATCGACTATATTAACGGTGTCGTGAAGGGCATTAACGCGCGTCTGCCTGAGGCCTTCGCTACCCTGCCCAAGGCTGCGCTGGAGGTGAAGCGGGTTCCGCCTTTCATCCAGGACGGCGCGCCCAACGGCTATTACAACTCGGCCGCGCTCGATGGCTCGCGCGGGGCCATCTATTACATCAACCTCAAGGATACCGGCGACTGGCCGCGTTACACGCTGCCGAGCCTGACCTATCATGAAGGCACGCCGGGTCATCACCTGCAGTTGAGCCTGGCACAGGAGGCCAAGGACCTGCCGATGCTGCGCAAGGATGCCCCCTTCGGCGCCTATGTCGAAGGCTGGGCACTTTACGCCGAGCAGCTGGCGGACGAGATGGGCGTCTATGCCGACGATCCGCTCGGCCGCGTCGGCTTCCTCCAGAGCTTTCTGTTCCGGGCCGTGCGCCTCGCGACCGACACCGGTATCCACTACAAGCGGTGGAGCCGCGAAAAGGCGACCGACTATATGGTCGAGGCAAGCGGCTTCGCCCGCCCGCGGACCCAGCGCGAGATCGACCGCTACTGCGTCTGGCCCGGCCAGGCGTGCAGCTACAAGGTCGGCCATATGAGCTGGGTGCGCGCGCGCGAAAAGGCGAAGGCGATCCAGGGCGCGAAGTTCGATCTGCGCCAGTTCCACCAGGTGTTGCTCGAAGGCGCCCTGCCGCTGACCATCCTGGAAAGCGTGGTCGAGCAGCGCGCCCGCGTCTGATCGAGCCTGTGGCAGCGGTTCGGAGGCTTTTCCGGCCTCCGAACCGCCCAGCCGTGATCTGCCCGCGTCCGGCCGCCCGATCGCGCTCGACAGTGCGCCGCGCCGCATATTAAGGACGATCGGTATCGCGTTCCGCTGACCAGTCCAGCCGCGTCGAGGTAGTTTGGGAGTAAGTGCGGGTGGCACGATGAAGGCAGCGGTAATTCTGCTCGATCGGACGGCGGTTTTGTTTCTGGGCGTGGCGGCGGGGGCGGCGATCGGCTATGCCTTCGGTGTCAAGGACGCGCCCGAGGCAAGCTATGTCGCGCCCACCGAAATCGCTGCGGCCGATGCCGATGTGGCGCCTCCGCCGCCCGTCGGTGACGAAGGTCCGGTGCCGGCCAAGCGCGCCACCGGAACGCCGCTTCCCGAACAGCCGGTCACGGCCGAGACCCGGGCGATCCAGCCGGGTATCGTCAACGCGATTGCGGCGGGCCGTCCCGTGCGTGTCGGCGTGTTCGGCGACAGTTTCGGTGACGGCATCTGGACCGCGCTCTACAACCAGCTGAGCCGCAAGTCCGGCTATCAGGTCGTCAAGTTCAGCCAGCAGGCGACCGGCTTCACCCGCTACAGGACGCTGAACCTCGAAACCCACGATCGCGCTCGGCTCGCGCAGGCGCCGGTCGACGTCGCGGTGATCTCCTTCGGCGCCAACGACATGATGGGCGTCGCCGATGGTGGCCATGTCTACGCGCTGCTGACCCCGAAATGGCAGGCCGCCATCGCGCGCCGCGTCACATCCTATGTCGCCATGCTGCGTGAGCAGGGGGCGATCGTCTACTGGGTCGGCCTCCCCAAGATGCGCGAGGCGGCCTATGACGCCGACGTCGTTCGGATGAACGCCTTTTATCGCGATCTGATGGGCCGTCTGGGCGTTCCGTTCATCGAGACCGCTCCCTACAGTGTCGATTCCGGCGGCCGCTATTCGGCCTATCTGCCGGATCCCGCTACCGGGAAACCCGTGCTGATGCGTGCCAACGACGGCATCCATATGTCCTATGCTGGCTATGTGCGTATCACCAAAGGCCTTGCCGGCCGCATCCGCAGCTATGTCGATCAGGCGCGTGCGCGTGCTGGCGGCACCGCACCGCCGCCCCCGGTGGTGGCGCCTCCGCCGGAAGCGCTCGCTCCGCCGCCCGCGAAGGCCGCGCCGAGGCCACCCCGTCTCGACGATCCGCTTGCAGACGAGCCGGCGACACCCGCAAGAACCGGTGCGCCTGCAGCCGAGCCGAAAGCAGATGGCGAGGCGCGTCCCAAGCCAGAGGGCAAGAGCGAGCAGAAGGCCGACAAGCCAAAGACTCCGGTTGCCAATCCACCGGCCAAGGGCGCTCCGACCGATCTGCTGCCTGCCGATATTGGTGCCGCGCTCGAGGAACAGAGCAGGAGCCGCCAATGATCGGCCTCCTGGCTATGGCCGCTGCCACTGCTGCAACACCCTCGGTCACCGCCGACTGCGCGGGCGGACTGTGCGGCTATTCGGCGCTGCGGCCCTATTTCGACAAGCTCGCAGGCGCGCGCGGCGGAGGCAAGCCGGTTCATATTCTCCAGATTGGGGATAGCCACACCGCCGGCGATGCGATCACCGGCGCCTGGCGCGATGCGCTGCAGGCGCGCTATGGCAGCGCCGGTCGTGGCGTGATGCCACCGGGCAAGCCCTTTCAGGGCTATAACCCGCGCGGGGTGAGTGTCGAGATGTCGCCGGGCTGGACGATCTCCTCGATCTTCGGCCCTGGCGCCCGTGATCCGCGCGGGGCGCTTGGTTTGTCAGGGTTCAGTATCACTTCCAATGCCTCAGGCGCGCGTATCGGGCTGACTGCCTCGGCGAACCAGATGTTCGACCGCTTCGTTATCTGCGCGATCGCTGAGCCGGGGGCAGGGGCGCTCGTCATCAACGTCGCGGGGCAGTCCGAGCGGTTCGAATTGGGTGCGCTGATCGCCCGGCCCGAATGTCGCGAGATGGAGTTCGATCAGGCGCAGGGCGCTGTGTCGGTCGTGACCGAGGGCGGCCCGGTGACGATCACCAGCTGGGCGACCTTCCGCGATCGGGGCGGCGTGGCGCTTTCCAATGTCGGCGTGGTCGGTTCGCAGCTCGTCCATTTCAGCCGCAACGACGATTCGGTCGTCGCGGAGGAACTGCGCAGCTACAAGCCCGATCTGATCGTTATCGCCTTCGGTACCAATGAGGGCTTCGCCCCGCGCGTCAATCCGCAGGAATATGAGATCACCCTGCGTACGCAGATCGGCCGCATCCGCCGTCTCGCGGGCCGCGTGCCGATCCTGCTTCTGGGGGCGCCCGACGCCTTGACCAGGCGGACGGAGTTGCTGAGCAACGCACCGACGGCAACCCCCGTCCCCTGCATCGAGCCGGTCACCCTGCCTCCCGCCGGCCCCGTCACGCCCCCGCCCGAGCAACCCTCGGACAGCGACGACATCAGCGACGTGCTCGACGCCCTGGGGCAGCGTAGCGCTCCGTCGCAGCCGCGCCCTGTGCCGGCCGCAGCCGAGGCGCCTCGCACCGGCTGGGCGATCACCGCCAAGCCGCTCTTCCCGCCAGCCGGCCTGAAGGCGGTGCGCGAGGTTCAGCGCAAGGTTGCGCAGCAGCTGCGCCTCGCCTTCTGGGATTGGGAAGCGCGCATGGGCGGCCGCTGCACGGCGGTCAGCTGGGTCAAGCTCCAGCCGACCCGGATGCGCGGCGATTATGTCCATTTCAACAGCGCGGGCGGGCAGGACATAGCCAACCGGCTTCAGACGGACCTCGATCTCGCGGCCGGCGCCGCCTCGCGCTGGTGATCGCCTAGATGCTGTTTCCGACCCTCGACTTCGGTCTGTTCTTCCTGCTCGTCTTCGTCCTGGTGTGGGCGGTGTCGCGCAGCAATGAATGGCGCAAACTGCTGCTGCTGCTGGCCAGCTGGGTGTTCTACGGTGCCTGGGACTGGCGCTTCGTGGCCCTGCTGATCGCCTCGGCCATCATCAACTGGGGCGGGGCGCGGCTGATCTATGCGGCGCAAACCAGAGGCACGCAGAAGACGCTGGTGACGATCGGCGTGATCGCCAATCTCGGCATTCTCGGCTTCTTCAAATATTATGACTTCTTCCTCGAACAACTCGGCGTGCTGCTGGCGGGCTGGGGCATGGCGCGCGATCTGCCGCTGCTGCAGATCGTGCTGCCGGTGGGCGTGTCCTTCTTCACCTTCCAGGGCATGTCCTATCTGATCGACGTCTATCGCGGGCGCCTGCGCGCGGCATCGTTGCTCGACATTACGCTGCTGATGTCCTTCTTCCCGCATCTGGTTGCGGGGCCGATCGTGCGCGGCGCGGATCTGCTGCCACAGTTCGAAAAGACCCCCCGACTCAACCGCGACATGGTCGCGATGGCGATGCTGCTGATCGTATGGGGTCTGTTCAAGAAGGCGGTCGTCGCCTCCGAACTGTCGGTCAATCTGGTCGATCCGGTGTTCTTCGACCCCTCGGCCCATTCGAGCCTCGACCTGCTGCTCGCCGCTTATGGCTATGCGGTGCAGATCTATTGCGATTTTTCCGCCTATAGCGACATGGCGATCGGCATCGCCGCGCTGTTCGGCTATCGCTTCCCGCGCAACTTCAATCAGCCCTATCGCGCCAGCTCGCTCCAGGATTTCTGGCGTCGCTGGCATATCAGCCTGTCGAGTTGGCTGCGCGACTATCTGTACATTGGCCTCGGCGGCAACAAGGGCGGGCTCGCCATGCAGTGCCGCAACATCATGCTGACGATGCTGCTGGGCGGCTTCTGGCACGGCGCGAAGTGGACCTTCCTGATCTGGGGCGGCCTCCATGGCGGCGTCCAGGTGATCGAGACCTGCTGGCGCAAGGCGGGCCTGCCCGGCCTGCCCAAGCTGCTTGCGATCGTGGTGACCTTTCACATCGTCACGTTCGGCTGGATCTTCTTCCGCGCCGACACATTCGACGGGGCGATCGCCTTCCTCGGCGGTCTGGGGCGCGGGGACTGGAGCAACGGCATGACGACGCCGCTGCTTGCAACGCTCATCCTGCTCGGCATGGCCTTCCACTTCACCCCGCCCGGTCTCGCCCAATCGATCGCGCTGCGCCTGCGCCGCCTGCCGGCCCCTCTGCTCGGCCTGCTGGTGGCGGTGGCGATCATCCTGGTCGATGCGATGCGCTACGAAGGGGTCGCCCCCTTCATCTATTACCAGTTCTGACGGAGACGAGGCGATGGCGCGCGAGTTGAAGGACCATGAGTTGGCCTCCCCGGTCGACCTGCCCGGGACCCCGATCGAGGGCGATCACCCGGTCCTCTGGACCGGTACGATCATCGCCGTCGCCGCCCTGATCCTGCTGTTCGCCAACGCCGGCACCTTGTCTGCATGGGTCGATGAAAAGCCGGTGACCGAGTTGCAGTTGCAGGCATCCGAAGCGGCTGGCGCGTGGAAGGACAGGATGGACAAGCTGGGCCTGACCGCGCCGCGCGATGCGCTGCACAGGGTCTGGAAGGATGCGCAGGCGACGCGGTTCGGAGACGAGGCGCCGGAGGCGACGCGATAGGGGCAGGGCGCCTTACACTCATAGTTCGGTGCTTCCCCTCCACCGTCCTGCGGACGGTCCCCCTCCCCGTGCCGGGGAGGAACTCGGGGGTAACAGGTGGCAAAGTTCCTCCCCGGCACGGGGAGGGGGACCACGCAAAGCGTGGTGGAGGGGAAGGCGCGGCCCCAAATCTCGTTTCAGTAGTCCCGAAGCAGCGACGTCACCCCACCAGCGGCACGACGAGCGCCTCGAGCGCCGACGCAGCGTCCTTCGGCGCCAGCCGGACCTGAAGCCCGCGCTGGCCGCCGTTTACGTAGACCAGCGCATGGTCCATTGCGGCCGCCTCTATCGCGGTGGGAACGGCCTTGCGCTGGCCGAAGGGGCTGATCCCGCCGACATGATAGCCGGTCAGCCGTTCGGCATCGGCGGGCTTCATCATCTGCGCCGACTTGCCACCAAAGGCCGCCGCCGTGCGCTTCATCGACAGTTCGCGGTTGGAGGGGATGACGGCGCAGGCGGGCTTGCCGTCGACCACGATCATCAGGGTCTTGAGCACGCGCGCCGGATTCTCGCCCAATGCCTCGGCCGCCTGCAGCCCTACGCGCTCGGCACCAGGATCATAGCTATAGCTGTGGACTTCATGGGCGATGCCGGCCTTGGTCAGGGCCTGGGTGGCGCGGGTGGTGCGGGACATGCGCGCTCTATTCCCGATCGCGGTTCCAAAGCAAAGGGCCCGACGTTTCCGCCGGGCCCCCGCATCCTCTCCGATCTCGGTCGGTTTACCGATAGAAAATGTGATCGCCCACCATCGACAGGCGCTCGCGCGTGCGGAAGAAGCGGTTGGGCGAGCTGCTCGCCGCGTGATAGAAGACGGCACCGGGGACGACCTGGTCGCCATGACCGGCCATCGCCTGGCGCGAAACCTCGACCGCCATCGCCCAGCGCTCGCTGTCGCGGCGCGGATTGTAGGAGGCGGTGCGGAAGAACTGGCCCGGCTGGTTCACGACCTCGCAGACGGTGTCGCCAAAGCGATCCTGTCCGACCCGGTTCATGATGACCTGCGCGACGGCGAGCTGGCCGCTGCGCGGCTGGTTGGCGGCTTCGTGCATGACGACCTTGGCCATGCATTCGAGCTCGCGATCGATCTTGCCGCTGTTGGCGGCTTCCTTGAACAGCACCCGGTCGATGCCGTCGTCGATGACGGCGTCGTCATCGATAATCTGGGGGGAAACTTCGTAGGCAAGCGTCGGTGAAGACGCAGGAATGGCCGCAAAGCCCATAGCGCCAGTAGCCGCTGCGACAATCATCGCGGCGATCATCAGCGGATGTTGAGCCAGTTTGGCGGGCATTCATTACTCCATGCAATGCGCAAAAGAGCCGACCCGCCCCGAACTCGAAACATGGGGCGAGCTGCTTTTTCACGTCTTGTCGGCAGGGAGGCTGTTTCGGCTGTCTGCCCCCGCAGAGCCCCCGCGACCAATTTCGATCGGGGCCATGGGGCTGAGCGGGTTAATGAGTCAATAAACGCACGATGAATCGTTTTGCCGCCAAGACGACCCGTGGAACCCAACATATGGTGTTTTTGTGCGCCTGCTAACGCAAGAAGCCATATCTTTGCCATGAAGCTGTTGTCTTGGCGTAATAATTCCGCAGCAGCGATCTCCGAGGCTCTCCGATTCTGGCGCTGTCCTGCGGAACGCGCGATAGGGGGACGTGTGGCGGTCTTTCGGGTGGAGCGAATCGATGCAGGATGATGTGGCGGATCGGGAAAGGCCTGCTCAGGCTGCCGACGCCACGGCCCCCGTCGAGGTGCTGCGCGATGCCTTGCGCGACTCGATGGCGATCCAGGCGGAGATGGCTTATCGCCGTGATCGGCTGCTCGCTTGGCTGGCGCTGACAGCAGGCGCGGGGATCATCCTCGCCATCCCGTTCGCCTTGCGGTCGGGATCCGAATTCTTCCTGCCGGTGACGATCGCGCTGGTGATCGCGGTGGCGATGGTGCCGTTGCTCGAATGGCTGGAACGGCGGGGGCTGCCGTCGCCGCTGGCGGCGCTGCTGTGCGTGATCCTGTTTCTCGGCCTCGCCAATGCCGCGATCGCCTCGGTGATCGTGCCCGCAACCGAATGGTTCGCGCGGCTGCCGTCGCGCATCCAGCTTATCCGGCGGAATCTGTCGCCGCTGATCGACATTTATTCCTCGTTCGAGCGCTTCGTCGACGAGACCATGGGTGCGCTGCTGCGCAATTCGGCGGCGAGGGGCCGGACGGTCACGGTTCAGGAGCCGAACTCGCTGTTCGACTATGTTGCAACGTCGGCGCCGCATGCCCTGGTCCAGCTCGTCTTCGCCACCCTCGTCGTCTATTTCTTCCTGTCGAGCTGGACGCGGATGCGTCGGCGGACGATCACAAGCCGGGGCAGCTTCTCCAGCGCGATGACCACGGCGCGCGTGATCCAGGAGATGGTCGACCGCACCTCGGCCTATCTGGCGACGATCACGGCGGTGAACATCGGCATGGGCGTACTCGTCTCGGTCATGCTGTGGTTCGCGGAGATGCCCAGCCCGGTGATGTGGGGCGGTCTCGTCGCGATTCTCAACTACATTCCCTATTTCGGCCCGATCGTTGCGGCAGGCCTGCTCGCAGTGGGCGGGCTGATGACCTTTGGCGACCTCGGCTATGCGCTGGTACCCGCGTCGCTGTTCGTCGCGGTCCATCTGGTCGAGGCCAATGTGCTGACACCGATGCTGGTGGGACGTCGTTTGACGATCAACCCGCTGCTGATTCTCGTCGCGCTCAGTTTCTGGAGCTGGGTGTGGGGTACCGCGGGCGCGCTGCTCGCGGTCCCGCTGCTGATCATCCTGAAGACGGTGCTCGACGCCGCAGGCTGGCCCGACATCGCCGGTTTCCTGTTCGCGGAAGGCACTTTCACCAACGGCCATCAGGACGAGGACGCGTCTCTTCCAAAAGAGTTGGGAAAATGATGCGCGATGCTGTTGACAGGGCTGCGACCCTCCACTAGGTGCCGCCTCCACCGACACAGTTCGCGGGTGTAGCTCAGTTGGTTAGAGCGCCGGCCTGTCACGCCGGAGGTCGCGGGTTCGAGCCCCGTCACTCGCGCCACCTTTTCAATAACTTAGATCGAAGTTCGAAAAGGTGGCGCTCGATCGCGGTTGCTGGATAAGCACGCGGTAAGCACCGGAATTGGAAACGCTATCGGCGGATTTTCGTCTGCAATTCGAGCATGGTAGGCTCGTACAATGGAGTGGTTTTCCTCTGCGCCTCGGTGATGGTTTAGTGTCGGTCAGTCGCCGTCCTGCACCGGCCATACGAAGACCCCTTCGCGGTCTATGCCGTCCATGATTTCATCCGAGCCGGCGCCGATGCGCGGACCATCCCCCCGATTTATTTCGATGGTGCCAGCGGCTCGCCAAGCGCCGGCAGGAAGATCCGGGTTCTGCTCGGCGGCGAGGGCTACTCGGCTGCCGGTTTGTTCGGTGAATTTGTATAGTTTCATAACGCCTCCGTGTTTCTTGTCAGCAAGTGGGGACCGGCGGCCCAAATGTGAAGCTGCGAATTATTCTTTTGCCTACCGAGCGCCGGTTGATTTTTGACACGTCAAAAAGAAAGCGGGTTTACCGACGGTCCAGATGGCAGACAGGATGTATGCGCCGAATGCCGGTGCTTTTCGTAGTAGTGTGGCGCTCGATATACCTTTGGTTGTCGCAACCTCGATATGTTGTCAACAACATCCACGACAACATCCACGACAACATCCACGACAACATCCACGACAACATCTCGACAACATCTCGACAACCGGAAAAAGCTGCGCGGTCCTGCTGAGTGAGCGCTTTAATTAAATGCGCTGGCCGCCCTCAGATGATTTTCCAAAACGGCTTTAACGCCGCGACCGATTGTGGAAGACCCTGCCGGAGGAGGGTGTCGAGATATTCCTCGCCCGTGAAGGTCGGATTTTTCAACCGCGTGCGGCAGGCGTTGGCGCTGGCGACTACCTTGGCCTGATCCAGGCCGAATTGATTATGAATGAAGTCGTCGGGGTGCTGGACCTCGATCCCGTATGGCGACAAGGCGGAATCCGGAAAATCCTTCTTGTTGAAGGTAACGATGGCGTCCGCGTTGATCTTGATGGCAGCCGCCATAATGTGGCGGTCGTCCGGGTCGGGGAGCGTCAACGCGGGAATTAATGCGTCGTAATCTCGGACAAGAGCGTCGAGAACCGCCGCGTCCATCCGCGCGGCTGTCGTGCGCAGCTTCGCCTCGTCAAGGTCATCCCTGTTCGCGAGGAGGTTTCGAATCCATTCGTCATGGATGCGTTCGGTCCATTTCGCCCGGAAGAGCCCCGACGCGGCCAGCTCGATCAATATATCCCGTAGCGGCGCGGGATATAGAACGCAGGCGTCGTAGATGACTGTGTACGGTATTTTTCAATAGCCCATATCTAGGGCTTGGGCCTCGTCGGCGAGCTTCTGCATCGTCCGTTGGCGCTCCGCCTCGTTTTGCTTCTTGAAGGCGTCCAGATCATAGAAGCGGACGCGTCGATGCGTTCCCACCTTGTGGTAGGGAATTCTCTTCGCCTCCAGCAGCGACACGAGGAAGGGCCGCGAAACGCCTAAGAAATCTGCCGCATCTTGAGTGGTAAGCTCGGCATGGGTTGGGATCAGGGTAAGTGCATTACCCTGCGCCATTTCCGTCAAGACGTGAACCAGAAAAGGCGTCACCGATTTGGGAAGCTGAAGCTCTCTATCGCCGAGTCGAACGATGAGGCCATTGGGGCTGGCGGCGGCCAGGGCACGACTCGCCGTGGCGGCCAGTTCCGCATCATCCTCCGTGGGGATGATTTCGGGCCGAACCCTGATTTCGCTCATAATTGTGCCTCCGCATGGCGGTATGATTCATTCACGCACTAAACGCAATAAACGAAACGAGGTTGCTACGAGCTGAATCGAAACATAGCCTTTGCCGGCGCAGCGGCTCTTGATCGGGCGGGAGAGCAACTGAGCCCGTATCAGCTTCGAAAATCCGGCGACAGGATGGTAAGATGCAACTGGATCAGTCGAGAATCGAAAGGCTTGCGGAAAGCTATTTTGAGCATCTGTGGATTATCATCCGTGACGATGATCGCGGGGCCAATCTGAGGGACTTTCTCGATCCGTGGTGGTCGTTCTCCAAGGGCTATCCGTTCGTTGGGGGCAAGCATCCGCACTATTCCCAGCGGACGATGAACAACCCGTGTGCGTGCGGCCACGAGCACAAGGAAAGGCTGCGCCGGTTGGACTGGATTTCGGATGGCGCCGCCGCTGCCAAAGCGCGGAAGGTGTGCAAGAATGGGATGAAGGACGGAAAAAACGATCTTCGAAGTCCCGCTGATCGCCTCATCGTCGACCATTCGGTTCCGTTAGCGAAAATCTATCAGGGGATCTTCGTTGATCACTTGGATTGGGAAAAGGAAGACCTTCGAAAATTTCTCGGCCACCATATGAAGCGAGCGCTCCTCACATCGGAAGAGGATCGTGTGCTCGACCAAACGCGCGACGGTCAATCGTTGAAATCGGAGATGCCGAGAGATTGGAAGTGGTGGGGTGACCCGTTCGCTCGCTATCACGCACGAGGGATTGCCGGAGGCACCCCATAAGAAAATCACCGCTTCGAAACGACCGCCAGTGGGATGTATATACCAGGTGGGTTCTGTTCGCCGTGTTCCACACCCTGAACAATTTAGAATATCACTCGGCTTTCAACATGCGGTGTTGAAATCACTCAGAGCGATAACTGCCGCGATCCTTCGCCTCGGACGTGATGGCAGCGATTTGCGCGGGGGTTTTGAGTGTCATGGCTGTCGTCCCAACGGTGCTCCCCTTAACGGCGTAAAGAAGGCCCCATTGCCAATGCTATTCAGTGGACGGTGCGGCCTCCGCCGGTTCAAGGAGCTTGTGGGGCGCGACGCCCAATGCATTGGCTAAACGGCCTAGCGCGCGGACGCTCGGATTACGCTGGCCGCGCTCCAGATCGGACAGGTAATACCAACGTGCATTGATCAGTACCCATGGGCCCATTGTCGCAATCCGAGCGACATGATCCGCCAGGGCTGATCGACAAGCTTGTTCCAGGCGAAGCAGCAGTGGTCGACGATGTCGTCGTAGGATTTGAAGATCCGGTTCGACAGCCAGTTGTCGCGCATGAACTGCCAGACGTTCTCGACCGGGTTGAGTTCGGGGCATCTCGGCGGGAGCGGCATCAGGGTGATGTTGGGCGGAACGACCAGTTCGGTGGAGCCGTGCCATCCGGCCTGATCGAGAAGCAACACGGCGTGTGCACCTGGCGCGACGTGGAAGGCGATTTCCTCAAGATGCATGGTCATCGCCTCACTGTTGCAGCGAGGCATGACAATGCCGGCGGCCTTGCCTTCAGCGGGGCAGATCGCCCCAAAGATCCAGGCCGAGGACCGGCGCTGATCCTTCGGTGCTGAAGGACGGGTGCCGCGCTTCGCCCAGCGCCGGGTGAGCTTGGTCTGCTGGCCGACCCGTGCCTCGTCCTGCCACCACAACTCTACCGCCGTTCCCTTTGGGAGCCGCCGGGTGATTTGCGCCAGACGGGAAGCGAAGCTTTTTTAAAATCGGCAATGTCGTCGGGCTGCTGGCCATGGTGGCGCGGGCGCGCCGACAGCTTGCGGTAACCCAACGCCCGAAGCTCACGCCCGAGGGTATGGCGTGTGATTGAGAGTTGGAACTCGTCCCATATCCACTGGGCCAGATCGGCAAGCCGCCAGCGCACCACACCATGCGCCGCCGGGATCGGGCCGGTCTCGACGATCTCGGCAAGCCGGGCACGCTGTTCGTCGTTCAGAATGGAGGCCCGCCCCGGCGCCTTGCGCGTGAACAGGCCATCAGGGCCGCCCTCGTTGAACCGCAGAACCCAGTCGCGCACGATCTGCAGCGTCACCCCGGCAACCTTCGCCGCTTCGCCGCGGCTCCCGCCGTCCAGGATCAGCGCAAGAGCCAACAGGCGTCGGACCTGATCAGGATCGCCACTTCGTCGCGCAAACCAACGCAAATCCGCCGATGTATAGTCAGATCGAACCCCAATCGCTGCCGCCATCGCTAGCCTCCATGTGCCTGCAACGTCGAATCAGATTTTCAGCAGCTTGGGAATCCCCTGCGTGAGTCAGCCTCAGCGCGCCTTGGTATAAGAGCGCTTCATGTCGCTGTCGAGTGCGAGCGCCTCTTGCGACAATCCTTTGGCTTGGCGCAGCTTTCTGACGTTCTTCGCGAGCAGATCGACGGCGTCCATTGCCCGATTTGACGCGAAATCGACACGATAATCTGTCCACCAATCGTGTCATTTTTGGCTTGCTCGACGCCTCCAAAAGGGAGATGCGAAACCCGGTTGGCGATTTTCTCGGCGCGGGGGGCTGAGAGGGTGCTTCGCCGATTATGGCCACGATCGCTCACCAGGGAGGGAACCATAGCTAACGCCGGAAACGCTTTTACTGACTCCTATGGGGCGGTGCTGATCAACACGCGGCGGGAGGTATTGCTGAGGCAGCCCGCCGGGCAGCTTGGCGGCTACGCGTGGACCTTCGCCAAGGGACGGCCTTGCGCCGCTGAGCGCCCCAACGAAACGGCACTTCACCATGTTTTGAAGGACACCGGCTGGCACGCCGAAATCCTCGCTGGCATCCCCGGTGTATTCGCCGGCGGCACATCGACGTCTCGCTTCTACCTCGCCGGTCGCGTCGGACGTCAGGGCGATCACGATCCCGAAACGGCAGCGCTCCGCTGGGTGAGCTTCGAAGCCGCCGCTGATTTGATCCGCGAAAGCCCGAACGAAATCGGTCGCCAACGCGATCTTGCTATCCTTACCGCTGCCGAACAGGTGGTGACATGCTTGAGGTGGTCGGATCGGCCAGCGGCATGTGAAGAGGATTGGCCGAACCTCCGCCCCCTCCCCGAGCGACAGGCCGAGATCGCCGTCGACCTTTGGTATGACGAGGATG
>NZ_JAGMXV010000109.1 GCF_018006725.1 Rhizorhabdus sp.
ACCTGGTGCATCCTGTGGTAAGCCATCGTAAGAGCTTCCGCGTAGCGCTTTGCCTCATCGTAAACCCCCCGGGTGCCGATGGGGTTTACGTTTCCTCGGTAAGTTTCCGGTTGAGGATGGACGAGGCGACGAAAGAGTCGAGTTCGTTGAACCCGTCGAAGGTCAGGACTGCGATCTGCATGGCGCGAGACAGCATGGCCGGCCTCGCCGCGCAAGCCCCGCGCACCGGCGGTCTTCAACGCTCATCGCCAGCAGCCGGCGTCAGACCTGATCGCGGCGGAAGCAATAGAACGCATGATCGTTGACCATGCCGATCGCCTGCATCCACGCATAGACGATCGTCGGCCCCACGAATTTGAAGCCGCGCTTCTTCAGGTCCTTCGAGATGCGGTCCGACAGCGGCGTGCTCGCCGGGACGCTCATCCCGTCGCCCTGGAGGACCTTGCCGTCGGTGAAGGACCAGGCATAGTCGGCGAAATCCTCGCCCCGGTCGCGCATGGCGAGGAAGATGCGCGCCCCCATAATCGTCGCCTCGATCTTCGCCCGTGCGCGCACGATGCCGGGGTCCTGCATCAGCCGCTCGACATCGTCGGGACCGAAGGCCGCCACCCGCTCGGGATCGAACCCGGCAAAGGCCGCGCGGAAGGCGTCGCGCTTGCGCAGGATGACCGTCCAGGAGAGGCCCGCCTGGAAGCCTTCAAGCATCAGATTTTCCCACAGGGCGCGCGGATCGCGCTCGGGCACGCCCCATTCGCTGTCATGATAGACGGTTTCGACCGGGTCACGCTCGGACCAGCGGCAGCGGACAGGCTCGCTCATCGCCCGCCCTCCCGCAGCAGGTCGAGCGTCAGCGGGTCGGCCTGTCCATCGAACCAGCGCTCGAGCGCCGCGACGAATAGCCGCTCGCCCGCCGCCTCGGCGAAAAGCGTCAGCGAGGAGCGCAGCTTCATAGCATCGATCTCGCCGAAAATCTCGACCGCGCTGCCCTGCTCCAGATCCTGCAGCGCCTCGACGCAGGCGCGCAGCCGTGGCCCGAGCAACGGATGGGCGAGATAGGCCGCCGCCTCGCCAGCAGACGCCAGCCCATAATGTTGCGCGGTCGGACTGCGCCCGAGGCCACGAAGCTGCGGGAAGACGAACCACATCCAGTGGCCGCGCTTCTGCCCGCGCCGGATCTCGGTCAGTGCCTGGTCGAAGACGCCGTCCTGCGCCTCAACGAAGCGATCGAGATCGAACCCCTTGTCCATCGCCGCGCGCATCCTCTCGTCGACTGCCTGCATGACGCCCACATTCCCGATCCATAACAATGTATGTCATGGAACATATAGGGAACAATCAGACTGAAAGCAATCAGCGCCGCGCGCGCGCCGCCTTCATCTTTCCATATTTGGTCGTACGCGTGCCGGGCTTGCCGCCGAAGCTGTTGCTCTTCACCGGCGCGCGATGCTCGTCGACCGGAAGGCCGAGCTCTTCCTGCTCCAGCTTGCGGATCTCGTCGCGCAGGCGCCCCGCCTCCTCGAATTCGAGGTCGGCCGCCGCCGCGCGCATCTTGGCTTCGAGTTCCTCTATATAGGCGCGCAGATTGTGGCCGACCATGTGCGGCAGCTCCTCGATCCCCGTATCGACGGTGACCTGGTCCTTGGAGGCGAGGTGGCCGACGATGTCGGTGATGCTGCGGCGGATCGTTTCGGGCGTGATGCCATGTTCGAGATTATAGGCCTGCTGCTTCTCGCGGCGGCGCGAGGTTTCGGCCATCGCGCGTTCCATCGATCCGGTGATGCGGTCAGCATAAAGGATCACGCGGCCGTCGACGTTGCGCGCCGCGCGGCCGATCGTCTGGATCAGCGAGGTTTCGGACCGCAGAAAGCCCTCCTTGTCGGCATCGAGGATCGCGACCAGCCCGCATTCGGGAATGTCGAGCCCCTCGCGCAACAGGTTGATGCCGACGAGGATGTCATAGACGCCCAGCCGCAGGTCGCGGATCAGCTCGATACGCTCCAGCGTCTCGACGTCCGAATGCATGTAGCGGACCTTGAGCCCCGCTTCGTGCAGATATTCGGTCAGGTCCTCGGCCATGCGTTTGGTCAGCGTCGTGACCAGCGTGCGATAGCCCTTCTTCGCGGTCTCGCGCGCCTCGAAGACGAGGTCGTCGACCTGGCTTTCGATCGGGCGGATGTCGACCGGCGGATCGATCAGACCGGTCGGGCGGATGACCTGCTCGACGAACACGCCGCCGGTCTGGTTCATCTCCCACTCGCCCGGCGTCGCCGAGACATAGACGGTCTGCGGGCGCATCACTTCCCACTCGGCGAAGCGCAGTGGGCGGTTGTCGATGCAGGACGGCAGCCGGAAGCCGAACTCGGCGAGCGTGATCTTGCGGCGGTGATCGCCCCGCGCCATGCCGTTGATCTGGCCGATCGTCTGGTGGCTCTCGTCGACGAACAGCAGCGCGTTTTCGGGCAGATATTCGAACAGGGTCGGCGGCGGCTCGCCCGGCAGGCGGCCGGTCAGGAAGCGCGAATAATTCTCGATGCCGGCACAGCTGCCGGTGGCGGCGATCATCTCCAAATCGAAATTGGTGCGCTGCTCCAGCCGCTGCGCTTCAAGCAGCCGTCCCTCGGCCTGCAACTCCTTCAACCGCTCGGTCAGTTCGAAGCGAATCGCCTCCATCGCCTGCTTCATTGTCGGCCCGGGCGTCACATAGTGTGAATTGGCGAAGACGCGGACATAATCGAGGCTGGCGGCCTTCTTGCCGGTCAGCGGGTCGAACTCGACGATCTCCTCGATCTCGTCGCCGAAGAAGGCGATCCGCCACGCGCTGTCCTCATAATGCGACGGGAAGATTTCCAGATTGTCGCCGCGCACGCGGAAATTGCCGCGCGCAAAGGCATGGTCGTTGCGCTTATACTGGAGCGCGACCAGCTTGCGGATGATCTCGCGCTGGTCGACCGTCTGGCCCTTCTTCAGGTCGAAGATCATCGCCGAATAGGTTTCGACCGATCCGATACCGTAGAGGCAGGACACCGAGGCGACGATCAGCACGTCGTCGCGTTCGAGCAGGGAGCGGGTGGCCGAGTGGCGCATCCGGTCGATCGCCTCGTTTATCGAGCTTTCCTTCTCGATATAGGTGTCGGTCCGGGGGACATAGGCTTCGGGCTGATAATAGTCGTAATAGCTGACGAAGAACTCGACCGCATTGTCGGGGAAGAACTGCTTGAACTCGCCGTACAGCTGCGCAGCGAGGATCTTGTTCGGGGCCAGCACCAGCGCCGGCCGCTGCAGCTGCTCGACCACCTTGGCCATGGTGAAGGTCTTGCCCGATCCGGTGACGCCCAGCAGCACCTGGTCGCGCTCGCCCTGTTCGGCCTGCGCCACCAGTTCGGCGATCGCGGTCGGCTGGTCGCCCGACGGCTGATAGTCGGAGACGAGCTTGAACGCCTTGCCGCCCTCGCTCTTCTCGGGCCGCTCCGGCCGGTGCGGGACGAAGCTCTGCCCGAGATCGACGTCATCGAGGCTGGTGCGGATCTGGATGGTCATGGCTTTGCATATGTAGGATAGAGGTCGCGAATGTTCACCTTTTATCTTCCTTCCCCATGAGCCAGTCGGACGGCCTGCTTCCCTACCGCGACCGGGGCTTCGACGCCGCGGCGTGCCGTGCGGCCGGAACGGCGCTGGCGGAGCGCTATGCGGCGGCGGCCCCGTTCCCGCACATCGTCATCGACGACCTGATCGACCCCAAGCTCCTGGCGGGGCTCGCCGCGCATTTCCCCGACCGGACGGGCAAGCGCTTCTTCGACCGCGACCAGGAGCGGTTCAAATATCAGTTCGCGCCCCAGGACATCGACCATTGCGGGCTGCGCACCCTGCTCGCGGAGCTCAACGGCGCGGCCTTTCTCTGCTTTCTCGAGGCGCTGACCGGGATTGAGGGGCTCGTCCCCGATCCCTGGTATCTCGGAGGCGGGCTGCACGAGACGCTGCCGGGCGGTCATCTGTCGATCCATGCCGACTTCAACCGCCATCCACGCCTGAAGCTCCGCCGCCGGCTCAATCTGCTGATCTATCTGAACGAGGGGTGGCAGCCCGAATGGGGCGGCGAGCTCGAGATGTGGGACCACGCCATGCGCCGCTGCGAGGTGCGCGTCGCCCCGCTGCTCGGCCGCGCAGTGGTCTTCAACACCGATGCCGACAGCTATCACGGTCATCCCGATCCGCTGCGCTGCCCGCCCGATCGGTCGCGCCGGTCGATCGCGACCTATTATTACACCGCCTTCCCCGCCGACGAAGCCGAGGCGCCCGAGCGCACCACCGTCTTCCGACCGCGCCCCGGAAGTGGCGACCGGCCCGACCGGCGCGTGGCGATCGACCATTTCATCCAGGATTGGGTTCCGCTACGCCTGCAGCGTTATGCCCGCAAATTGAACCGCTTCCGCTGAACGACCGCAACCTTATCCCGCCATCGACCAGTAGATCAGCAATGGCTGCCCCACGACCAGATCCACATGCGCAGCCCATGAGGGACCCACGGATGATCAACAGCCGCCTATCGACCGGCATCGCCTCGCTGGCCGCCGCTACCGCTTTCGCGCTTCTGAACGCCGCCCCGGCGGCGGCGGATGGCTTCGCGCCCGGCGGCTGGACGCATCAGACGACGATGCTGACCGCCGACGTGCCGGGCGTGCCGCAATGGGTGATCAAGATGTTCGCGGGCAACCGCAAGCGCACCAGTTGCCACGATGCCGCCGAACTGGCGCGGCGGCCGGAGGCGCTGCTGACCCAGGACGACGCGGCGGTCTGCACCAAGCGGCGCTTCTCGATGGCGGCCGGCCAGCTGGCCTATGACACCTTCTGCACCAACAAGCGCTTCCCCGACGGGTTGCTCGTCGCCTCGAAGGGCAGCTACACGGCGGACAGCTACAAGATCTCGACCGTTTCGACCGGCATGAAGGACGGCAAGCCCGTGAAGATCGTGACCGAAGGCAGCGGTCACCGCACGGGAAGCTGCAAGAAATGAGCGACATGACCAACCCCGCAGATTTCGACCTCGACGCCTATCTCGCCCGGATCGGACTCAAGCAGGCGCCCGATGCCGACTGGGGCGGGATGGACTTTCTCCAGCGCCAGCACCGGCTGACCATCCCGTTCGAAAATCTCGACATCGCGCTGGGGCGCGGGATCAGCCTCGATCCCGATCATGTCTTCGCCAAGCTCGTCCACCACCGGCGCGGTGGCTATTGCTTCGAACAGAACCAGCTGTTTCTGCGCGCGCTGCACGCGATCGGATTCGACGCACGGCCGATCCTGGCGCGGGTATGGCTGCGCACCGAAGGCCTGCCGCCGCGCACGCACACCGCCAATCTGGTCGAGATCGCGGGGCAGACCTGGCTCGCCGATGCCGGCTTCGGCGGCGGCTATTCGCCCCCCATGCCGCTCAGCGACGGCGCCGAGACGCCCGGCCCCGACGGCGCGCTGTTCCGCATGCGTCTGGATGCCGAGCATGGCTGGACCCTCGAACGCCTCGCCCCTGGTGCAGACCGTGCCGGCGGCTGGGAACGGCAGTACAGCTTCACCACCGACCGCGTTTTTCCGGCCGATCTGGAAATGTCCAACCACTGGACCTCGACCCGCCCCGACACACGCTTCACCAGCCAGACGATCGTCAGTCTCGTCCTGCCCAGCGGCTTCGCCTCGCTGGTCGACCGCCGCTATGTCCGCCACACGGCAAAGGAGCAGGTCGAAAGCGAGATCGAAAGCGCCAAGGCCTATCGCCTGCGCCTGAACTTCGTGTTCGGCCTCATCCTCGACGAGGTCGAGGTGATGGGGCTGGGACTGTTTTAGGAAAGTCGAGCCCAGCACAAAAATCGGGGACAGTATACTATTTTTTCTTCTCGCTCGGGGCGATGCAGCACGTCACCAAAGCGCAGATGTCAGCCGCTTAATTGATATACTGTCCCCGTTTTTCCCTGTCCCCGTTTTTCCCTGTCCCCGTTTTTCCTGTCCCCGCTTTTCTGCTGCTGTGTGGAATGATGTTGGCCTTCCGCCTATCCAATTGGCTAGGCCGGAGGGCACCGCCCCCATGATAGCCTCCCTGCATATAGACTACTGAAATCGTGCAGAAAAACACTGCATGTTCGAATGAGCAGCATAGGCAGGAGAAGATGCATGGCCGATACGATCAAGAGTTTCCGCCGGGACGAACTGTCTCCCAAGCTCCAGCAGGACTGGGATTTCGTCTACAAGCTGACGGGTCAGGCCGGCTTCATCGAGAAAGGCGCCCACGCACCCGAACTGCTCGACTTCACGATGGTCGATTTCTACGAGAAGATATTCTACGGCGGGCGCGTCGACGTCAAACTCAAGCATCTTGCCCGACTACGGATGAGCCTCGGCCATGGCTGCCGCAGCTGCAACCTGGGCAACACCATCGGCGCCAAGGAAGTCGGCTACAGCGAAGAGCAGTTGAATGCCATCGAGGGCGATCGATCGATCTTCAGCGATGTCGAGATCGCGGTGCTCGAACTGGCCGACGAATTCCTGATGACAAACATTCAGGGACATCTCGAACCCGAGCTTTACGCCAAGCTGCACAAGCATTTCGACGATGCGCAAATCCTCGAGCTCGGCACCGTGATGAGCTATCTCGGCGGTCTCGCGAAAATGCTGTTCGTCTTCGACATGGCCGAGAAGGAAGAGACCTGCCCCTTCCGTCCGGCGGCCCGGACTCTGGCCGAAGCAGCCGAATAAGGCCCTGGCCCGTTCCGGCTGGGGTCGTCGCCGAAGCCGTTTAAGGCTGGCGGTTGCCTCCCCGGGTTTTCGCTTCGCATTGGATTTGAGACGGACAGGGTAGGTCGATGCGGCTGTTTGAAGACCAAGTCGTGCTCGTAACCGGCGCAGGTTCGGGGCTCGGGCTCGAGACGGCGCTCGCTTTTGCCCGGGAAGGCGCGGCCATTGTCGCGACCGACGTCTCGCCAGCAGGCGTGGAGCGCACCGTGGCGCAGATCGAGGCCGAAGGCGGCCGTGCGACAGCCTGCACCGCAGACGTTTCAGACGCGAGTGCGGTCGATGCGATGTTCGAGTTGATATCGCAGAAGTTCGGCCGCCTCGACGTCGCAATCAACGGCGCCGGTATAGGAGGCACGCCTGGTCCGATCGTCGAGGCGGTCGAGGCGGAATTCGACCGGGTCATTGCGGTCAATCTCAAGGGTGTTTGGCTTTGCATGCGGGGCGAGATCCCGCTGATGCTCAAGCAGGGGCGCGGGGTCATCGTCAATATTGCGTCCGCGTTGGGCCTGATTGCGCTGGCGAATAGCGGCGCATACGCGGCGGCCAAGCACGCTGTCGTAGGCCTGACCAAGGTGGCCGCTCTCGAAACGGCGGACAAGGGCATACGTATCAACGCCATCTGCCCGGGCGTGATCGATACGCCGATGAACAAGTTCATCGTGGATGATGCTGAATTGCTGAAACAGATGGAGAGCTTGCACCCGGTAGGACGCCTCGGGCGGCCGGAGGAAATCGCTGAAACCATCCTCTGGCTGTCCGATCGCCGATCCAGCTTCATAACGGGGGCCGCGATCCCGGTCGATGGTGGTTGGACCGCGCGCGGGTGATGCTGGCTCGAACGCGGTGTTGTTGCGCATACCCAGAGCGCTCGCCCATCCTCGGAAAAATGGCAGATATCGTGCGAAGCGTTCGATGCGGTCGTGCCGTGTCAATACGGCAAGGCGCACCGCCGGCACATTCCCGCGCGCAATAACGACATCGTCGGCCACGAGCGCGTCGGCATCAGCCGCTACAATCGGGGTTTGGCGCCGAGAATGGCGAACCGAGCCGTCAGCGCCTCGTCAGGCAGGAACATGGCTAACCTGCAACATCGGACAGGCCCGACATCGCCCCGCCGCTGCCAAATACGCCAATTCACGCCTAGCCACGCCGCCGCTTTCCCGGCAGACAGACGCCTTCGCGCGCCCGGGGAGGAACCATCTTGCAGGCACAGTCCAGTCCGCGCCGCCCGATCCGGTCGGTCATCGGCGGTTCGCTCGGTAATCTCGTCGAATGGTATGACTGGTATATCTATTCGGCCTTCTCGCTCTATTTCGCGCAGAGCTTCTTTCCGGCGAGCGACCCGACCGCGCAGTTGCTGTCGACCAGCGTCGTCTTCGCGATCGGCTTTCTCATGCGACCGCTGGGTGGGTGGCTGCTCGGCATGCTGGCCGACCGCTATGGTCGCAAGAGCGCGCTAACCTGGTCGATCACGCTGATGTGCGCGGGATCGCTGATCATCACCTGCGCGCCGACCTATGCGACGATCGGGATCTGGGCGCCTATTCTGCTGACCTTCGCGCGGATGGCGCAGGGGCTGAGCCTGGGCGGCGAGTTCGGCACGGCGGCGACCTATCTGACCGAGATTGCCCCGCCCGACAAACGCGGCTTCTGGTCGAGCTTCCAATATGTGACGCTGATCGCCGGACAGTTGCTCGCGCTCGGACTGCTCGTCACGCTGCAATTCTTCTTCCTGACCGAAGCGCAACTGGAAGTCTGGGGCTGGCGCCTCGCCTTCGCTACCGGCGCGATCCTGGCGATTTCGGTGTTCTGGCTGCGGCGCGGGATCGACGAGACCCCCGACTTCGTCGAGGAGAGCGACCGCGGCCGGCGCAAGGGCGGGCTCATGACGCTGCTGCGCGAGCGGCCTAAACAGGTCGCATTGGTGTTCGGGCTGTCGATCGGCAGCAATGTCAGCTTCTATGCCTTCACCACCTATATGCAAAAATATCTGGTCGGCAGCGCGGGCTTCGCCAAGGACAAGGCCTCGCTGATCTGCTCGGCGGCGCTGATCTTCTATATCGTCATCCAGCCGATGCTCGGCGCGCTGTCGGACAAGGCGGGGCGCAAGCCGCTGCTCTACTGGTGCTGGATCGGCGGCATCGTCGGCACGGTTCCCCTCTTCACCGCTCTGGGCCGCGCCGATGGCATGGTCGAGGCGTTTCTGCTGCTGTGCGTCGCCTATCTGATCATCTCGGGATCGAGCGCCACCAGCGCGGTCGTCAAGGCCGAGCTTTTCCCGCCGCACATCCGCGCGCTGGGGGTCGGACTGCCCTATGCCGTGAGCCAGGCGATCTTCGGCGGCACGGCGGAATCGGTCGCGCTCGGATTCAAGAGCGCGGGGATGGAGAGCGCCTTCTTCTGGTACGTCACAGGCTGCATGGGGGTCGCGCTGGTGACGACGCTATTCCTGCCCGAGACCCGTTGGCAGACGGCGCGGCCGGCGCGATAAGCCGCGCACCTGTCCTTTAATGCAGTGCAACACGAGTGATTCGGACATATTTCGCGCTGCACACTGGACAGCCTTCGCGAAAAAGCACCGATAATCCATTGCGATAGATTTTTGAAAAGGTGGTTCCGAATCAATCGGACGATGCCGCGATGCCGCAAAGCGAATAAAGCGATACCCAAATGGGAGTACGCCATGAGAATTTGCGGCACTAAGCGACGAGAGTGTCCCCATAGCGGTGCGCCGAACGGGTCGGCAGATGCATCGCCTCAGGCATTTTCATAACGGAGTTAGCACCGATGCGTTCCATCATCATCGCCGCCGCCATCGTCTCCTCGCTCGGCCTTTCGGGCGCCGCGCTCGCGCAGGAAGCCCTCACCGTCAAGAACGGCATGCTGGTCACCAGCGCCGACGGCAAGAAGCTGGGCCGCGTCTATGAGGTCAAGAAGGGCGCCGACGGCGCGCCGACTGCGATCGTCGTGATCAACGACGCCAAGATGGCGACCTTGGCGATCGGTACGCTCACCAAGGCCGACAATGGCGTCACCACCTCGCTGACCGCCGCCGAGGTCCGCAAGCTCAAGTAAGCGGGATCAGCGGCCGGCGAGAGCGATCGCCTGGCCCGGCTGGATCGTCACGAAGCGGTCGGTGGCAACGCCGGCCGCTTTCGTTTGTGCGATCAATTCTCGGGGCGGTACGTCGGGGCCCTCGTCGGTCAGATGGAAAGTGCCCCAATGGATGCCGAGCGCCTTGTCTGCGCCGAGAAGCTTCTGCACGCGCACCGCCTCGGCCGGATCGATATGGCTCCGCCCGAACACCTCGCGCGGATGATAGGCGCCGATCGGCAGCACAGCGAGCCGGACGGGGCCGTGCCGTGCCGCATCGCGCGGCCAACTGCCGTCGCCCCAGCCGGTGTCGCCGGCGAAGAAGATGTTGCCGCCCGGCAGAGTCAGCGTGAAGCCACTCCACAGCGCACGGTTGCGGTCCTCTCCCCAGCGCGAACTCCAATGCTGGACCCGCTCGACGATCACCGACACGCCCGGCCGGACCGCTACGCGCCCGCCCCAGTCGCGCGCCTGCGCCGCCACGCCGGCGTCGCGCAGGATGCTGTCATTGCCGAGGCCGGTCACGATCAGCGGCCGGTCGCGCTGCCACAGGCGTTGCAACGTCGCCAAATCCATATGGTCGTAATGATTATGGCTGACGAGGACGAGATTGATGCGGGGCAGATCCTCGAACCGCACGCCGGGCGCCCGCGCGCGACGTGGGCCGACGCGGTTCCACGGCCCCGCGATATCGGACCAGATCGGATCGGTCAGAATGTTGAGCCCCTGCGTCTGGATCAGCACGGTCGCATGACCGACCCAGGTCGCGCGGATAGCGGCGCCGTCGACACGCGCCGGTGGACGCGAGGGGATTACGGCAATGCTATCGGGCCAGGCATCGCCGCGCTGTCCGGTCGCGGTCCGCCACAGCCGGTCGATGCCGACCTTGAACGGACTGACCTGATCGCCGTCGCCGGTCGGGTTGCGAAAGCGTTGTCCGTCATAATGGGCGCTGACCGGTCCGCGATAATAGATCCGGTCGAGCCAATAGCTGCGCGTCAGCCAGAACAGCCCGGCGAGCAGGAGCAGCGCGAGCAGCACCCATCCCGTCCAGCGCGCGAAACGACGCATTGCCTGCACCCGCCAACCCTTCCATGATCGGGCGATGCGCATCGCTGCCCGCTTGCTGATAGTCGCCGGATCGCTGCTGGCGGTCCCGCTCACCGCCGAACCTATGGGCTTCGCTACGGTTCGCCTAGCCTTCACGAAGCAGGCCTTGGCGAAGCCGACGAGCCGGGGTGTGGCCGATCGGAGCACGGGGCGTCGTGTCACCGCCGACGATCCGGTCCGCATCGCTTCGATCAGCAAGCTGGTGGTCGCGATCGGCGTGCTGCGGCTCGTCGAGGAGGGAAGACTCGATCTCGACGCCGACGTGTCGACCTATCTCGGCTGGCCGCTGCGCAACCCCGCATTCCCCGATCGCGCGATCAGCCTGCGGATGCTGCTGTCGCACCGCGCGTCGCTGGTCGACGGGATCGACTATGCCCTGCCGCTGGACCAATCGCTGCGCACCGCGCTGGGCGATCCCGCCGCCTGGGACAGGGACCACGCGCCCGGCGGCTATTTCCGCTACGCCAATATAAACTTCCCCATCGTAGCCTCGGTGATGGAGCGGGCGACCGGCGAGCGTTTCGACCGGCTGATGCAGCGCCTCGTGCTGCGCCCGCTCGACTTGCGCGCCTGTTTCAACTGGGCGAGTTGCGATCATGCCACCATCGCCGGGGCGGTGACGCTCTACGATGCCTCGGGCAAGGCGGTACGCGACGACGATGGCGGCCTGCGCCCCGCCTGCCCGGTCGTGCCGGCGCGCGACGGCGGCTGCGACCTGAACCGCTGGCAGCCCGGCGCGAACGGCGCGCTCTTCTCTCCGCAGGGAGGCCTGCGCATCTCCGCGCGCGATCTGGCGCGGATCGGGCAGATGCTGCTGAAGGGCGGCCGGGTGGGCGGGCGGCGCTTCCTTCAGCCCGCCTCGGTCGACCTGATGCTGCGCCCGCTGTGGATCTATGACGGCAGCAACGGCGTCACCGGAGAAACGACCCCCGGCTCGATCTGCCGCTATGGCCTCGCCAGCCAGACGCTCTCGACCGGCGTCGCCGGCTGCGCCGACGACCTGTTCGGCGACGGCCGCCCATGGGTCGGCCATGCGGGCGAGGCCTATGGCCTGCGCTCAGGGCTATGGATCGACCGCGAACGCGGCCGGGGCGTCGCCTATTTCGTGACCGGCGTCGCCGACGATGCGCCGCTCGCGCCCGGCACCGCCTTCACCCAGGCGGAAGTCGCCGCCGCACGCGCGGCGCCGGAGGCGAACCGCTAGGCCCGCCCCCGGCGCTCGCGCGATCAGGCGTTTTCGAGCAGCTTCTCGCGCGCGATCTTCTCGCGCCACACAAGCGGCGCGGTGTGGTGGACGCTCTCGCCGGTCGCGTCGACCGCGACGGTGACAGGCATGTCCTTCACGTCGAACTCGTAGATCGCTTCCATGCCGAGATCGGCGAAGCCCACGACCTTGGCGCCCTTGATCGCGCGCGCGACCAGATAGGCAGCCCCGCCGACGGCCATCAGATAGGCCGCCTTGTGGTTCTTGATCGCCTCGATCGCGACCGGGCCGCGCTCGGCCTTGCCGACCATCGCGATCAGGCCGGTCTTGTCGAGCATCATGTCGGTGAACTTGTCCATGCGGGTCGCGGTGGTGGGACCCGCCGGCCCCACGACCTCGTCACCCACCGGATCGACCGGGCCGACATAATAGATGACCCGGCCGCGGAAATCGACGGGCAGTTCCTCGCCCTTCGCCAGCATGTCCTGAATGCGCTTGTGCGCAGCGTCGCGGCCGGTGAGCATCTTGCCGTTGAGCAGCAGGCGATCGCCCGGCTTCCAGCTGGCGACGATCTCGGGCGTCAGGCTGTCGAGGTCGACGCGGATCGCTTCCTTCGACGGGGTCCATTCGACCTTCGGCCATTCGTCCAGGCTCGGCGGCTCCAGATAGGCCGGGCCCGACCCGTCGAGGTGGAAATGCGCGTGGCGGGTCGCCGCGCAGTTCGGGATCATCGCGACCGGCTTCGACGCGGCATGCGTCGGATAGTCCAGGATCTTGACGTCGAGGATGGTCGACAGCCCGCCCAGCCCCTGCGCGCCGATGCCGAGCGCGTTGACCTTGTCGAAGATCTCGATGCGGAGCTTCTCGATGTCGTTCTGCGGGCCGCGCTGCTTGAGCTGCGCCATGTCGATATCGCCCATCAGCGACTCCTTCGCCATGGTCATCGCCTTCTCGGCGGTGCCGCCGATGCCGATGCCGAGCATGCCCGGCGGGCACCAGCCGGCGCCCATCTTCGGGATCATCTCAAGCACCCAGTCGACGATCGACTCGCTCGGGTTGAGCATGGCGAATTTCGACTTGTTCTCAGACCCGCCGCCCTTGGCCGCGACGGCGACTTCGACATGGTGGCCGGGGACCATCTCGACGTTCAGCACCGACGGGGTGTTGTCCTTGGTGTTGACGCGGCTGAAGGCGGGATCGCGCAGGATCGAGGCGCGCAGGCGGTTCTCCGGGTGGAGATAGGCGCGGCGGACGCCCTCGTCGACGACGTCCTGCAGGCTGTGCGCGGAGTCGAGCAGGCACTGCTGGCCCCATTTGATGAAGACGGTGACAATGCCGGTATCCTGGCAGATCGGGCGGTGGCCCTCGGCGCACATCCGGCTGTTGGTCAGGATCTGGGCGATGGCATCCTTGGCGGCCGGGCTCTGTTCGGCCTCGTAGGCCACCCCGAGCGCCCGGATATAGTCCATCGGGTGATAGTAGCTGATATATTGGAGGGCATCGGCGATGCTCTCGATCAGATCGGCTTCCTTGATGATGACAGTCATGCCCCGCCTCCGGATCTAGCACTATTTGCGGTGCACATAGCTCCAAAGGCGAGGACTGACAGCCATAAAATTGGCAGGGATCTGCGGGTCGCTCAGGCGGCGGCGGCGATGTCGCCGACGTCGCGATCATTGTCGGCGCGCGGTGCCTCGGCCTCGGCAGTCGCCGGTGCCGCGCTTACGCGAGAGCAACGAGCGGGGAAGAGCAGGCGCGAGGCAAGGACCACGACCGCCAGCGCACCGTAGATGCCCAGCACGAGCGTCGGGTTGAACAGCAACGCGCTGGCGAAAACGACGCGCAGCCAGTCGGGATTGAAGCCGAAATCCTGCCCGATCGCCTGGCAGACGCCGAGAAAGGTGTCGTGGCGCCAGAGGACGATGTTCTTGTCGATCTGCATGTCTTTGGTCCTGATCCTGTATCCGTCGGCCGGCGCGTGCGCCGCCGCCGGGCTTCCATGCCCGACAGCTTTGCAGGAGCCGTGCCAGATCGAAGAAGGCCCGTCTTCCTGCCCTTTGGCGAAGTCGCATCGGCGCGATGGCTGAAATTTCTGCCGAGAGTTGGGAGTTCGCACCGATCTTTCAAGAGATCGCCGCCAATATCAGCCTGTCATGAATGACGGTGCCGACCGCGATTGGCCTTGCCCCCTGCCCCGCCCTCGCCGACTATGGCCCGCGAACGGGAGAGGACAGGATCATGAATACGGACTTCGCGGCGCTAGCGCCGATCGCGCGGGGCATCGCGGACAAGCTGGTTGCGCTCGGCCAAACCGTCGCCATTGCCGATGGCGCGAGCGGTGGTCTCATATCGGCCGGCCTGCTGACCATCCCAGGCGCGCGGAGCTATTATCTCGGCGGCGGGGTAATCTATTCGCTCGCCGGACGCGACCTGCTGCTCGGTCTCGACCGCGAGCAACTGCGTGGCATGAAGGCGGTGTCCGAACCCTATGCCCTGCTCCAGGCCCGCGCTATCCGCGACCGCTTCGGTGCTGACTGGGGCGTGGCGGAGTCCGGCTCGGCAGGCCCGGAACCGCATCCTTATGGGATCGAAGCCGGCCTATGCTGCGTGGCTGTCGTGGGCCCGAAGGGCGAGGAAACGGCCTTCGTGCAAACCGGCAGCACCGACCGGATCGGCAACATGCTCGCCTTCGCCGCCGGCGCGCTGAGGCTGCTCGACGAGAGCCTGTCGCGCACCTGACCGCCGGCCGCCGCGATCTCGATCGCGACGATCCGGCCGATGACAAACCGGTGCCTGTGCTCAGGCCCCGGCCCTGGGCTTAGCGTCGGCCTTGCCGCATCTTGCGCGCCGCATAGCGGGCGTCGCGCGCGGCTTTCCGATCCTCTTCGGTCCACGACTTGCGTTCCGCAACCTTCTGCGCCGTCGCATCTGCCTTGGCCTGCGCGATCATCTGGATCTTTGCTTCGGCTGCAGCCTGCTCGGCGGCGAGCGCCTGGCGCTCCTGCTCACGCTTCTGCTCTTCCGCTTCCTTCTTCGCGCGGATGGAAGCGGCGCGCTTTTCGGCGGCGGCGGCTTCGCGCTCGGCGCGGCGCTTCGCCCTGTCCGCCATCACGGCCGGATCGACGACCGGCCGGTCGCGATATTTGGCGAGCGCGTTCATCCGTGCACGCGCTGCGGCCTCCTGCCGCTCCTGAAA
>NZ_JAGMXV010000110.1 GCF_018006725.1 Rhizorhabdus sp.
CGCTGGAGAAGGCGTAGAGTTGCTCGCTGAGGCCATGAGCGCCCTTGGCGGGGGGGCCTGCCAGTCCGGCAGCCGTGACGCTCGCCACCGCGGTCAGCCCCAGGATCGTCAGCGGCGGCAGGGCAATCGCGACGACCGCGAGCTTCATCTCGCGCGCCTCGATCTTCTTGCCGATATATTCGGGGGTTCGCCCGACCATCAGCCCCGCCACGAACATGGCGAGAATGGCGTAGACGAGCATGCCGTACAGCCCCGCGCCGACGCCGCCGATGACGATCTCGCCGAGTTGGATGTTGAACATCGCAACGAGTCCGCCCAGCGGCATGAAGCTGTCATGCATGCCGATGACCGCACCGCAGGAGGCGGCGGTCGTCACGGCGGCGAACAGAGCGGTGGCCGCGATACCGAAGCGGACCTCCTTGCCCTCCATATTGCCGCCGGCGAGGCCGAGCGCCTGATGAAGCGGATTGCCTGCCGCTTCCGCGCCATAAGCGACCGCGGTGCCGAGGAGGAACAGGATCGTCATCGCCGCGAGCAGTGCCCAGCCCTGCCGGACATTTCCCACCGCCTTGCCGAAGGTCAGCGTCAGCCCCGCGCCGAGCACGAAGATCGACAGCATCTGGATGAAGTTGCAGAGCGCCGACGGGTTCTCGAAGGGGTGTGCGGAATTGGCGTTGAAAAAGCCGCCGCCATTGGTGCCGAGCATCTTGATCGCGAGCTGCGATGCGACCGGGCCCAGCGCGATGGTCTGCCGCGCGCCCTCCATCGTGGTTGCGACCACCGAACCCGTGAAGGTCTGCGGTACGCCGAGTGCCACATAGATCAGGGCGAGCAGCAGGCTGAGCGGCAGCAGCAGGTACAACGTGACGCGCGTCACATCGACCCAGAAATTGCCGATGCCCTGCACTTCCCTGCGGGCGAAGCCGCGAATCACGGCAAAGGCGACGGCGATGCCGGTGGCCGCCGACAGGAAGTTCTGCACGGTCAGGCCGAGCATCTGCGACAGATGCGACATCGTCGCCTCGCCACCATAATTCTGCCAGTTGGTGTTGGTGACGAAGCTGACGGCGGTGTTGAAGGCCAGCAGCGTCTCGACGCTGCCGAAGCCCTGCGGATTGAGCGGCAGCACATGCTGCAGCTTCAGGATCGCGAACAGCAATGCGAGGCCCGCCAGATTGAAGGCCAGCAGCGACAGCGCATAGCCGACCCAGCTCTGGTTGGCGTCACGGTCGATGCCCGCCATGCGATAGAGGAAGCGCTCGACTCCGCCCCCGGGCAAATCGGCGCGGGAATAGAGGGCGTGCATCCAGTCGCCCGCCGGCTTGGCCAGCAGGACGAAGGACAGGGTGAAGAGCAGGATCATGCTCCAGCCGGCAAGCGTCATGGCCAGCCTCGCTCAGAAACGCTCTGGCGTGGCGAGCACGGCCAGCAGATAGACAAGCAGGACGGACGCGACGGACGCGCCCAGAAACAGATCGAAGTTCATCGGGCCACCTCCAGCCAGGGTGGCCGATCAGATGGCACCGAGCGGCGTTAAGCCGCGCGGGGCATGTTCATCCCGGGGCGTAAAGCGCGCATAAAATTCGGAGCAGCGACGCTCGCGCTATCGATGTTGCAGGTCCAGGGTGGGCACTGCCGTCAATAGGTCAGTGGCTTCGCCACCGGGCCACGGGGCTGCCGCAGCGGATTGTCGAACAAGGCCCGCTCGGCCAGCGCGGTATCGAAGAAGGCGTGCATCTCGATGATCTTGCCGTCCTGGAAGCGGAAGATCTCACAATAGGTCTGGTCGTAGCGATCCCCGGCGCGGGTCGGGCCGCCGCCCTCCATGATCGCGACCACCCGTTCGTCGTCGGCGCACATCACCTTCCAGCGGCGGGCGAACTGCATCTCCTCGGGTACCATGGCTGCGTGGACCTGCGCCGCGACCAGATCGTCCGTCATCGCAGCCTTGCCCTCGATCCGTCCGGATGCGGGCGTGGTTCCCGCCATGTGGTTGACGATGTCGTCATGGTACATGGCCTCGACCGTGGCCCAGTCATTGTCGTGCATCGCCTGGAAATAGCGGTTCACGAGATCGATATTCTGCTGTCGGCTCATCACCCTCTCCTCACGACCAGCCTCGATCAGATGCCGCCATGTGCGTCGGGCTCGACAGGATAGCGCGCGATCAGATCGCCGATCGACTCTCCCTGGATCAGCTGGTCGATCATCCGGTGGAAATGGTCGATCCGCCGCTCGTCGAGACCGAGCATGCCTTCCTCGAAGCTTTGCGATCGCTGGCCGCGCTGGACGAACTCGACCAGCCCGACATCCTCATCGAGGACCTGGTTGACGATCGGATGGGTGCGCTTGCCCCATTGCAGTACGTCGGCGACCCGTTCGGTGCCGCCGCGCACCACCCGATGTTCGTAGAGCGGCACGGTCTCTCCTTCCCCGAGCGCCGCGCACATGATGAAGTCGAAATACATCTTCTCCGGATCGCCGCTGGGATGCGGGCGATAGCGCATCGTCACGTAGAATTCGGGGAAGAGATTGAAGTGGGTGCTGGGGAACAGCATGTAGTGGTAGGCGTCGGTCAACTGGCTGTCGTTGAGCGTCGCATAGGGGAATGTCTCGTCGCCCGTCGCCTGCCGGGCGCGCTTCGCATCCCGTATCGCGGCCCGCACGTCGCCGGCCTTGCCGGGGAAGGTTGCGGGATCGATCCCATTGGCCTGAAGCAACGCCTGCAGCGACGGGTTCACGCTCTCCTGATCGGGATACATCCGCGACGGGCGGCCATATTCGTTGACCATATAGCTGTGGATGCCGAGCAGCGTGATCGGGGCATCCTCATTGCCCCAGCTCAGAATGTCCGAATGCAGCGTCTGGAAATGGTAGCTCTCGTTGAAGGCGTCGAACACCGTTTTCCAGTTCGCGGCGAATTCGAAGGTCTTGTAGTCGACGATATGGGCCTTCTCGAGCTGATAGGCTGCCAGTCGCGGCCCGATCGGGCCGAGATAGGTGGCGAGGTCGGGCGCATGATCGTCGAGCGTGAACCAGTACCAGCCGGCGAATTGCTCGACGCGGAAACGGGCCAGCGCCGTCCGGCTCTCGTCGGCGAGAAGCGCAGGGTCGAAGCGCTCGCGATAGGGAACGTCCCCGAGCTTACCCGACAGGTCGAAGCACCAGCCGTGGAAAGCGCATTTGAACTGAGTCGCATAGGCCGGGCCGTCCGCGCTGAGCAGCAGGCGGTTGCCCCGATGGCGGCAAACATTGAACAGCCCCCGGACTTCACCGTCGTCGTCATGGACGAACAACAGGCTCTCGCGCCCCAGGCTGTGGACATAGACGTCGCCCGGCTCGGAGACCTCCTCGACCCGCGGCCCCATATGCCACAGCTTCGACCAGACATGGTCCCATTCGAGGTCGGCCCGCTCGCTCGACCAATACCAGTCCGGGTCGATCCGAAAGCCTTCACGCGTCTGGTTCATGCCTGTCTCGTTGCTCATAGTCGCAGGCGCACGAGGAAGAGCGGAGCGCCCACGACGCTGCCGGGTTCATCGGCAAGATGTCGTGACCGCTGACTCCTCTCGCATCATCCTCTCCGCGACGACCGTAGCACGGCGGCGAAAGCCGTCTGCTAGCCAATATCGCAGTCCTAAGTGAGCGCCCGCCGGAGCTTTCTTTGACAATGTCTTCCCGGAATCCGGGCGCTTAACATCACGGCAAGCTACTCGCTCACCGCCACGACCTTTCCCTTCCGCCGCGCGTAGAGTTGCGGCGTGAGCAGGTTGAAGTTCTCTTCGATGGTAAGCTCGATCAGGCGGCGCGCGGCGGCCGCATGTCGGGGATCGTCCTCGAAGAGGAAGAGCTGGTCCTTCCGGGGGAGCGCGATCAGGACGTCACCGGAGAAGCGGGCGGCGATCGACTGCCAGAATTCGTCAAGGAGCAGCAGGCTGGGCGACAGCATGGGATTGTCGTCGACATAATAGAGCATGCCGAAGCCGAGTTCGTCGTCCTCGACCAGCTTCGCGAGCGACTTCCTCAAATTGCTCAAAGCCGTCTTCCGGATATCCTCCAGGGATCGGTTTGGCAGATCCTTGACGCCGATCGCCGCCATGGAGTCGGGCCGGTCGGCCATATAGACGGTGATGAGATCGGCGCCGAACGGCTCATGGAAGATTGTCTTCCCCCCTCCATCGGCGTCCTCCACATAGTCGCGGGTGCGGACGACGGGCACGATGATGTCGTCGGTGATCGCCGCGCCCAGGCTCTCTGCCATCGAGCGTACGAAACGGGCGATCGCCTCGTCGGGGTTATCGTCCGGATGCGACGAGAGGAAGGCGAACAGGTTCGTCACGTCCGACGTGACTGTCTCGCCATCGATCGTGGATGTGAACTGCGCCGCATTGTCAGGGTCCGCGACGACCTTCGTGACACCCGGAGCAGCCCGCGCCGCCGCCATCACGGCCTCGCGCAATTCGCCGACATCGCCGAAGCTTCGGGCCGTCGCGCGTGTCGAACCGAACCATGCGGCAATAGATCCGACGATCCCCGCTACGATAAGCTGCCGCCGGCCCAGAAATCGCATGCGCCCCTCCCCCTTTTTGGTGGGAGAGAGCTTAGCTCACTCCCACTCGATCGTGCCAGGCGGTTTCGAGGTATAGTCGTAGACCACCCGGTTGATGCCCTGGACCTCGTTCACGATGCGCGTGGCGACGCGGCTGAGGAAGGCGCTGTCGAACGGATAGACGTCGGCAGTCATGCCGTCGGTCGAGGTGACCGCGCGCAGCGCGCAGACCGAGTCATAGGTCCGGCCGTCGCCCATCACGCCGACGGTGCGGACCGGGAGCAGCACCGCGAAGGCCTGCCAGATCGCGTCATAGAGGCCCGCGCGGCGGATCTCGTCGAGATAGACGGCGTCGGCCTTGCGCAGGATGTCGCACTTTTCCTTGGTGACCTCGCCCGGAATGCGGATTGCCAGGCCCGGTCCCGGGAAGGGGTGGCGGCCGACGAAGATATCCGGCAGGCCGAGCTCGCGGCCCAGCGCGCGGACCTCGTCCTTGAACAGTTCGCGCAGCGGCTCGACGAGCTTCATGTTCATCCGCTCGGGCAGGCCGCCGACATTGTGGTGGCTCTTGATCGTCACCGACGGGCCGCCGGTGAAGCTGACGCTCTCGATAACGTCGGGATAGAGCGTGCCCTGTGCGAGGAAGCCGGCGCCGCCGATCTTCTTCGCCTCCGCCTCGAACACATCGATGAAGGTCTTGCCGATGAACTTGCGCTTCGCCTCGGGATCGGTGAGGCCCTTCAGCCCGTTGAGGAACAGCGTCTCGGCGTTCACATGGACCAGCGGGATGCCATAATGTTCGCGGAACAGGCTGACGACCTGGTCGGCTTCGCCCATGCGCATCAGCCCATGGTCGACGAACACGCAGGTCAGCTGGTCGCCGATCGCCTCATGGATCAGGACCGCCGCCACCGCGCTGTCGACGCCGCCCGACAGACCGCAGATGACCTTGCCGTCGCCCACCTGCTGGCGGATTTCGGCGATCTTGGTCGCGCGGAACTCGGCCATCGTCCAGTCGCCGGCAAGGCCGCAGACGTGGCGCGCGAAATTCGCGATCAGCTTGCCGCCGTCGGGCGTGTGCACGACTTCGGGGTGGAACTGGACGCCGTAGAAGCGGCGCTTCTCGTCCGAGGTGACGGCGAAGGGGGCGCCCTCAGACACGGCCACGGGGGAGAAGCCGGGCGGGAGCGCGTCGACCTTGTCGCCATGGCTCATCCACACCTGATGCTGCTCGCCCTCCTTCCACAGGCCGTCGAACAGCGCGGAGCGGCTCTTCACCTCGATGAAGGCGCGGCCGAATTCGCGGCTGTCATGGCTGGGGGTGACCGACCCGCCGAGCTGCTGGCACATCGTCTGCTGCCCATAGCAGATGCCGAGGATCGGGATGCCGGCCTCGAAGAAGCGCTGCGGCGCGCGCGGGCTGCCCATGTCGGCGACCGAGGCGGGGCCGCCCGACAGGATGATGCCCTTCGGCTTCAACCGGTCGAAGGCGGCGTCGGCGCTGCTGAAGGGAGCGATCTCGCTGTAGACGCCCGCCTCGCGCACGCGCCGTGCGATGAGCTGGGTCACCTGGCTGCCGAAATCGACGATCAGGATCGACTCGGAAGGCTGCGAGCCGATGCCATGGGCGGATGCGGTGGGAAGCTGGGCTGTCATGGGGAGCCGATAATGGCAGGCGGCGCGGCTGTCCAGCCGGCTTGACCGCCCTGCCCCTTATCGGCCGATCGCCTGCCGCCTCAGCGTGAGGCGAGGCGCTCGCGCAGTTGGATATTCTCGACCATGCCGTCGCGGACATCGCAGAGAAATTCGCGGTCGCCACGCTCGCCGCGGACGACGCCATCGACCCGCCAGCCATCGGGGCCGTCGCGGCCGACCGAGTCGACCGACGAGACCGGGCCGCGCGCCATAGTCTCGACCGCCTCGGTGCAGATCGACGACACCTGGCGGGCGTCATCGCCATCGCGGCGCAGATCGTCGCGCTGGTCGTCGCCGCTGCGCGAGGGCACCGACTTGTTTTTCTTCGACGCCGAAGACGCGACCGCAAAGATGCCGCCGCCGATGATCGCGCCCAGCAGGATGTTGCCGAAGGTGTCGCCGCCGCCGCGATGATGGCGCGGCCCCCAATAGGGGCGTGCCTGCGCCGCCGGGGCGATGACGCCCGCGAGGAGCGCCGCTGCGGCTGCCGATGCGATGAACTTCCTGATCATGAAAACGCCCCGCCCGATCGAGTGACTGTAATGCACTGCGATTAGGCGGGGCGAGATTGCGGCAAGCTGAATGAGCAAGCCGCCGGTCGATCAGCCTGCGCCGATCACTTCGACGGTGCGAACACCATCAGCAGATTGCCGGGCATATGCGCATACATGCCATAGCCCGAATTGATCACCACATGGCCGTCGACGACCAGCGCGCCGGGGCCGCTCATCGAGCCGCCATGGCCCTCAGCACCGGTGATCGTCTTCACCGTCTTCGTCGTGTCGGTTTCCCAGAGCAGCTTGCCCGTCGCGCCGTCATAGGCGCGGAACATGCCGTCGAGATGTCCTGCGAAGACCACGCCCGGAATGGCGGTGACCGCCGCCGACACGCCCGGATCGCAGAATTTGCGGTCCTTGCAGTCGGTGGCCGCCTTCGCATTCCACAGGACCTTGCCCGTGGCCGCGTCGATCGCGTGAAGCCCCGCGCCCCGGATCGACGCATCATAGACGCGCGCATCGCCGGTGTCGGCCATGTCGTTGATCGGCACGTAGACGCGGGTGCCTTCGGCGGCCATGCCGAAATGGACGCCGCCCTGGGTGCCGCCATGGCCGAGGCGCTCCTGCCAGACGATCTTGCCGCTGTCGGGGTCGATCCCCCAGGCCTCGCCAGACTTCTGCCCGACGACCAGGATGTTGCGATCTCCGTCGACCGGGATCAGCAGCGGCGAAGCGGCGACGTCATGGTCGGGGCCGTCCTCCTTCGGGCAACTGTCATTGCCGAGCATGCAGCCGACGTTCCAGGCATCGCCCTTGGTCAGCTGCGTATGCCACAGCCGCTTGCCGGTCACGGCATCGACCGCGAACACCGCATCGCTGTTATCGTCGGCGGGCGACGAATAATTCTCGCCCGATCCGAAATAGATGCGCTTGTTGCGCGCATCATAGGTCGGGCTGTTCCAGACCGGCGCGCCGGACGGGCCGATGATCGGCGTGCCGACCTTGGTCTTGCTGTGCTCGACCGGCTCCTCGACCACCGTATAGGCGCGCCATTGCGGCTTGCCCGTCGCCGGATCGAGCGCGACGACCGAACCCCGGAAGGTGCAGCACGGGTATTTGGGATCGCCCGCCTGTGCCACCTCGAGCGAGGACACCGGCACATAGAGCATCCCGCCGCCCAGCGTCGGCGTACCCGTGATCGTCGCATCGGGATGGTCGTCGAGCTTCTCCTGCCACAGGATCTTGCCCGTCTTGGCGTCGAGCGAATAGGCACGGCCCAGGAGGTCGCCGAAATAGAGGCGCTTGTTCGCGGCATCGGGGACGATCGCGGTGCGCACCTCGGCGGAGACGCGCTGGGTCCACTTGGTGCAGCCGCTGTCGAGGTCGAAGGCATAGACGGTGCCGTCCTGGCTGCCGACGAACATCGTGCCCCAGGCATAGGCCGGCTGCGACCGGGCGCGCAGCGCGGCCGGGAAGGCAAAGGCCCATTTGAGCTTGAGCGTGCCGACCGCTTCCGGCGACAGCTTGGCCATGTCGGCGGGGATGAAGCGGCGATTGTCCTGGCCCCAGCCCACCGGCCGCGGCGCGTCGTTCATGTCCAGCGCCAGCTTCGGCCCCTTGCAGACGGGCGGCGGCACCGGCTTCGCATCGGCGGTCAGCCGGCGCTTGGTGATATACTCGGCGACTTCGACGCGCTGCTGCGGGGTCAGCGCGGAGCCTTGCGCCTTCATCACGCCGCTCGTCAGCGCGGTGACGATCGCATCGCCGGGCAGGAGCGTCAGAAAGGTCGGCGACGGCGCGCGCGGCACCCCGCCCTCATGGCAGGCAGCGCAATTGTCGGCGTAGATCTTGCGGCCCGGCGCAGTGGCGGGGTCGATCGCATTGCGGTCCTTGCTCTGCAACTCGTCCTGCGAGCGGATCCGCTTCTTCTCCATCGCCTGGCTTTCGCTGACCGGCTGCCCGGTCACGCTGGCGGCACCCGCCAGCATCAGCGCCAACGCTGCCCCGACGGCAGCCACCTTCCGCTTGTTCACCCGCATTCCTCTCCCTCCGCACGCATCACGACCGCCGAGTTCGAGTCGACCGCATCAGGCGCGCGCCGCTAGAAACAGCACGAGAGGCGAGGCTGGCAAGAAAAAACAATCATGCCTGCATGTTTGTGTAGGGTGGGTGGTGTCGGAACGCGACAGCCGGCGAGCGACAGCCACTGCTCGCGTGGCCAAGCCAATGAGTTGAGGGCGCAGTTTGTTGCCTCACAGCCGACGGATCGCGAGCCATAACGGCTGTGGCGCATCGGCTGGTCCGTGGGCATTCTACGCGGCTGTATGACTAAAATGCACTGTCCCGCAATTTAAATGCGCAAAATCTCCAAACAACGCTGATTGCCAATTTATGAATAAGAGCGATCCGTCTTTGACCCTACAATTTAGCCTGGCTAACGTTCGACCATGACATGCCGATCTATTTTTTCATTCTCGATTATCGCTACGCTGATTGCATGCTCCCAACCTCGCGAACGCGGTGAGCTCGACGCCGCTACAATATTTGGGTGTTACACCGCACCCGAATCGCCCGCTTTCTCTATTGGACCGAAGGGATTAAAAATCTCCGTAATGGAAGGGCCGATTCCTTTCCAATACGAAATGCATAAGATTGGTGCTGTAATTACAATGCCCATCGCGCCTTCTATGATTAATGGGAAAATCGTATTTCGAAAATCTTATAATAATACTTACAGAGTTCTTTTCACGGAAGGTCGCCCCGTTATACGGATCAGTTTCGACGTTCGGCGAGATCCCGTTGATTATAGCCGTCATCCTGACGACGCTGCGGCTTGCAAGGGCGCATAAATGCGTGACTGCCGGACCGCCGGCGCCATCAGTTGCGCCCCCTATTCCGGCAGCTTCAACCCTGTCCAATGGCCGAGGAACGCCCAGAGATCGGCATATTCGTCGATCACCTTGTCGGTCGGCTTGCCCGAGCCATGACCGGCGCGCGTTTCGATGCGGATTAGGTGGGGGCGGGAGCCGATCGAGGCCGACTGCAGCGCGGCCGCATATTTGAAGCTGTGGCCCGGCACCACGCGGTCGTCGGTGTCGGCGGTCGTCACGAGGATGGCGGGATAGTCCACGCCGTCGCGGATGTTGTGATAGGGCGAATAGCCGCGCAGGACGTGGAAATCTTCTTCCTTCCCGGGATCTCCGTAATCGTCGATCCAGTAGCGGCCGGCGGTGAATTTGGTGAAGCGGAGCATGTCCATCACGCCGACCGCCGGATTGGCGGCGGCGAACAGGTCGGGGCGCTGGTTGACTACAGCACCGACCAGCAACCCGCCATTGGAGCGGCCCATCGCCGCCAGCCTGCCCTTCGCGCTGATCCCGCTGGCGATCAGATATTCGCCCGCCGCGATGAAGTCGTCGAAAACGTTCTGCTTGCGGTCGAGCCGTCCGGCATCGTGCCAGGCCTTGCCATATTCGCCGCCCCCCCGGAGATTGGCGACGGCATAGACCCCGCCCATCTCCATCCAGTCGAGTACCGCCGGCGAGAAGGTCGGCGTCATCGCCACGTTGAACCCGCCATAGCCGTAGAGCAGCGCCGGCGCGCCCGACGGGGTCGACTTCTTGCGGGCGACGAACATCGGCACCTCGGTGCCGTCGCGCGATCGGAAGAATTTCTGGTCGACGTCGAAATCCTCGGGATCGAAGCTGAGCCTCGGCTTGATGAACGGCTCCATCTTTCCGGTCGACGTATCGAAGCGATAGATGGTCGAGGGCGTGGCGAAGCTGGAGAAGCTGAAGAAGGTCTCCGGATCCCCAGCCCGCCCGCCGAAGCCGGCGCCTGTGCCGATGTCGGGCAGCTTGATCGGGCCGACCGGACGCCCGTCGAGTTCGTACAGCACCGCTTCGGTCTTAGCGTCACCGAGATAAGCGAGGATCAGCCGGCTGCCGACGAGCGACGCCCCGACCAGCGTATCGGTCCCCTGCGGCACGACCTCGACCGGGCGCGGGCGCGGTTGTGAGACGTCGAGCATTACCAGGCGCTGACGCGCAGCCTGAAAATTCGTCCGGAAATAGAGCCTGTCGCCGATGCTGCCCGCCAGCGCCCACTCATTGGTGAAGCCGCGCACGAGACGCCGGGGCTTGAGCTCGGGATCGGAGAGGTCGAACAGCGTGATTTCGTAGCGCTCGTCGGTGCCCTCGCTCGAGGTGACGAGCAGATAGCGGCCGTCCTGCGTCGTCTCGGCATGATGGTTCAGGCGCGGGCGGCTGCGCGTGGCGTAGATCAGCCGGTCCTCGGACTGCGGCGTGCCCAGGCGATGATAATAGATCTGGTGGTGCAGATTGAGCTGCTGGAAGGCCGCGCCCTGCTTCGGCTCGGGAAAGCGCGAGTAGAAGAAGCCGTCGGCCCGCCCGTCCCAGGCGAGGGTCGAGAATTTCACCCAGCGTATCTCGTCGGGCAGCACCTGCCCGTTCGTCGCATCGATGACGCGCAGCGTGCGCCAGTCGCTCCCCCCATCCTGCACCGAATAAAGGACGAAGCGGCCGTCATTGGAGGGGCGCCATTCGTCGAGCGCGGTAGCGCCATCCTTCGACCAGCCATTGGGGTCGAGCAACAGCCGGGGGCCCGCCTTCAGATCGTCGCGCACCATCAGCACCGACTGGTTCTGCAGGCCGCTATTATAGGTGTGGAAATAACGCCCGCCGCGCTTTCGGGGCACGCCGCTGCGCTCATAGTCCCACAGCTGCTTCAGCCGCGCGCGCAGCGCGTCGCGGCCCTTGAGCGATCCGAGATAGGCCCGGGTGGTCGCATTCTGCGCCTCCACCCAGTCCGCCACTTCGGAATCGGTACGGACGTCGCGTTCCAGCCAGCGATAGGGGTCGGCAATCCGTTCGCCGAACATCTCCTCGACGATCGGCTGACGGCGCGTTTCGGGATAGGTCACGCTGGGCTCCGCAGCGGCGAGACGGGCTGGTCCGGACAGGCAGAGAAGGAGCCCCGCTGCACCCAGCGACGCCCGCACGATCCTCGACACCATCCGGAAACGCCCTCTCCGCACACAAAGAAAAAGAGCCGCAAGCGTAACGCCCGCGGCTCTCTTTTCAATGCGATAGTTCGGCCTCCATTGGGAGGCCGCCCAGGATCAGGCCGCGTCGGCCATGTCCTCGTCGCCCGCGACCGGACCAGAGTCCTGGCCCTTGGCGGCGACGTCACGATCGACGAACTCGATGATCGCCATCGGGGCGGCGTCCGAAGCGCGGATGCCGGCCTTGATGATGCGGGTATAGCCGCCGTTGCGCGACGCATAACGCTCGGCCAGAACCTCGAACAGCTTCTTCAGCTGAACGTCGTCCTGCAGACGGGCATGGGCGAGACGACGGTTGGCCAGACCACCCTTCTTCGCCAGCGTGACCAGCTTCTCGACATAGGGGCGAAGCTCCTTCGCCTTGGCGAGGGTGGTCATGATCTGCTCATGCTTGATCAGGGCCGCCGACTGGTTGCGGAACAGGGCGGTACGGTGGGATGCGGTCCGCTGAAGCTTACGACCGCCAACGCGATGGCGCATATCTCTTTCCTTCGTTTGTCAGGGGGCCGTTCAAGGTACCCCAAGCCAGGCGGCGATTTCGGAGGGGCCGCCCCTTGCCCTCTCGATGAATGGGGAGGTCGCCCTCCCCATCGCATCAGAATTCCTGCTCGAGCTTCTTGGCCATTTCCTCGATATTCTCAGGCGGCCAGCCCGGGATTTCCATGCCCAGGCGGAGGCCCATCGAAGCGAGGACTTCCTTGATCTCGTTGAGCGACTTGCGGCCGAAATTCGGCGTGCGCAGCATCTCGGCCTCGGTCTTCTGGACCAGATCGCCGATATAGATGATGTTGTCGTTCTTGAGGCAGTTGGCCGAACGGACGCTGAGCTCCAGCTCGTCCACCTTCTTGAGAAGGTAGCGGTTGAGCTGGTTGGCGTCGCCCTCGGGCTCGCCAGCGGCGCTGCCGGCGGTCGAGCCACCAGCGGCCGGAGCCGTGATCGCCATGCCGTCGTCGAAGTGGACGAACAACTGCAGCTGATCCTGGAGGATGCGGGCCGAATAGGCGAGCGCGTCTTCCGGGGTCACCGTGCCGTCGGTCTCGATCGTCAGCGTGAGCTTGTCATAGTCCAGCTCCTGACCGACGCGGGTGTTCTCGACCTTGTACGCCACCTGGCGGACCGGCGAGTAGAGCGCGTCGACCGGGATCAGGCCGATCGGGGCATCCACCGGACGGTTCGCCGCCGCAGTGACATAGCCCTTACCGATGTCGGCGGTCAGCTCCATGTTGAGCGTCGCGCCATCGTCGAGGTGGCAGATGACCAGATCGGGGTTCATCACCTCGATGTCGCCGGGGGTCGCGATCATGCCGGCGGTGACTTCGGCCGGGCCGGTCGCCGAGAGCTGAAGACGACGCGCGCCGTCGCCCTGCATGCGCAGCGCGATCTGCTTCACGTTGAGAACGATGTCGGTCACGTCCTCACGCACGCCAGCGAGGCTGGAGAACTCGTGAAGGACATTTTCGATCTTGATCGAGGTCACCGCCGCGCCCTGCAGCGAGGACAGCAGCACGCGACGCAGCGAGTTGCCCAGCGTCAGACCAAAGCCGCGCTCCAGCGGCTCGGCAACGAAGGTCGCCTTGCTCTTGCCGTCGCCGCCCGACTTCTTTTCGAGGCCGTTCGGCTTCTTGAGTTCCTGCCAGTTCTTTGCGTTGACAGCCACTGTGTTCCCCTCAGGGTATGGCAGGCGACGGAAGGCAGCCTGCCGGAAAAGACGGAGAGCGGAGGCCGAAGCCTCCGCACCGGATCAGACGCGGCGACGCTTCGAAGGACGAACGCCGTTGTGCGGGATCGGCGTCACGTCGCGGATCGACGTGATGTGGAAGCCGACCGCCTGCAGGGCGCGCAGAGCCGATTCACGGCCCGAACCGGGGCCCTTGACCTCGACCTCGAGCGTGCGGACGCCATGCTCGGCGGCCTTCTTGCCGGCGTCCTCGGCCGCAACCTGCGCGGCGTAAGGGGTCGACTTGCGGCTGCCCTTGAAGCCCATCATGCCGGCCGACGACCAGGCAATCGCATTGCCCTGCGCGTCCGTGATGGTGATCATGGTGTTGTTGAAGCTGGCGTTCACATGTGCGACGCCGGCGGTGATGTTCTTGCGCTCGCGGCGGCGAATGCGCTGAGGTTCACGTGCCATCTTATCCGTTTCCTACATGAAGGAGCGAGCGCCGAGACCCGATGGTCCGGCACTCAAGCCCATTACTTCTTCTTGCCAGCGATCGGCTTGGCCTTGCCCTTGCGGGTGCGCGCATTGGTGTGCGTGCGCTGGCCACGGACCGGAAGACCCTTGCGATGACGGAGGCCGCGATAGCAGGCCAGGTCCATCAGACGCTTGATGTTCATCGCCACCTGACGGCGAAGATCGCCCTCGACGGTGTAGCCGGCGTCGATCGCTTCGCGGATCTGCAGGACTTCCTGATCGCTCAGGTCCTGCACGCGACGCTGCGGCTCGATGCCCAGCTTGGTGGTGATCTCCTGGGCTTTGGCCGGGCCAATGCCGTGAATGTAGGTCAGCGCGATAACGACGCGCTTGTTGGTCGGGATATTGACACCCGCAATACGTGCCACTGTGCTATTCTCCTGCTCCACGGGGCGGCTGGCAATCCGCCCCATCTCGACGCTCTCCCCGTCGGACCGGGGCCGCCTCCCACAACGCAGCACGGACGGCACGCGCGCGAAGCGGTACCGGTCGGGACGGTATGGGAGCGAGGGTCACTAAAGACGACTCGACGCCCTGTCAACCGGGCGGAGGCGATTCTGGAAACAGGAACCGCCCCGAAGGTGCAGTCTCTTGCCCGGCCCGGCAAGAGCGGGCAGGACCGCTAAGCGGGGGACCGTTCGGAAGGATGGACAGGATGCTGATACCCGCGGGGCAGGGATCGCTCGAACGCAATAATTTCGACGCCATCCGCCTCGCCATGGCGTTTCTGGTCCTGTTTTCGCATTGCTTCGCGCTGCGCTTCGGCAGCGAAGCGACGGAGCCGCTCTCGCTCCTCACCAACGGCTATTACAACAGCGGCAACATCGGCGTCTGGGCTTTCTTCATCATCAGCGGTTTTCTGGTCGCGCGCAGCTTCGACATGTCCCCCGGCGTCGGCCGGTTCGCCCTGCGCCGGGTGCGGCGGATCTTGCCCGGCTATATGGTCGCAACCTCCGTCTGCGCCTTCGTCGTCACCCCGTTCTTCGCGCCGCCCGGATTCACGATCGGACCGGCCGAGGCCGCTGCGACGCTGGCCGGCAACCTGCTTCTGTCCAATCACTTCCCGGTGCCCAACCTGTTCCGTGACAACCCTGTCACCGCGATCAACGGCTCGCTGTGGAGCATTCGCTTCGAAGCGCTCTGCTATGTCGGGCTGGCGCTGCTGACCCTGATCTTCCGCCATAGGCTGCGCCCGGCCTTGCTCATCGTCTATGCCGCGGTCGTCGTCCTGTGGTGCTGGGCCGATCTGACCGGCCGCAAGCCGGGTGGATCGCCGGCGCTGATCGCGGCGATCGGCTGGCCCTATCTCTGGATGATGGTCCTGCCCAATTTCCTGGCGGGCATGAT
>NZ_JAGMXV010000111.1 GCF_018006725.1 Rhizorhabdus sp.
GCAAGTATATTTGTTCCTGATGCCCATATTTGCAATTTTCATACAGATATGGCGATCCCGCCAGCGCTTCGCTAAGGGCGCCGCATGTCCAAACCGCTCCATCTCGGCCAGACCAGCACGCTTCCGGCCACGCCCGAGGAAGCGATCCTCGATTATGTGCCCAACCCGCGCAAGGGTCTCTATATGGTGCGCTTCGCCGCGCCCGAGTTCACATCGCTCTGCCCGGTAACCGGCCAGCCCGATTTCGCGCATCTCGTGATCGACTATGCTCCGGCCGAGACGATCGTCGAATCCAAGTCGCTCAAGCTGTTCCTCGGGTCCTTCCGCAACCATGCGGGCTTCCACGAGGACTGCACCGTCGGCATCGGCCAGCGGCTGTTCGACGAGATGAAGCCCCACTGGCTGCGGATCGGCGGCTACTGGTATCCGCGCGGCGGCATACCGATCGACGTCTTCTGGCAGTCGGGCCCGGCGCCCGAAGGTCTGTGGGTGCCCGACCAGGGCGTTCCCGGCTATCGCGGCCGGGGCTGACCCCTCCCCGCCGGGAGGGGCCTGCTCCCGCTATTTGACGGGCATCAACGCGCGCGGATGAACGCCTTCACGTCGGCGCTCAGTTTGCGCAGGTCTTCCTGCCGGACATACATCATGTGGCCGGCATCATAATAATGGAACTGGATCCGAGCCGGGTCGAAGCCCGGCCGGTTCAGCGAATATTCGGCGCCGAAGAAGGGCGTCGCGAAGTCATAATAGCCCTGACCGACGAACACGCGCAGCCCGCTATTCTCGCGCAGGGCCCGGCCGAGATAGGGCGCGACGTTGACATAGACCTCACCGTCGCGACCACCCTGCCCCTCGAGCTTCCAGTCCCACCCGCGCACCCCGCCGATCGTCACATATTGGCGGTCGGTCGCATATTTCAGGTCGCCGCGCAGATAGCTGTTCACGGCCGATGTGTAGGAGGCGTCGATCCCATAGAAACTCGGGTCGTTGTCCCCCTCCTCGCCCGCGCGGTCATAGTCGATGCCCGTGTAGCGGGAATCGAGCCGACCCACGGTCAGACCGCGATCGCGCAGAAGCTCCTTGTAGAAGCGGCCCGGCGTCACGCGCAGATTGGCGTTGTCGAGAAACTGCTCGGACAGGCCGGTGAGCCGCGACAGTTCGGCGCGGACCGAAGCGCGCTCCTCTGCGCCCAGCTGGTTGCCCTTGAGCAGCGCCGCCGCATAAGGCCCGATCGCGAAGGCCCGCGCCTGCGCTGCCGCCTCGGCGACGGTCGCGGTCGGGTTGGGCAGCTTGCGATGATACCAGGCCGTCGTCGTCATCGACGGCAGGTTGAGAATATAGGGCATTTCATTGCCCTGCACCTCGGCCGGCGCCGCGAAGTCTAGGATGGTCGAGATCAGGATGATCCCATTGACCGCGACGTCGTTGTAGCTGCCCTCCAGCTCGTTGATCAGCGCGACCGAGCGGGTGGTGCCATAGCTTTCGCCGCCGATATATTTGGGCGACGCCCAGCGGCCATTCTCACTGAGCCATTTGCGGATGAACTCGGAGATCGACCTGGCGTCGGACGACACGCCCCAATAATCCTTGGGGTCCTTGCCGCCGAGCGTGTGCGAGAAACCGGTACCGACCGGATCGATGAACACCATGTCGGTGACGTCGAGCAGGCTCTCGGGGTTGTCGACCAGCGGATAGGGCGGCGCGCCGTCGTCCTTCGCATCGGGCAGCACGACGCGCTTCGGGCCGAAGGCGCCCATGTGCAGCCAGAGCGAGCCCGAACCGGGGCCGCCATTATAGAGGAACGTGACCGGCCGGGTTTTCGGATCGCCGCCGTCGCGGACATAGGCGGTCGAGAAGATCGCTGCCGCCGGCTTGCCATCCTTGTCGTTCAGGTAGGTTTCGCCCGTGGTCGCCGTGTAGGCGATCGACTGGCCGCCGAAGACGCCCTTATGCTTGGTAACCGAGACAGTAGGCGGCGGCACCGGTGCGGGCGCGGCAGCCGCCTCTTCGTCCTTCTTCCTGTCGGCAGCGTGCGCCGCGAACGGCGCGAGCGCGATGGCAAGAGCAGTGAGGCTGGTGGTCAGGCGCATTTCCGGAATCCCCTTTTAGGAGAACAGGCTAACCCAGCTTCCGCCGCGAGGGAAAGCGTGAATTCTCACGCGCCCATTGCGAGACTGCTCCGCGCGATCAGATCAGCTTAATCTCGCGCAGCCGCTCGAGCAGATAATCATTGGCGGTAATCGGCTCGGGGAAACGATTGGGCCGATCGGCTGTGATCGTCTGCGGCAGCGTCTCGATCAGATAGTCGGGCCGGAAATGCAGGAAGAAGGGCATCGAATAGCGCGCGAAGCCGCGCCGCTCGGGCGGCGGGTTCATCACGCGGTGGCTGGTCGACGGCAGGCGGCCATTGGTCAGCCGCTGGAGCATGTCGCCGATGTTCACCACCAGTTCGCCCGGCGCGATGTCGACCGCCAGCCAGCGGCCGTCGCGATCCAGCAGTTGCAGCCCGCCCTCCTCGGCGCCGAGCAACAGCGTGATCGTGTTGATATCCTCATGCGCGCCGGCCCGGATCCCCGGCGCATCGGGACCGATCGGCGGGTAATGCAGCAGCCGCAGGATCGAATTGCCGTCGCGCACTGCATCGACGAAGAAATCCGCCGGCAGGTCGAGGTAGAGCGCAATCGCCGACAATATGCGGGCGCCGGTCTGCTCGAAGGCGGCAAACAGGTCGAGATAGGTCTGGCGGAAGTTGGCGACCTCCTGCGGCCAGAGATTGGCCGGCATCTGGTCGGCATAGACATGCCCGGCGGGCAGCTCCCGGCCGACATGCCAGAACTCCTTGAGGTCGGCTTCGGTCGCGTCCTTGGCGGTCTCGACCCGGAAGGGCGTGTAGCCGCGCTGACCGCCGCCGCCCGCGACATGATAGCCGCGCTTCACATCCTCCGGCAGCGCGAAGAACGCCTTGGCTGCCGCTTCCGCGCGCGCGATCAGGTCGGCCGGGATGCCGTGATCGGCCACCACGGCGAAACCGAAGCGCTCGAACGAGCGCCCGATCGCCTGCGCGAAGCCATGGGCGTCTTGGTCTGCGATCGCCAGCGAGGTGCTGGGGACGCGGGTCAGGTCTGCAATGTCGGTCATCGCGCCGATATAGCGGCCGGGGCCGGGATCGTCATCCCCGCCGACGACGCGCGACCCGACGGCAAAGGCGAGTCATCCACAGCTTTCTGCCGCAGGCGGCTTGAACAAGGGGCCTTCGATCCGCCAGACACCCCACGTGACCGCACGAATCGACATCGGCACCAGCGGCCCGGGCCAGTCGGTCCATTTCGACGTGGAGGAGCTGCTCGCCACCCGCCTGCTCGTGCAGGGCAATTCGGGTTCGGGAAAGTCGCATCTGCTGCGCCGGCTGCTCGAGGAATCGGCCAATGTCGTCCAGCAGGTCGTGGTCGACCCGGAAGGCGATTTCGTCACCCTCGCCGATCGCTTCGGCCATGTCGTCATCCAGGCCTTCGACCATAGCGAGGCCGAGATCGTCCGCCTCGCCAACCGCATCCGCGAACATCGCGTCTCGGTGGTGCTGGCGCTCGACGAACTCGAGATCGAACAGCAGATGCGCTGTGCGGCGACCTTCCTGTCGGCCCTGTTCGATGCCCCGCGCGATTTCTGGTATCCCGCGCTGGTCGTCGTCGACGAGGCGCAGCTGTTCGCTCCCGCCGTTGCCGGCGAAGTGTCGGACGAGGCGCGCCGCGCATCGCTCGGTGCGATGACCAATTTGATGTGCCGCGGTCGCAAGCGCGGCCTGGCGGGCGTGATCGCCACCCAGCGGCTGGCCAAGCTCGCCAAGAATGTCGCGGCCGAAGCCTCGAACTTCATGATGGGGCGCACCTTCCTCGACATCGACATGGCGCGCGCGGCCGATCTGCTTGGCATGGATCGCCGCCAGGCCGAGACAATCCGCGACCTACCGCGCGGCCAGTTCCTCGCGCTCGGCCCGGCGGTGTCTCGCCGCCCTATCGCGGTGACCGTCGGCGCGGTGCAGACATCCGCGCGCAGTGGCAGCCCCAAGCTGGTCCCCCTGCCCTCCGCCCCGCCCGAGGATCTGCAGGGCCTGCTGTTCGCACCGGGCGACGACCTGCCCGTCGTGCCACCGCCGCCGCGCGCACCTGTGCCGACCAGCGACGACCTGCTCCGCGCGATAAGCCGTTCGGGCCCGGTGCTGACGCCATCGGCCGCGCCGGGTGGCCCCGCTATGCCCGACGAGGAGCGCGAGGCCGTGATCGACGCCGTGCTGCGCGAAATGGTCGAGGATCCCGAGGCGACCTATCGCCAGCCCGCCGTGCTGTTCCAGGACTTCGCGGTGCGCTGCCGGATGCAGCGCCTGACGAGCCCCGGGCTCGATCTCGCTGGCTTCCGCCGTCGTCTCGCCATGGCGCGCGCCGGCCTTTATGGCGAACTCGACGAAGGCTGGCTCGACGCGATGGCGATCGGCGCCTCGCTGCCCGACGACATGCTCGCCCCCTTCCTGCTGGTCGCCCGCGCCGCGCGCGACGGGCAGGAAGCGCCGTCCGACACCGTGATGGCGCAGGTCTATGGCACCCATTCGCTCGGCCGCGTCCGCCGGCTGATCGCCTATATGGAGGAGCAGGGCATCTTCGTCCTGCGCACCGACCTGTCGGGCAAGCGCTCGATCAACATCCCCCGCCTCGGCTGGACCACCGCCGCCTCGCTGCCCGAAGCCGCCGAATAGCCGGCCGATTGCTCCGAATCGGAGCAATATGGGCTGGCCGCCGCCAGCCGCGCAGCTATCGATAGGGCTCCTAAGGGGGCAGCAATGATCGTCTTCTCGTGGTTCGCGCGGCTTATGGCCATATGTCTGATGCTGGCTTGTATTCCGGCCGCCGCCGCCCCTCCGATCGACGTCTATGGCAAGCTGCCGACGCTGGAGATGACCGCCATGTCGCCCTCGGGCGAGCGGATCGCAGTGATCGGCATGTTCCAGGGCAAGCGCCAGTTGCTGGTGACCGACGCGAACCGAAAGCTGCTCTCATCGGTCGAGGTCGGCGACTACAAGCTGCGCGCGATCCACTGGGCGGGCGACGAAATCCTGCTGATCCACACCACCAGCACCTATGCTCTCGGCTTCGGCTTCACGACCGACAAGACCGAACTCAGCAACATGGTCGTCGTCAACCTGGGCAAGGGCGCACCCTGGACGATCTTCCAGAAAGAGGACCGCATCACCGGCGGTGTGCGCGGCTATTATGGAGCCATCGAGCGGGACGGGCGCTGGTACGGCTATTTCGGCGGAATCACGCTGGAGCGGTCTGGCTATGATTTCATGCTCAAGAGCACCAAGGCCGAACTGTACGAGGTCGACCTGCAGACGCAAAAGGCGCGCCTCGTATCGAACCGAGCGCCATCGGATTCGACGTCGCGCGACTGGGTCGTCGCCGCTGACGGCAGCCTCGCTGCCTTTCTCGACTATGAAGAAGACCGGGGCGACTGGACGCTCTACAATGGACAGCGTCAGAAGATCGCAAGCGGCCGCTCCCCGCTGGGCGACGTCTCGCTGCTCAGCCTGGGGCGCTCCGCAGGCACCGTGACTTATGTCGACGAGGACTCAGAGGGGCGGCGCAAGGTTTTCGAAGTGCCGCTGACCGGTGGAACGCCCGTCGAACTGCTGCCTGACGAATATGCTGAACGGCTGATTACCCACGACCGAAGCCGGCTGACCGTTGGCTACACCCGTGACGCGGATATCCAGGAAGATCATTTTTTCGACGAGCGGCATGAAAAGCGCATGGCCGCAGCCCGCCGGGCCTTTCCCGGCGCTACGGTGCGCCTGATCGACGCCAATACCAGCTTCGACAAAATGATCGTTCGTACCGACGGGCCGGGCGACCCTCAGAGCTACTGGGTCGTCGACATCAAGACAGGGCGCGCCGAACCGCTGGGCAGCAGCTATGCGATCAATATAGGCGACGTGGGACCGATGCGGTTGATCCGCTACAAGGCGGGCGATGGCCTCGAGATCGGGGCGGTCCTGACCCTGCCGTCAGGGCGGAGCGAGCGCAATCTGCCGCTTATCGTCCTGCCCCATGGTGGCCCTGCCGCACGCGACTACCCCGTGTTCGACTGGTGGGCGCAGGCCTATGCATCGCGAGGCTATGCCGTATTGCAGCCCAACTTCCGGGGGTCTGAAGGACTGGGCCCTGCCTTCCGGCTTGCCGGCCGCGGCGAATGGGGCCGCAAGATACAGACCGACATTTCGGACGGGGTCGCCGATCTCGCGCGGCAGGGCATCATCGATCCGAAGCGCGTGTGCATCGTCGGCGCCAGCTATGGCGGCTATGCGGCGCTGGCGGGTGTCACGCTGCAGCAGGGTCTTTACCGCTGCGCAGTTTCCGTTGCGGGCGTCGCAGACGTAGCCCGCATGCTTTCCACCAATATCCGCGCGAGCGGGCAGAACCGCACCGTCATACGTGCCTTGCGCACCGAGGTCGGCACAGGCCGGGACATGAAGGCGGTTTCCCCCGCCAACTTCGCCGAACGCGCCGATGCGCCCATCCTGCTGATCCACGGCGTCGACGACATCGTCGTGCCCTTCGACCAGAGCCGCCAGATGGCGGCGGCCCTGTCGCGCGCGGGCAAGCCGCACGAGTTCATCAAGCTCGAAGGCGAGGATCACTGGCTGTCGAGGGGCGAGACGCGGCTGGCAATGCTCAAGGCCTCGGTGGCCTTCGTCGAAAAGCACAACCCGCCCGACCCGGCGCCGCCGGCCAAGCCTTGAACTAGGCTGGAAAGAGGATCGGGACGTCGCCGGCCTTCCAGGGCGCCAAGCGAACCATGATCCCGGCGAAGAGATCGCTCCCGATCAGTCCGGCGAGCCAGCGCTGGACCTCCGGCAAAGGCTGCGCATCGAACCACACCCGATCGACCTCGGCGAACTGTCGCACGAAGGCAAAGAGGGCGATATCGGCAAGACCACGCCGATCGCCGCACAGCCAGGGCTGGTCGACCAGACGCCGCTCCAGTCGACCGAGCAGCCTCAGCCCCTCGGCCCGGTGCATCGCCGCGTCGCTGCCATGGCGCTCGGGATATTTGTAGCGGTCCAGATGATGCTTGAACTCCCCGTCATTGGCCGCGGTCAGTGCCGGATCGTCGCGGTCGACCCAGGCTTCGGGATCGGCCTGGTCCAAGGCCCAGCGCATGATATCGACGCTTTCGTCGATCACCCTGCCGTCGGGCAGGCACAGCACGGGGACCGTCGCCTTCGGCGATGCCGCCGCCAGTTCGGGCGGCTTCGCGGACAGCTTCACCTCGCGGATCTCGCAGCGCTGCCCTGATGCGAATAGCGCCATCCGCGCCCGCATCGCATAGGGGCAGCGGCGGAAACTATAGAGGATCGGCAGCGCGGTCATCGGCCACGGGCAGCACGGCACCGACATGGGCGACGCCGCGCTGGGCGGCGAGGCGCTCCTGCCGGTTGCGCTCGGCATAGCGGCGGCGCTGGTCCTCGTCGCGCTCGTCATGGCAGGCGGGGCAGGACGCACCCTCGACATAGAGCGGCGACTGCCGGTCATCGGGGCTGACCGGCCGGCGGCAGGCGAAGCACAGGCTGTGGCTGCCGGGTGCGAGACCATGGCCGACCGCAACCCGCTGGTCGAAGACGAAGCATTCGCCCTCCCACAGGCTGTCGGCGGGGTCGACCGTCTCCAGATATTTCAGGATGCCACCCTTGAGGTGATAGACATCCTCGATCCCCTCGGCCTTCACGAAGGCCGTCGCCTTTTCGCAGCGTATGCCGCCGGTGCAGAACATGGCGACGCGCGGTGCCGCCTTGCCTTCCCCCGCCAGCCGCTCGCGCTCGGCCCGGAACCAGGCGGGGAAGTCACGGAAGCTGGGCGTCTTGGGGTCGATCGCGCCGGCAAAGCTGCCGATCGCGACCTCGTAGTCGTTGCGCGTGTCGATGACGACCACCTCGGGATCGGCGATCAGCGCGTTCCAGTCCTCCGGCTCGACATAATGGCCGACCCCTTCGAGCGGATCGATGTTGGGCTGCCCCATCGTCACGATCTCGCGCTTCGGCCGAACTTTCATCCGGTGGAAAGGCATCGCCGCCGCGCGCGAATATTTGACCTCGATATCGGCACAGCCGGGGATCGAACGGATATGGTCGACGATCGCGGCGATCGCGGTGTCGGTCCCGGCGATGGTCCCGTTCAGACCCTCGCGCGCGACGAGCAGCGTGCCCCTGATCCCCAACTCCCCGCAGCGCGCAGCCAGCGGTACGCGCACCGCTTCGGGATCGTCGAAGCGCGCGAAGCGGTATAGCGCCGCGACGCAGATGGGCAGAGCCGCCGGGTCGGTCATGGCGCGTGCCTATGGCAAGAGATGGCCACCAGGCAAAGCGGGATTGTGCAAAAGCCCGATGGCTGGTTCAGCCTTCGGGCTGGGCGGGCTGGGGCGAAAGGGCTGGTGTCGGCGCCTCATCGGCCTGCAACGGACGACGTTCGCCCAGCCGGACGGAACGGGGGGCGGCCCCGGCATCGTCCTTCGTCGCGAGCGTGGCCTCCTGCTGCGCCCGTTCGGCGACGACCGCATCGACATCGAAATCGATCGGCAGGCCCTGCGCAGACAGGGCGGACGGAAGCACGGTCAGGCCGAGCAGGAGCGGGAGCAGCTTCATGCTCCCTTCATCGCACCGATTCGCATGGCCTGCGGTGATCGGCATCACAGGCGATGCGCGGTGCGGCTCAGTTCAGGAACCGCCCCAGGTCGGCGACGTCGACCAGCACCTCACGCCGCCCGACATGATCGGGCTGCGACACGATCCCGTCCTTTTCCAGTCGCTCGATCAGCCGCGCCGCCGAATTATAGCCCACCCGCAGCTGCCGCTGGAGCCAGCTGGTCGACGCCTTGCGGTTCTCGACCACCAGCTGGATCGACCGGCGATAGGCCTGCGTTTCGGGATCGTCGGGACCGGTGGGGCCGCCCTCCATCGCGAAGCCGCCATCTTCGGGCTCCTCGGTGACCGCCTGGATATAGTCTGGGGTACCCTGCGAGCGCCAATGGTCGGCGACCGCGCGCACCTCGTCGTCGGACACGAACGGGCCGTGGACGCGGACGATCTGCTTGCCGCCCGGCATGTACAGCATGTCGCCCTTGCCGAGCAGTTGCTCGGCGCCCTGCTCGCCCAAGATGGTGCGGCTGTCGATCTTGCTGGTGACCTGGAAGCTGATCCGGGTCGGCAGATTGGCCTTGATCACGCCGGTGATGACGTCGACCGACGGCCGCTGCGTCGCCATGATCAGGTGAATGCCGGCCGCGCGCGCCTTCTGTGCCAGCCGCTGGATCAGGAACTCGACCTCCTTGCCCGCCGTCATCATCAGGTCGGCGAGTTCGTCGACGATGACCACGATCTGCGGCAGCGGATCGAATTCGAGCTTCTCTTCCTCGTAGATCGGCTGGCCGGTCTCGGCGTCATAGCCGGTCTGGATGCGACGGCCGAGCGGCTGACCCTTGGCCTTGGCCGCGCGGACCCGCTCGTTGAAGCTCGCGAGGCCGCGCACCCCGACCGAGGACATCATCCGGTAGCGGTCCTCCATCTGCTCGACCGCCCATTTGAGCGCGCGCACCGCCTTTTGCGGTTCGGTCACCACCGGCGACAGGAGGTGGGGAATGTCGTCGTAGATGCTCAGTTCGAGCATCTTCGGATCGATCATGATCATCCGGCACTGTTCGGGCGTCAGCCGGTAGAGCAGCGAGAGGATCATCGAGTTGATGCCGACCGATTTGCCCGAGCCGGTGGTGCCCGCGACCAGCAGATGCGGCATCGGCGCGAGATCGGCGATCACCGGATCGCCGCCGATATTCTTGCCCAGCACCAGCGCAAGGCCGGTGGCAGCTTCCTCAAAGGCGTCGCTGGCGATCAGTTCGGACAGCGAGACGGTCTCGCGCTTCGCATTGGGCAGTTCGATACCGATCACCGTCCGGCCCGGAATGACCGCGATACGCGCCGACAGCGCGGACATGTTGCGCGCGATGTCGTCGGCCAGCGCGATCACGCGGCTGGCTTTGATGCCGGCAGCCGGCTCCAGCTCGTACATGGTGACGACCGGGCCGGGGCGGATCTCGACGATCCGGCCCTTAACGTTGAAGTCGTCGAGCACGGTTTCCAGCAGGCGGGCGTTGCGCTCCAGTGCGGCCTTGTCGATCGTCTTGTTGGTAGCGGGCGGCGGCGGCGAAAGCAGCGAGAGGCTGGGCAGCTTGTAGGTATCGCCCAGTGGCAGCGAGCTCTGCCGTTCGCGTGCGACCGCCTTGGCCGACGGTGCGGCCGCCTTCTTGCGATCGGCAATGACCGGCGGCGGGGCAAGCTCGGCATCCTCCTCGATCGGGGCATGGCGCGGAGGACGCACCGGCACCGGATCGCGGTCGATCGTGCTGATGTCGGTCTCGTCGAAGGGCGCATCCTCGTCGTCCACGTCGAACGGCTCGGCGGGGCGGCGCGCATGGGCGCCGCGCCGCAGCAGCCAGTCGCGCTCGTCCGCCTCCAGCCCGAGCCCCCATATCCAGAGCGACAGGCCGAGGATGGCCAGCAGTGCCGCACTCCCCAGCCGGACGCCATTGGCGACCATCGGATCAGCGATCTGATCGAGGCCATAACCGACCAGCGCCGCACCGCCGAGACCGAGGCTGCCGCCATAGCCGGCCGGAAGCCCCGCCACCGAGCCGCCCCGGAAAAGCGCGAGGCCAACCCCCATCAGCGCGATGGCGCACAAGGCGATCGCGATCGACCGGCCCCAGCGTCCGACCGGGTGTGCGCGCCACATCCGCAGCCCCCAGACGAAGCCGAGCGGGAGGACGAGTGCGATAGCAGGGCCGAAGAGGCTCAGGCCCAGATCGGCGATCCAGGCACCGACAGGCCCGAAGACATTTTTGGGCGGCCCGCCGGCGGCGGTGTTCAGCGACGGGTCGGTGACATGATAGCTGGCCAGAACGAAACCGAGCGCGATCGTGCCGGCGATCAGCGCCAGAGCGGCCAGCAGGGCCCCGGCGCGACGCCCCATGCCCGCCAGCGCGTTGCGCCAGCCCGTCGGCTGGGGCGCCGACGGCGTCTCGTCTTCGCCTGCGATCCTGATGCTGCGACTTGCCATGATTCCATCCGCCGGCGGGACGACCGGCGCCCGCATGAATATGCAGAACGGAGAATCCCATAGCGCGGACTCCCGGTCAAGCGAGGCGCGTTTCGCTTCGTCGCGCAGCCCCGTCCCAAGGGGCATGACGGGAGTGGTGGCGCGCGCCACCGCTTGGCCCTATGACGGGGGGCATGGAACGGCAGGACGTCATCATTCTGGGCGGAGGGCTGGTCGGCCTGACGCTCGGCATCGCTCTCTCCAAGCATGGAATCAAGGCGGCGGTCATCGACCCGGCCGACCCGCAAGCCGTGCTCGCGGCGGGCTTCGACGGCCGCGCCTCTGCGGTCGCCAGCGCGCCCTGGCGGATGCTCGATTCGATCGGCGTCGGCGCGTTTCTCGCCGGCAAAGGCTGTGCGATCGATGCGATCAGCGTGCAGGACGGGCTCAGCCCCGAGGCGCTGATGTTCGAGCCGCCCGCCGACGACGGCGCGCTCGGCCATATGTTCGAGAATCGCGACCTGCGCATCGCGCTCGATACCGCCGCGCGGGCGGCGGACGGGCTGACGCTGCTGCGCCCGCTGCGGCCCGTCGACGTCCGCCGCGACCTCGACGGCGTGGCGGTGACGCTGTCGGACGGCCGCATCGTCGAAGGCGCGCTGCTGATCGGCGCCGAGGGGCGCCAGTCGCCGACGCGGGAAGCGGCCGGCATCACCGTGGCGCGCTGGAGCTACGGCCATGTCGCGATGATTACCGGGATCGTCCACGACAAGCCGCACGGCAATGTCGCTTATGAGATCTTCTATCCGTCGGGTCCCTTCGCGATCCTGCCGCTGGTCGACGGGCCTGAAGGCGAGCATCGCTCCGCGATCGTCTGGACGGTCTCGGCCAAGGATGCGCCGGCGATGCTCGGCCTGCCCGACCGCGCCTGGCAGGCCGAAGCCGCGAAGCGCATGGGCGGACTGCTCGGCGATTTCCGCCTCGCCTCCCCCCGCTCCTCCTATCCGCTTGGGTTCCACCACGCCGCCCGCATAACCGACACGCGGCTGGCCCTGGTCGGCGACGCAGCGCACGGCATCCACCCGATCGCGGGTCAGGGCGTCAATCTCGGCTATCGCGACGTGGCCGCGCTGACCGAGGTGCTGGTCGAAGGCATGCGCCTCGGCCTCGACCCCGGCGACGCGCAACTGCTCGCGCGCTACCAGCGCTGGCGCAGCCTCGACAGCTTCATGGTGGCGGCTTCGACCGACGGGCTTACCCGTCTGTTCGGCATAAAGGGCCGCGCGGCCCGCACGGTCCGCCGCATCGGACTCGGCGCCGTCCAGCGGCTCGGACCACTCAAGGGCCGCTTCATGGCCGAAGCGCGCGGCGAGACGGGCAAGCTGCCCAAACTGCTCGAAGGACTGGCGATCTAAACTCCGCCCGAAACGCACCCGTTCAGAGCGGGCGGGCTTCTTCCACGAGCATCACCGGCACCCCCTCGCGGATCGGGAAGGCGAGCCCTGCGGCCTCCGAGATCAGTTCCTGCCGTTCCTCGTCATAGCGCAGCGGGGTGCGCGTCACCGGACAGACGAGGATGGCGAGAAGCTCTGGATCGACGCTCATTGCAGCGTCGCCCCATCATCGTCGCCCCGCCGGAAGAAGGCGAGGATTTGCGCCAGCAGGTCTGCGCGCACCTCCAGCGTCTCTGCTTCCAGCAACGCCTGCTTGGAAGCCACGTCGAACGGTGCCAGTGCGCAGATCGCATTGACCAGCGTCTCGTCATCGAGCCGGCTGACTCCGGTCCAGTCGACCGCGATTCCGCGCACATCGGCAAAGCGGCGCGCCTCGCGCTCGATTTCGGCCCGAACGATGCTCGGCAAGGCATCGGGCGCGGCGATGTCCTCGAACGCCTGCAGATCAGCCTCCACCTGACGGAAGGGCGTCGTCACGTCGAGCTCACGCAGAATGCGGAAGCGCGTCAGCCCGGCGAGGATCAGATTGAAGCGTCCGTCGTCGAGCCGTTCGACCTCGTGGATATGGCCGACGCAGCCGACGTCGAACAAGGGCGGAGGCTCGCCAGGGCCTCGCGGCTGGATCATCGCGATCCGCCGATCGCGGGCGAGCGAGTCCGACACCATCGCCCGATAGCGCGGCTCGAAGATGTGGAGCGGAAGATGGCCGCGCGGAAAGAGCAGCGCCCCCGCCAGCGGGAAGATGGAGAGACGCTCGCCCATGCGCCGGCGGATCAGGTGAACAGAATCGCGGAGAGGCGGCGGCGCTGGTCGCGGACCCACTGGTCCTCCAGCCCGACGACCTCGAACAGCTTGAGCAGACGCTGGCGCGCGGCGCCCTCGTTCCACTCGCGGTCGCGGGCGATGATCTCGAGCAGATTGTCGGCCGCGCCATCGCGGTCGCCGCCCGCCATCAGCCCGCCGGCCAGTTCGAAGCGCGCCTCATGATCGTCAGGATTGGCCGCGACCTGCGCGCGGAGCCCGCCGAGATCGTCGACCGGCTGCGCCTCGCGCGCCAGCGCGATCGCCGCCTGGGCGCGCGCAACGGGCGCTTCCTTCATCTTGTCAGCCGGCAGCGTCGCAAGCGCCGCTTCGGCCTCGTCCAGCTCGCCCGCCTGCACCAGCGCGCGGGCCATGCCGCCCATGACCTCGGCATCCTCGGGCGCCATTTCGGCAAGCTGCCCGAAGATCGAGAGCGCGCGTTCGATATCGCCAGCCTCCAGGACCTCCTCGCCCATCGCGATCAGCGGAGCGATATCCTCATGCATCTTCGCGGCAGCACCCTGGATCGGCAGCTGGCGGAGGATCTGGTCGAGCATCTGCTTGAGCTGGCCTTCGGTCCGCGCGGGCGTCAGATCGGCGACCAGCTGCCCCTGGAACAGGGCATAGACGGTCGGGATCGACTGCACGCGGAACTGCGACGCGATCATCTTCTGCTCGTCGACGTTGATCTTGACCAGCACGACGCCCTTATCGCCATAGTCGGCGGCGACCTTGTCGAGGATCGGGCCCAGCGCCTTGCACGGGCCGCACCATTCGGCCCAGAAATCGAGAATGACGAGCGAGGTCATCGACGGCTCGACGACGTCGCGGCGGAACGCCTCGACCGCTTCCCGATCCGCCGCGCTCATTCCCAGGGTCGCCACCGATGATTCTCCCAATGCCCGAAATCTGGCCCCTTATGTGGGAGGGTGGAGGCCAATGCCAAGGCCCTGCATTTTTTTCGAGAATTGGGCTTGCGGTGTCAAAACACCCGGGCTAATAGCCGCGCCTCGACGGCAGGCATCGCCCGCCGGACAGCGCCAGAGCGGGCGTAGCTCAGGGGTAGAGCACAACCTTGCCAAGGTTGGGGTCGAGGGTTCGAATCCCTTCGCCCGCTCCAGTTTTCCTCAGGAAAACCAGAAATCCACATAGCATCGATTTGCCTAGCTATCGATGTTGCAAGTCGTCCCGTCGACGGCTCGCCTACCTTTTTCTCACCCCAAACCGGAAGGCGATCCGCAGCGTCTTGCGTTGCCGCAACAGCCGGGTCGTCCCCCAATCATCGGGGGACAGCCTGACGATGTCTGTAAGCAGCGGGCGCAAACGCGTGAGCACGATCCGCGTCTCCAGCCGCGCCAGATGAGCGCCCAGACAATGCGTCACCCCCGATCCGAAGCCCAGATGCGCGCCATCGCTGCGCATGGGGTCGAAGCGATCGGGATCTGAAAACCGATCGGGGTCACGATTGGCATCCGCCAGCATCAGATAGACGAGATCGCCTCGCGCGATGCTATGACTGCCGATCTCCATATCCTCGGTCGCAATCCGCCCGATACCACGCACGGGCCCCTCGAACCGCAGGACCTCCTCGATCACAGCCTCGACAGACAATGCTCCTCGGCCAAGCTGCTCGATCACAGCCGGATTATCGATAAGCAACCCGATCGCATTGGCGATGAGATCACGGGTGGTGGCGCTGCCGGCGTAGAGCAGCATGGTGCCCCAATAAGCGACGAGTGCCGGCTCGATTCCCTCTGCAGTCGCGACCTCGCGGATCGCTTCGCTCATGGGCGTTGCGCGCGCTCTAGCAAGTCCCGCCCCGATCCAGCGCGACACGGCCGTCTGTGCAAAGCGGGCATGCTGCCGCTCCGGCTCGTTCGATCCGAAGTCATGGCCGCGCGTGATCGCTTCGAAAAGCGGACGCAACTGGCTATGATCGCCGTCCGGCAGTCCCAGCAGTTC
>NZ_JAGMXV010000354.1 GCF_018006725.1 Rhizorhabdus sp.
CTGGTAGAACTGCGTCCTGACATCGGGATCTGCGGTACCCTGGCCCTGGAGCCGCCGCCAGTCGAGCGGCAGCGACTGCAGGAAAATGGCGAAATCGGCCGCGGTATCCGGCCGGATGATGCCGGCCGGTTCGACGGCGCCGAGATGCTGTGGCCCGGCTGCCTGCAGGGAGAGCTCGGCATCCGAGGCACCGCGAGCAACCGCTGCCCCCGCTCCGGCCGGCCGCCAGTCGGCGATCGACGCGCCAGTATGCCGGTTCCAGATCGCCCAGGCGTTGCCACCGATCGCTGCGGAAATAGCGAGGTCCGGCACCTCGTCGTGCACGAGCACGGGGATCGAGGCGTTGGGCCCCAGGAGCTGCAGCAGATGCAGCCGCTCCGCATTCCCCACCTGGCCACCGGCGAATTCCGGCGTGATCTCGAGTTCGCCGCACCGCCAGCCCGATTTCCCCAGCACATCGCGCAAGGCGGCCTCGTTGATGCTGCCGATGCGTCGCCTCACATCATCGGTGAGCGAGGTACGCGATTCCGCCAGGACCCGCCGCGCATGTGCAGCCAGCTCGTCGCGCGCCTGCTCGAGAGCGCCCGGGTGCAGCGACGCCGATAGCGCGATCGCGGCCAGACGGGCATTGGCCTCGGGTGTCGCATGAGCCGACGCCATCAGCCGTTCGAGAGCGGCGGTCATCGTCGGCGCCCGCTCGAGCAGCGCTGCGAGATCGTCGACATGACGCAGGAGCTTGGCGGCACGCGACGAACCCTCGGCGGCGGCCCGGGTCCCGTCGAGGACGACGACACCGGAGGGGAGCGAGAAGCGTGGCTCCCCGCGGCGGTACTGGCGATCGCGGAAGGCAGCGCGGAACCAGCGCTCGTGCGCGAGCGACGCCTTGCGGGCCTGCATCCTCGCCGGGCGCGGGGTCGACGCGATTTCATGCATGGTGCGATAGAGGTCGGGCACAGCCTCGATCGCCGACATGCCGAGCTCGTCGAGAAACGGGAAGTTTGCCGGGTGGTTGCGCATCGCCCAGACCGCGCTGCGGACAGCGCTCTCGATATCTTCAGGCTTCGGCCAGCGCTCCGCGTCCGCCCCAGGTCCGCGCGTCAGGTCGCGAATTTCCTCGATCGCCGACCAGGCGTCGAGTTCGGGCCGGGGATGAGTCGAGTACGGCTCCGCGACGCGGTACGAATGGGCCGCGAGCTCCGCGATCAGCTTCGATTCGATTGTGGCGAGATCGAAGGATCCGGCCCTGGGCTCGCCGGCGTCATCGGCGCCGCCGAGCGCGAAGCGCCTGCTGCCGCCCGCCTCGATGCCGACCGAGGCCAGCGCCGCGCGGTAGCGCAGCTCGGCACTGCGATGCCGGATCTCTGCGACGGCCCGATCGGCTGCCGAGACTATCTGTCGATCGCTTGCGCGATCGGTCGCCGCGGCGAGCTCGGCGCGCCGCTGCGCCACCGCGAGGCCGGCCAGGTGCAGGCCGGGCGCCGGTCGGTCGAGCAGGTCGAGCATCTCGGCCAGCGATGCCACGATGCGGCGCTGGGCTCGTGCGGCGTCGAACAGCTGGCGATCACCCGGCTCCTCTGCGACGGCCGCGCCGATCGGTTCGGTGAGCTCGGCCATGGCCTCGTGGAACGCCGCTGCATCCTCCCGCGAGTTGATCGCTCCGATGCGCAGCTCCGCGTCATCGTCACGGCCAAGCGCGAACTCCGCCGGGATCGTGCCGGCGGAGACGGTCGCAACCTGTATCGCCGCACGCTCGGCGTCGAGCGCTGTACCGATGCTCGCCGGCCGCGGCGACACCTTGCCCGAAGCAAGTGCGATCCAGAGGTCGGCGCCATCAGCGGAGCGGCCCCACAGTCGCTGCGCCTCACGGTCGCTTGCCCGACCGGCCGCGAGCAATGCCGCTGCGACTGAGGCAGGCTGCTGCGGGACCCCCGGCATGGCGACGATGACCGACAGGGCGTCGAGAAGAGCACGACGTTCCTCGCGCAGCGCGTCGACGCCCGATTCCGCCGGCCCGTCCGGCGCCTGAGCGATGGCGAGGGCGTATCGTCCGAGCCGGTCGACCGTCGACGCATAGGCGTCGACGGCACCGCGCACCGCCAGCTCGCCGGCGGGGGCGAGCGAGATCGTCGAGCCATCGGCAAGGATGGATTGTCGGGCCGCGAGGCCGGCCCGCGACCAGTCCGCATCACCGAGCTCGATCCCCGCGGCGAGTGCAAGCGCCATGGGGTCCTGGCCGGCGAGCCGGATCCGGCCCAGCCCGTCCGTCGCGACGAACCGCGGGAGCGGCGGCAGCGGGATCTCAGTTCGGGCTCCGGCCGGCCGCCACGACTGACCGTTCATTGCCGATGGCAATTCGACGATCGCGGAGGCCGGCAGGCCGCCGCTGCCGGCGACGAGATGGCGGCTCGCTCTGGCGATATCGGCGACGGCCGCGGCGGGCGGGCGATTCTCGACGATCCCGGCGATGCGGGCGGCCTCGTGCCGGTCGTCGAAGGCGGCGGGCAGACCGATGCTCGCAGCGATGACGGAACTGGGAGCCAGCAGCGCTGACGGGCCGGTGGCGAGCGCCAGCGCGGCGCGCCGGCGACAGTCCCGGCCGAGCCGTCCGGACATCGCCTTCGCGAACACGTCCGACGGGGTGATGAACCCGCGGTTCCGGCCCCAGTTCGCGATCCGGTCGATCAGCCGTGCCGCCTTGTCGAACGGGTGATCGCCGCGCAGCCGCGCCTCGATCTCGCGCATGCGCGCGTTCTGCCAGGCCGTGCTATTGACCGCTTTGTCGGCGATCCAGGCTCGGAGTCCTTTCACCCGGCCGTCGGGGTGCGACAGCGCGTCGGCAAAACTGAGCGGCACGATCGAGGTGGTCGCGCGCCGCAAATTCCCGGGCAACGTGGCCTCGCCGAGAAACCGGGCCACGGTACGATAGCTCCAGTGCGGTCGGTCACGCTCGAGGGCGGCAATCAGTTCGTGCCGGCGGCGCGCCCAGGCGCCGAACCGGTATGCCAGCTCCTCGTCCTGGCTGCGCGTGCCGTTCGCCGGATAGCGATTGCGGAGGACCCGCAGTTCATCGGCGGTCAGCAGGCGTTCGATCGAATGCCAGGATTCGTGGTAGGCGGTATCAAGCGGATCGAGAGACGGGTCGAGCGCGACCGACATCAGCGCGCGCGCATGCTCGTAGAGGCCGGCGACCGGCTGGCGGCCGGGGTGGTCGGCGCCGGAGCGCAGCACAGTGTCACCTTCGGCGAAAAGCCGCTCGGAAAAGGCGACATCCACGCCGGGATTGATTCGCGAGGCGATGCGGACGATCTCGGTCTGCAGCGCGGCGATGTTTTCGCGTGCGGGGGGGCCGCTACCAGGAACCGGCACAGCGTCAGGCACCGTCGCGACGAAGGATTGCTGCAGTTCGGCAAGTGCCGATTCCAGCCGCCTGGCAGTCTCGGCCGGAACACCCGCGCCCAGCATGGCAAGGTGCGCACCATCGATGTCGCCGCGGGTGTCGGTGGCAAGAGCCACGTCGTCGAGCAGGTCCTCGATTTGGTCCCTCGCCAGCCCGGTGGCCGCCACTGCATCGGCGACCGCCTGGATATAGGCGGCCGTGGCCGCCGGCAGACCGATCGGGGATCGCGCCGGCACCGGAGGCGAGGCCGCGGGATCCGCGGCCGGCTCAAGGTCCAGCGCAAACTGGATGGCCTTGGCATGCGCCACGACCGCCGGCAAATCGATGCCGGCCTGCGCAAGGTGGACCAGCGCGACCTGGGACGCCGCCGACAGGCCGGCCGAAGCCTGGTCGAGCGTATCGGCGGCGAGTTGCACGAAATGCCCGTAATCGGCCTTGATCGCGCTGGCCGAGTCCAGCACGGATCCTGCCACGCGACCGAACGCTCCATCGGCCTGGTCGATGAGCCGCTCTATGC
>NZ_JAGMXV010000355.1 GCF_018006725.1 Rhizorhabdus sp.
TCGACATGATGCTCGCCCACGTGCCTCAAGGCACCTCCGCATCGGAATGGGCGTACAACCGCGCGCGCTATATCAAGCCGCGTCGCGAGCTCGGCCAAGCTTGGGCCGAGCTGGTCACGGCTGGACTGCCGGACCCCTTCATGCTGATCGGAGAGCAGTAATGGCCAAAATACCGTGGCCCTATCCCGCAGGCTTCCGCGTGATCGCGGCGTATATGGAAGCGGTGGCCGCGCATTGCGTCGAACCGCCGCTTTTCCGAGGCCATGCCAGTTCAAGCTGGGTTCTCGTCCCATTCGCTTTCCGGGACAAGGTCGATGGTCTCGTAACTAGAGAGCACCTGGAAAAATGGCGGTCGCTGAGCAAGAGGTTCGCGCCCGATGCGACTGACGTGCACGCGTTGGCGCTGGCGCAGCATTACGGCGTGCCCACTCCGCTGTTGGATTGGACTACCAATCCCCTGATGGCCTTATTTTTTGCTGCTCAGCGTGCCCCCGATCGGTCTGACGGCGTCGTGTTGAAGGCGGCTTTCTCGGAGTTCCAAGCCATCAAACGACCAGCCTCGGTCGATGTTTTTCTCGAAGGTCGAGATAAACCGCTGATCATTGATGCCAGCACCATGAATCTGAGGTCGGCAGCTCAGGACAGCTACCTCAGTCTCCACGCCCGCGGCGACGGCAGGACAATGCGAGCGGAAACAATATTCACGATCGCCGCGGAGGATAAGGGGGCTGTCATCATGGCGCTGAGTGTATTGGGTCTCAGCGCCGAGCGCGTCTTTGCCGATGTCGCGGTGGCTGCGACCGAAATGCGCGAGTGGCTTGAAATAGAGTCGTTCTTCTAAGCGGCTTGATCCGCGCGGTACTCGGCGGGGTCTGCAACGAAATCGTCGATGTCGCTTTCGTACCAAGCGACGCTGCGCGGACCCAGGCGAACGCGCAGCGGGAACGTCCCGACAGCTTCGCGCCGGTAGACGGTAGCCACCGAGAGACCTGTCCGCTCACGGACCTGGGCGATACGCAGGAGACGATCCTTGCGGCGGTCCTTCGGGCTGTTGTCGTTCATTCCTTCCATCCCTTCAGGTCGGCAAACGGTTTGATGATAGCGATCTTGCGGGTCACGATTCGATCCAGTGGATGGCCGCCGCCAGCAACTGACCATCGTCTCCATCAAGGCTGCCACGGGCATCGCGAACGCTTTCGAGCGCGAGGCGCAGAGCGCGCGCGAGCGGGTAAAGAATGTCGTAGTGGACGGCACTGTCTACGTCGCCACCTTCGCGGCCGAACGTGATCAGCGCCGCGATGCCGGCCGTGGCGGTGCCCGCTGCAGCGAGCGCCTTAATCTGCGCCTGTTCGCTCACGAAAGGCTCTCCCGCTTGAGTTTCCATTGCGCGAAATCCCGGGCGTGACTTGCGCATAGATCTTTGCCGGGCGCCGGCGACGTCGTGCATTCCTGACAGATTGGCGCGTCGCATGTGCCGCTTCGCCGGCTGGGCACTTTCCAGTCGCACGCGAGCGTCGCCGGGCGCCCGCAGCTGCATCGTTGGCGCCGACGCGACGAGCACACGATCGCCACGCCGCCACCGGGCAGGATCACCCGATCGCACGTCATCGGAGAAAGCCCTCGGCATCGACCCGCCCCCTCACCATCTCATCGGCGGCGGCAAAAATGTCGCTCGGCGTGCGCAGACGTCGCGTTAACCACGGCGCGCTTTCATCCTCCCGATAGACAGCGTCCCAATCGGTAAAACGGTCGGAAACGATCTGGTGCAGCGCTCCCCAAGCGCTCTCTTCCTCCCATTCCGGCTCATAATAGCCACTCATCCCGCCAACCATGATGGTGCCGGGCCATGGGTGGGAAGGCGGGTAGAGCTTGATGTAGGGAAATCGCGAACCCTCGCGACATTTTGGCGCGATGACCATCTCACCCTCACGCATGATGTCGGTATGCACCGAAACCGTCCGCTCGAAATGCTTCCGGGCCCAGATATTGAGCCCGTGATAGTTTTCCCCCCACTCGGCCGGGAACTGCTCGCGCTTATCGCCGAGCAGCGGCAGATAGGGGGCGGCCCGCTTCGAAAGCTTCTTGAGGATGCGCAGGTTCATTGCGCGGCATCCTTCACGCTCATCACGACTTCGCAGCCCAGCACCGCCGCGAGGGCTGTGCCAGCGGCGTTGACGTCGATCTCCATGGCCGGCGTGCCTTGATCGGTGATGTTGATGGTGGCGCGCAGCTGCGGCGTCGCGAAGAGTGAGCGCGGCAGAGTGGTCGTGATCGACATTCCCCGCTCCCCGGGCGCGAGCGACGGCTGGCCACGCGACAGCCGCACACCGCCGTCGGCATCGAAGACGAGCCAATAGCAATATTCGACCGCCTCGCGGGTGATGCGGGAGAAGCGCTTGGACATCAGTAGTCGCCGACGCTGGTGACGACAGCATCCTCGTCGAGGATGATCTTGGTGGAGCATGCCACGTAGGCGCGAAGCCTCTGCTCGACGCCCACGGCTCTACCGATGCGCTTTCGGCCAAGCTCATCCGTGTTACTGCCGACGCTTGCCGAGGCGATGGTGCCGTCCCCCCGGATCAGCAGACTGAACCGGCACCTGTGCCAATCGCGCGGCGCGTGGTGCTTCTCGTCGTCGAGATAGACCCAGGTCGAGTCATGCCTCTTCTCTTCCACGATCACCGTGATGACGGGGCCGTAGTGCTCTCCGTTCTCGTACTGCTCCCGCATGTAGTCGGCGATCGCGGAGAGCTTCACCTCCTTTGGAGCGAGCCCCAGCAATTCGTCCATATCGCGAGCGAGTTGGCCCGACACCAGTTCGGATACCCTGGCTTCGATCTGGGTCTTGAGGATACCCTTCACCGTCTCGCCATAGGCGGGCAGGTCGAGCCGATCGACACGGAGAGCGTCTTCGATCGCCTTTTCTATCAGCCTGCCAGTCTCGCTGTAGGTCCGAAGGGCCTTGTCGACGCTCTCGGTGATCAGCTTGGCAACCCGGGCGTCGACTTCTTTCTCGATGAACTCCGGCGTCATCTTCGCCACAACGGCGCGACTGATCAGGCTGGTCAGGTTGTCGGTGTCAGTCACGGCTGGTCTCCGGAAAAAGAGGGACGGCCGCGCCCGTCAGAAACCCTGGACGGGACGGACGCGGCCGATCCGGCGCCGATTGCGCCGAATATGAAAGGGTCAGCCCCAATGCCGATCCTCACGGATATTGCCGCTCGGGTGGACCCACTTGGTCTGTCCGGTCGGCGCGATGACGACATGGCGCCCGTCGCGGCGGTTGCCGATGATCGGGCAATGGATGACGAACACAGGCGTGGGCTCGGTCGTGGGCCAGTACATCTCCCGCGCGGTCGCCGTGCTTCGCACCGCGATCGAGGGCACGGTCTCCGGATCGACGCCCAGCGATCGGAGCGCCGCGAGCTGGCGATAGGTGTACTTCGCGCCGGGGGCCTTCGGCGATCGCCAGGCGCTTTGCTTCGACGGCGTGATATGCACCTGCTCGGGAAGCTCGAGCTCGCGCGGCTGGATCGTCATGCGGCCTCCCGCGCGCTCTTCCAGGCGCGGAACTTGGTGTTGTGGATCCACCCGTCTGCCGTGATGAAACCCCACTCGCGGACCTTCGGACCGGTGGTGAAAAGGCTGATCGTTCCCGGTTCAACCGAGTAGATCGAGTGCACGGCTTCGGGCCCGCGCGAGACGATCTCGCCGGCAAGGCGCGGCGATTGGATCAGGCCGAGCGCCGGATGCTCCCATTTCTCGACATAAGCCCCCCGGAGAACGATCGATTGATTGTCCCACGGGTGATCGTGCAGTTCCTCCCTGTCGCTGCGGAGGAAGCGGTGAATATAGGCATTCTCGATCGCGCCCGGCGCTTTGCGAAGCATATACC
>NZ_JAGMXV010000357.1 GCF_018006725.1 Rhizorhabdus sp.
CTGCGTGCCCGATTTTGCCCATGCCATCTTCCAGACAATAGGTGGTAGCACCGTCTTGGAATGTATTGAAGTCGCGCTCTTGCAGAATGTTTTCGGGTGATGTGCGAAAGATGCGATCTTCGTGCTTGTCGAAAACATGAACCTGGCGCTTCTTGCCTCGTCCTGATGCGGCGAAGGCATCTTGCAGCATTATTGGCACATGATGCTGTCCACGGTAAGCGTCCGGCGAAGACCGCGGGCGCTGAAGGCCCGATCAGTTGATCTTATTCTGGCTTTTGGCGAATGCGGCCTTGCCTATGGCGCGGCGTCTGGCGAGCTTGCCAAGGCGGGCTTGGATGCCGGGCTCGTCGACCCGCTCTGGATCGAAGGGACGGCCGTGCCAGCGCATCAGTTCGCCGTGCTGATCATGGTCTGGGTCTCCCATGGCCGTCACGAAGAGTTCGAAGCCAGGTAGCCCGCCAACATCCTCCGGCGGGCCGCATCTGGCACCGTCGATGTACCGGGGGTAGTCAGCGCCAGGAGTGGCATCCAGGAGCTTCTCGACAGTGATGGTGTGTCGCCAGTCGTCGCCGAAGTCATAGGTATAGGAGAGTTTCTCGATGCCGCGATCAACGAGGGCGCCGAGCTTCGTGGTCTTGGCGGAGAACGTCCTGTGACGCAGGCTATCCCACTCCGGATCCGGGATGGCATAGCGCTTCCCATCGGCGTGGAACTCAAAGAGATGGTAGTCCTCGAACGGCATCACGGCTTGGACGACGTCGTGTACCGCCTTGAGCGATGAGGTCAGCGGCACCTCGACACGCCGCCAGATGACGGGCCTCCAGTCGTCGAGTTCGATCATCAGGCGTGCGATGCGATCACCATAGCTCATGCTGCCAGAGCTCCGCGGTCCTGGAGGAGCCGCCAGTTCCACGGCAACAGCTCGGGCAGTCTGGACTGCGGGATGGCGGCGATACGGGCGAGTACGTCGGCGAGCCAGGCCTGCGGATCGATGCCGTTGAGCTTCGCCGTCTCGATCAGCGTCACCATAGCCGCGGCTCGCTCGGCACCACGATCGGATCCCGCAAAGAGCCAGGCCTTCCGGCCCAGCGCAAAGCCTCGGAGCGCCCGTTCGGCGGCGTTGTTGGTCAGGCAGATCCGGCCATCGTCGAGGAAGGCGGCGAAGCGATCCCAGCGCTTCAGCATGTAGTCGATCGGTTTGGCCACCGTCGCCGACCGGGAGAGCGTGCCGCGCTGGGCCTGGAGCCAGATCGCCAGTTCTTCCACGCGCGGCTTTGCGGCCTCCTGGCGGGCTTGGATCCGCTCCTCCGGCGACCGGCCATTGATCTCCCGCTCAAGTGCAAAGATGGCGTCGATCCGCTTCACCGCCTCGAGTGCGATCGGGGAGACCGCGGCGGCGGAGCCACGGCGCGCCTTGGCCGCAATGTCGGCGAGCTCATAGAAGCCGCGTCGTGCATGGCTCCAGCACAGGGCAGACGTTACCGTCCCTTCCGGTCGCCGTGGATCATAGAGCCCGTTGTAGCCTCCATAGGCATCGGCCTGCAGGATGCCCCGCCACCCCCGGAGGTGGCCATCGGGATGTTCCTGTCGTCGATCCTTCGAGGCGAAGTACAGTGCCGCCGGCGGATCTCTTCCACCAAAGGGCCTGTCGTCGCGCACATAGGTCCAGATTCGGCCCGTGTCGGTCTTGCCCCTGGCGAGGATCGGCACCGTCGTGTCGTCGCCGTGGAGCCGTTCCGCCGCCAGCACATGCGCCGCGACCAGAGCGTGCAGCGGCTGCAAGGCCGATGTTGCGGCTCCCACCTGGTCGGCAAGCGTCGAGACGGAGAGGTCGATCCCCTCCCTGGCATAGCGCTCACTTTGCCGGTTCAGCGGCTGATGCTGTCCGAACTTCTCGAACAGGATCGTTGCCAGGAGGTTCGGCCCCACAAAGCCGCGCGGGGTCGGATGGAACGGCGCGGGTTCCTGCGTGATCGTCTCGCAGGCCCGGCATGCGAACTTCTCCCGCACCGTCTGGATCACCTTCCACTGGCGCGGCACGAGCTCCAGCGTCTCCGTGACGTCCTCGCCGAGCTTCGACAGCCTCGCCGATCCGCAGCACGGGCAAGAGGTCGGTGCCGGCAGCACCACCCGCTCCCGCGGCAGATGATCGGGGAAGGGTTTGCGCACCGGCCGCCGCCGCGGCGTCGCCGTGTTGGAGCTCAGGATCGCTGCAACCTCGTCCTCGGTCGCGGCCGCCGCGCGCTCCTCGAGCTGCAACTGCAACTGGTCGAGCTTCTGCGTGCCGCGCTCGGAGCTTTGGCCATAGAGCTCCCGCTTCAGCTTCTCGATCATCAGCTGGAGGTAGGTGATCATCGCGTCGCGCGACGAGGTGCCAGCCCTTGCCTCCGCGGCATCTGCCTCTGCTGCGATCCTTGCGTCACGCTCAGCCATAAGGGCTTCACGGTCCACCCAGCGGGCCGCGCGCTCCGCCAGGAACATCGCCGCAAGAGCCGCCGGATCGGTCGGCAATTCCAGCGGTTCAGAGGGGTCGGAGGTCGTGGTCACATGAGGATGGAATCACAGAACGCCGCCTCCCCAAAGCAAATTCCGATCGGCAGATCCCATCAGCCGATCGAGGTCGGACGCCACGTCTCCTGCGGGTTCCGCCAGTCGATCCCCGACAGCAGATACCCCATCTGCGCCGGCGTGATCGTCACGACCCCGTCCGCTGGCGAGGGCCACAGGAACCGTCCCCGCTCCAGCCGCCGCACATAGAGGTTCGCCGCCTGGCCGTCGTGCCAGATCACCTTGATCAGGTCGCCGCGCCGGCCGCGGAAGCAGAAGATGTGGCCGCCCAGAGGATCGCGCTTCAGCACCTCCTGCACCTGTAGCGCCAGTGAGGCAAAGCCCTTCCGCATGTCCGTGTGGCCCGTCGCGAGCCACACCTTCACGCCCATCGGGACAGGGATCATCGCGGCGCCTCAAGGCCTCGCGCCAGGCGCAGGATCACCTCCACGTTGATCGCGCCCTCAACGATCAGCCGGCGACCATCAACAAGGACAATCTCGACCCGGGCTCCCCGCCGCTCTCGCGGAAGCGGTGCCGCCACGCCTGCCTCCGGAACGACAACCGCAGGCACAAACCCGTTCGGCATCTCGTCGACCATCAGCCTACGCCAGGTCAACAACAGCGTCCGGGATATGCCGTGGCGACGAGCGGTCTCAGACACGAGGCGCGGCCCGCTCATGCTCTCCAGCACGATCCGGCGCTTCTCCTCGTCCGTCCAACGGCGGCGACGCCCGGTCTCGACAATCTCAAGCCGCCCAAAGGCACTGTGCGTATGGCTGTCCATACCGACAGTGCTCAACGATTTGCCTCAGCTCCCGCAAGGCGGCCTTCGCCGGATGCGTACTGAATTCCTGCCCCGCCTGCGAGTTTCTTCGGGCTGTTGGCGCGGTGCGGGTCGCGCCTCGCGATCTGCGCGCCATCGCCGCGGCAGAGCGATCGCCGCGGGGGCAGGGGGAACGGACTGCGCTCATGAGCGCAATCCGTTCCCGGAGGCGTCACCCCGCCGGCGCCACGGCTCAGAACCGGCCCGTCACCGTCAGTGACCTGAGACCCTTTTCTCCTCCGGCCCGAGGGAGAGTCCTGAGTTTCGTTTCTGGCCTTAGGCGGCCCGTTTCTCCAGCGTAGATTTCATTGCAAACTCGGCCGGGGTCATGTTGCCGAGCGCCGAGTGTGGTCGGTGATGGTTGTAGTCCTCCTTCCATGAGGTGATGGCGCTGCGGGCCTCGGCGACCGTCGAGAACAGCGTGTCGTTGAGGCACTCGTCACGGAAGCGGCCGTTGAAGCTTTCGACGAAGGCGTTTTGCATGGGCTTGCCGGGGGCGATGTAGTGCCATTC
>NZ_JAGMXV010000356.1 GCF_018006725.1 Rhizorhabdus sp.
GCTGAGCACCTGGTCGATGATGACCTTCATGCCGCGCGCATGGGCACCGGCCAGCAGCGCGTCGAAATCGGCGATCGTGCCGAACATCGGATTGACGTCGCGATAGTCGGACACGTCGTATCCCATGTCGGCCATGGGCGACTTGAAGAAGGGCGACACCCAGATCGCGTCGACGCCGAGCGAGGCGATATGGTCGAGCCGCGCGGTCACGCCCCTGAGGTCTCCGATGCCGTCGCCGTCGCTGTCCTGGAAGGATCGGGGATAGACCTGATAGATGACGGCGCCGCGCCACCAGTCGGGATCGGTGGAGGTCATGCAATATCCTCTTCCACGAAATAGGCGACGCTGCGAGCTTCGATGGGCGCTGTCGGCTCGATGTCGTCGTCGAGCCGCATCCAGCGCCGGCCTTCGGCGGAGGGCAGACTGACCGCGCCGGGCTGGCCTGAGCGGTTGATCGCGACGGCGATTCGGACGGGCTGCTCGGGCAACTGGACCAGCATGACGATCCGGTCCGTCGCGGGATCGTGCCAATCGCCCTGATCGAAGGCACGGTCGTCAAAAGCGAGCCAGTCGACGTCATCAGGGCTGACGAACAGCGGATCGGACAGTGCCGGATGGTCGCGCCTAATCCGCGCGAGCCTCGCAACATGGTCTTCGAGCGCAGCATCCCGTCCGGACCAGTCAAGCCAGCTCAGCGCATTGTCCTGCGCATAGGCATTGTTGTTGCCCCGCTGGGTCCGCCCGAATTCGTCACCCGCCGTCAGCATGATGGTCCCGCGCGAGGCGAACAGCGTGGCAAGCAGGGCGCGCAGGTCGCGCTGGCGCGCAGCGATCACCCGGGCATCGTCCGATGGGCCCTCGACCCCATTGTTCCAGCTGAGATTGTCGCCATGACCGTCGCGATTCTGCTCGCCATTGGCGTCGTTGTGCTTGTGGCGATAGGCGACGAGATCAGCCAACGTGAAGCCATCATGTGCGGCGATGAAGTTGACGCTGCGCGTATGCGTCCGTCCCGGCCGGGCGAAGATGTCGGAGGAGCCGGCGAGACGCGTGGCGAGGTCGCCGATGGTATAGGGATCGCCACGCCAGAAGCGGCGGACATCGTCGCGATAGCGGTCGTTCCATTCCAGGAACTCGGCTGAAAAATTGCCCAGTTGATAGCCGCCGGGACCGATGTCCCAGGGCTCGGCGATCAGGATGCGATCGGCGAGCAGCGGATCGGCCCGCATCGCGCGGAACAGCGCCGCATCAGGCTCGAACCCGTCCGGTACCCGGCCGAGTATGGGTGCGAGGTCGAAGCGGAAGCCGTCGACCCCGGCGGCAACGACGAAGTGCCTGAGACTGTCGATGATCAGCCGGCGCGTGGCGGGATGATCGCAGGCCATCGTGTTGCCGCAGCCGCTGTCATTGGCGAGCGAGCCCGGCTCGTCGCGTAGCGTGCGAAAATAGGCGCGGTTGTCGATACCGCGCAGCGACAGCGTCGGCCCCTGGCTGTCGCTTTCCCCGCTATGGTTGAAGACGACGTCCAGGATCACGCCGATACCCGCTTCGTGCAATGCGCGCACCGTGTCGCGCAGTTCGACGAGTCCGCCGGGGGCCAGACGCGGATCGAGCGCCATGAAACTGACCGGGTTGTAGCCCCAGCTATTGGCCAGACCGAGCGGCGGCAGATGGCGCTCGTCGATCCAGGCGGTGATCGGCATCAGTTCGATCGCATCGACATCGATGCGCTGGAGATGGGCGATGATCGCCGGATGAGCGAGGGCTGCGATCGTTCCACGCTGCGCCGGGTCGATCTCGGGATGGAGCTTGGTGAAGCCCCGGACATTGACCTCATAGACAAGCCCACCGGGCCGTAAGAGCGGCGGCGAGCGGCGGTCGCCCTTGGGCATGTCGGTGACGATCGCCTTGGGCATTAGCGGCGCGCTGTCCACGCTCTCGTCGCGCGGCGCGGCGAGGGCAGGGTCGTATCGATAGGCGCGGTCGATCGCCCGTGCATAGGGATCCATCAGCAGCTTGGCGGGATCGAACCAGTCGCCCTGCGAAGGATCATAGGGCCCGTCTGTCCGGAAGCCGTAGCGCGCACCGGCTGCAAGGCCGGCTACGAAGGTTTCGAAGACATCGGCGGGACCGCGCGTCATGGCGATGCGGTCGGTCTCGACCTCGCCCGAGGCGTCGAACAGGCAGAGCCAGGCTGCGGTCGCCCGCTCGGTCCACAGAGCGAAGCGGACGCCGTCAGGCTGCGGTTGGGCGCCGAAGCGGTGAAGCGGCGCATCGCTCATTGCGCCGCGGCCCGGGCGACGAGATCGGTGTAGAGCGCAGCGTAGCGCGCGCTGCTGCGCTCCCAGCCCCAGTCGGCGCGCATCCCCTGCCGCCGGATCGCCTGCCAGATCGCGGGAGCGGCGTAGAGGTTGGTGGCGCGCGTGATGGCTTGCCGCAAAGCGTCGCCCGATCCGGGCTGGTGAAGCAGGCCGGTCGCGCAGCCGGCGTTGAGCGCGGCATCATTGGCGTCGATGATCGTGTCGGCCAGCCCGCCCGTCCGCGCCGCCACTGGAACCGTGCCATAGCGCAGACCGTAAAGCTGGGTCAGGCCGCAAGGTTCGAAGCGGGACGGGATGAGGATCGCGTCGGCGCCTGCCTGCATCAGATGGGCGAGTGGCTCGTCATAGCCGGTGACCACGCCGATGGCGCCAGGGTGACGGGCCGCTGCCCCGAGCAGGGCATTCTCCATGGCTCCGTCGCCCGAACCGAGGACGACGAGCCGGCCGCCATGCCCGACAAGATGATCGATCGAGTCGAGGATCAGGTCGATGCCTTTCTGCCAGGTCAGCCGGCTGATCACCGCAAAGATCGGCCCGCGCGCTCGCTTGAGACCGAAGCGCTTTTCCAGCGCACGACGGTTGGCGGTCCTGCCGTTTAGCGCGCGGTGCGAATAGGGGGACGCCAGTGCCGTATCGGTCGACGGATCCCATTCGCGCGTATCGATGCCGTTGACGATCCCCAGCACGGCGTCTCCGCGCGCGCGGAGCAGGCCATCGAGCCCCATGCCGGCTTCGGGCGTGCGGATCTCATCGGCATAGCTCGGGCTGACCGTGGTCACAACGTCGGCATATTGGAGACCAGCCTTCAGGAAGCCGACCCCGCCATAATATTCGACACCGTCGACCGCGAAGGCGCCCTGCGGCAGACCCAGCTCCGGAAATACCGTGGCGTCAAAGCGGCCCTGGAAAGCGAGGTTGTGGATCGTCACGACGACCGGAAGCTCGGGCCGCCGGCCGTGGCGGACATAGGCAGCGGTCAGCGCCGCCTGCCAGTCATGGGCGTGGACCACATCGGCGTTCCAGCCCTTGATGGCACCTGCTGCGACGTCTGCGGCGACGGCCGACAGCGCCGCGAAGCGCCGCCAATTGTCGTTCCAGTCCTGCCCGGCCAGATCGGCATAGGGACCGCCGTCGCGTGTGCCGAAAAGACCGGGTGAATCGAGCAGCAGCAGGTCGTGCCCCTTGTGCTGGCCGGCCAGCACCCGCGCCGGGCCACCGAAGAGGGTCTTGTAATTGTGGACCGGGCGCAGCCGGACGCCAGCCAGCGCACGTTGCACTTGCGGATAGGCGGGCAGCAGCGAGCGCACCTCGACCCCGTGGGCAGCGAGCGCGAGCGGAAGGGCGCCGGCGACGTCGGCCAGGCCACCGGTCTTGATCAGGGGATGAAGTTCGGACGTTACCGACAGCAGGCGCAGGGTCATGCTCGGTCAGGCCACCAACCGGTCGATCATGTCCTGGGTTATCAGGCACACGCCCTTCTCGGTCCGGCGGAACCGCTTGGCGTCTGCGATCGGGTCCTCGCCGACGATCAGCCCCTTGGGAATCTGTACGCCCTGGTCGAGCAC
>NZ_JAGMXV010000112.1 GCF_018006725.1 Rhizorhabdus sp.
CGTCCGAGAGCGTCGAGGCGAGAACCGGGCGTCCGCGCTTCAGCCCGACCGGAGTTTCGCTGAAGGCGGGCGCGATCAGCAGTTCGTCGAGCCGCGCTTCGACCTGCGCGCGGGGTACGTCCTGCCTGCACCACCATGTCGCGATGTTCGGCAGGATCAGATCCTCGCCCATCAGCCGCCGGGCGAGCGTCGGCAGGAAGGCCGCCATGGCGGTCGATTCCACCGCGCCGGCACCGGGGGCATTGGCGATCACCGCCTGCCCCGCCGCCATCGCATCCATCAGCCCCGGCACGCCGATTGCCGATCCGGCATCGAAGGCGAGCGGGTCGAGCAGGCGCGAGTCGATCCGCCGCCACAGCGCGTCGACCCGCTTGAGCCCCTCGATCGTCCTGACGAACAGCCCGTCCTCTCGCACCGCAAGGTCGCTGCCCTCGACCAGCAGCAGGCCCAGATAGCGGGCGAGATGTGCCTGTTCGGCATAGCTCTGATTGTACCGCCCCGGCGTCAGCAGGCCGATACGGGGCTCCGAGCGCCGGCATACCGCCGATAGCCCTTCGCGAAAGGCCGAGAAGAAGGGCGCAAGCCGCTCGACGTGCAGCCGGGTCTGCAGCGCGCCGAACAGCCGCGTCGACGCAAGGCGATTTTCGAGGGCATAGCCCGCACCGACCGGCGCGCGCACATGATCGTCCAGCACGCGCCACTGTCCGCTCGGGTCACGGCCCAGGTCGGCGGCGTAGATGTGAAGATGATAGCCGCCCGGCGGCTTGATCCCGATCTGCGAGCGCCAGAAAGCGCGGTTGCCGGTAACCAGCGCTGCCGGCAGCGCACCGCCAGCGATGAGCGTCTGCCCGCCGAACAGATCGTCGAGCGTTCGTTCGAGGAGATCGGCGCGTTGCGATATGCCCGCCGCGATGATCGCCCAGTCATCCTCGCCTATCAGCAAAGGCATGGTAGAGACCGGCCAGGGCCGCTCGACCTCCTCCCCGGGAAAACGAAAGGCGGTGCCCAGTTCGCGCACTTGCCGCACCATGCGCTGCTGCAGCATGTCGAGGCGCCCCTCGCTCTGCCGCGCCACGCCGTCGAACAGGCTCTGCCACCAGCGCGCGCCACGTCCCACGTCTCCGCGCACGACGTCGGCGGTGCCGGCTTTGGCGATATAGCTGCGAAGCCACCCCTCTCCGAGGCTCGGCATTCCGGGCAGTTCCGCCATCATCTCCCCCTGCATGGCGGTTGTCACCAGTTCGGCGGCGCGCGCAGGTCGAGCGTCATCGGAAACTCGCTGGGCCTCTCCGCCATCGGAATCGCGACTGTGCCGGGCGTATGACCATGGTCCTGGAACCTGGCCCGCCGCCGTGCTTCCGCTTCGAGATCGTTGATCGGCATGGTGTCGTAATTGCGTCCCCCGGGATGCGCGACATGATAGACGCAACCTCCTAGCGAACGGTTATTCCAGCGGTCGAGCACGTCGAAGGTCAGCGGCGCGTTCGCGTCGAGAAGCGGATGGAGGCAGTTGGCCGGCTTCCACGCCTTGTAGCGCACCCCACCTACCGCCTCGCCCGGCACACCGGTTGGGGTCATCGGAACCGCCCGGCCATTGACCGCGATCACATGGCGCCCGGGGACCAGCCCGGTGGCTCGGACCTGCAACCGTTCGGTCGAGCTGTCGACATAGCGGACGGTGCCGCCGATCGCGCCGGTCTCGCCCAGCACATGCCAGGGTTCGAGCGCGTGGGAGATTTCGAGCGTCACGCCACCGGCGCAGACCGTCCCGTGTATGGGGAAGCGGAACTGGCGCTGCGCCTCGAACCAGGCAGGGTCGAAATCATAGCCGGCATGGCGCAGGTCCGACAGCACCTCCATGAAGTCCGCCCAGACGAAATGCGGCAGAAGGAAGCGGTCGTGCAGGGTCGTTCCCCAACGAACCAGCCCGCCCTTTTGCGGTTCGCGCCACAGCCAGGCGGTCAGCGCGCGGAGCAGCAGTTGCTGGGCGAGGCTCATCCGCGGCTCGGGCGGCATCTCGAACCCGCGAAACTCAACCAGACCCAGGCGTCCGGTCGGTCCGTCTGGCGAGAAGAGCTTGTCGATGCAGATTTCCGTCCGGTGGGTGTTGCCGGTGACGTCGACGAGCAGGTTGCGGAACAGCCGGTCGACGACCCAGGGCGCTGGCGGTTCGCCCTCGCCAGGCCCCGGCACCTGGGCCAGCGCGATCTCGAGCTCGTACAGACCGTCGTGGCGGGCTTCGTCGATGCGCGGGGCCTGGCTGGTCGGGCCGATGAACAGTCCGGAGAACAGATAGCTGAGCGAGGGATGCCGCTGCCAGTAGAGGATCAGGCTCTTGAGCAGATCGGGCCGACGGATGAAGGGCGAGTCGTTCACCGTCCGCCCGCCCAGCACGATATGGTTTCCGCCGCCGGTGCCGATCGCTCGCCCATCGACCATGAACTTGTCGGCGGTAAGCCCGATCTCGCGGGCCATCTCATAGAGGCCGGTGGTGATGTCGACCGTTTCGCGCCAGCTCGACGCCGGCTGAACATTGACCTCGATCACGCCGGGATCCGGGGTGATCTTCAGCACGTTGAGGCGCGGATCGGGCGGCGGCGCATAGCCTTCGAGCCGGATCGGCAGCTGTGTCCGGGCAGCGGTCACCTCGACCGCCGCGATCAGATCGAGATAATCCTCGAGCCGCTCGGTCGGCGGCAGGAACACCGCGAGATAGCCCTCGCGCGCCTCGACCGTCAGCGCCGTGCGCACTGCGCCCTCGATCGGAACCTGTTCCTGCCGGTCCTGTCGCGCCTGCCCGTCGGCCGCCGGTGCGACCGTCTGTGTGCGCTGCTGGTAGAAATCCGGCATCGGCTCGCGCGGTTCGGTCGTGTCGCGCGGGTGGAGATAAGGATAGTCCGACGGCGGCACGAAGGGCAGCGATCCGAGCGGCAGGCGATAGCCGATGGCGCTGTCGCCCGGCACCACGAACAACCGGCCGCGCCGCAACTGCCACCGCTCCGACCGCCAGCGGCCGGGCGTCGGAGCCTGCGCCGCATTCCACGCCTGGATCGGCAGGACGAAGCCCGTCGGACGGCCCAGGCCGCGCTCGAAGGTCTTGACCATTCGCGCGCGCGCCTCGGCATCGTCGATCTTCGGATCGGTCGGATCGACATTGGCCGGAAGCTGCGCCTCCTTCACCGACCATTCGACCGGATCCTCGAAGGCGGGTACGACCATCTCCGAGCCCACGCCCAGATCGTCGGCGAGCGCCACGAGGAAGGCTTCGGCTTCGGTCTCGCCGATCGCGCGTCCTGTGGTGTCACCGGCGATCAGCGCGGCATCTTTCCACACCGGTACGCCGTCGGTGCGCCAATAGACCGAATAGCCCCAGCGCGGCAGGCTTTCGCCCGGATACCATTTGCCCTGACCATGATGGAGCATGCCGCCCGGCGCGAAACGGTCGCGCATCTTGCGGATCAGCCGGTCGGCATAGCCGGCCTTGGTCGGCCCAACCGCGTCGCCATTCCATTCGGGCGCCTCCGGATCGTCGAGCGCGACGAAGGTCGGCTCTCCGCCCGTAGTCAGCCGGACATCCTGCGCGACCAGATCGGCATCGACCTTCTCGCCCAGCGCATCGAGCGCGCTCCAGCGATCCTCGGTAAAGGGCTTGGTGATCCGCACCGCCTCGGCGATGCGCTGGACCGACATGTCGAAGTGGAAATCGACATGCGCCGGCTCGAGCAGAAATCCCTCGATCGGCGTCGCCGATCGATAATGGGGCGCGGCGGCCAGCGGGATATGCCCCTCGCCCGCGAACATGCCCGACGTGGCATCCATGCCGATCCAGCCGGCGCCCGGCACATAGACCTCGGCCCAGGCGTGCAGATCGCAGACGTCGGCCGCGACGCCCTTGGGACCGTCGATCGGCACGACATCGGGGGTCAGCTGGATCGAATAGCCCGACACGAAGCGCGCGGCGAAGCCGAGCCGGCGGGCGGCCTGCACCATGAGCCAGGCGGAATCGCGGCAGCTGCCGGTGCCGACCTGGAGCGTCTCCTCGGGCGTCTGCACGCCCGTCTCCATGCGGATGACATAGCCGACCCGCTGGTTGATCGCCAAGTTGAGGTCGACGAGGAAATCGATCGTTCTTTTCTCGACGGTCGCGAACTGCGCCACGAAGGCATCGAACAGCGGCCCTTGGGGCTCCTGATCGAAATAGGCCGCCAGATCGCCGGCGAGCCGCTCATCATAAACGAACGGCCGCGTCTCGGCATAATCCTCGACGAAGAAGTCGAACGGATTGACCACCACCAGATCGGCGATCAGGTCGACCGTGATCGAGAATTCGGTCGTCTTCTCGGGAAAGACGAGCCGCGCGAGCCAGTTGCCGTGCGGGTCCTGCTGCCAGTTGATGAAATGGCTTTCGGGCGTGATCCGCAGCGAGAAATTGTTGACGGCGGTGCGGCTGTGCGGCGCCGGGCGCAGGCGGACCACCTGCGGACCGAGCGATACGGGACGGTCATAGCGATAGACCGTCTGGTGATGCAAAGCCGCCTGAATCATGGCCGCAAGTGTCAGCACATCCCGTTGTGCAGTGCAATGAAGAGTTATGACGCCTTGGTTGCGGCCGATGGGCGCGAACCGTCAGCGCGGCAGCTGCAGGTTGAGATAGCTCGCCACCAGAGCTGCCCTCAGCGCGTCCTCCTTGGGCTCCACCCCGGCGGCGTGTCCGCCTTCCAGCGCCTCGAAATAGAGGAAGGGCGCACCGATCGCCTCCATCTTGGCCGCGAATTTGCGCGCATGACCGGGATGAACGCGGTCATCTCGGGTCGAGGTGTAGAGGAAGGGCACCGGATATTTCACGCCCGCCTTCAGCGCCTGATAGGGCGAGTAGCGCGCAATGAAGCTCCAGTCGGCCGGGACGTCGGGATTGCCATATTCGCCCATCCAGGAGGCGCCCGCGAGCAGGTGCGAATAGCGCTTCATGTCGAGCAGCGGCGATCCGATCACGGCGGCACCGAAGAGGTCGGGCCGCTGGGTCATCGCGACGCCCGCCATCAGGCCGCCATTGGAGCGACCGGAAACAGCGATCCGGCCCTTCTGGCTGATCCCCGCCTTCACCAGATCCTCGGCGACCGCATAGAGATCGTCATAGGCATTCTGCCGCTTTTCGCGCAGCGCCGCGTGGTGCCAGGCAGGCCCATATTCGCCGCCGCCCCGGATGTTGGCGAGGACATAGGCATTGCCCTCCTCGACCCAGAACAGGGCCGCCGGCCCCGAGCGATACGGCTCGTTGACAAGATAGGCGGGCGTCTGCGCCGCCTCGAACCCGCCATAGGCATGGACGAGCGCCGGCACGGGTCCGCTCGCGCCGCTCTTGCGGACGAGGAAATAGGGAATGCGTGTACCGTCCTTCGAGGTGGCAAAGCGCTGCTCGACCGCCATCCCGGTGGCGTCGAAGCGCGGCTTCAGCGCCTGCACGACCTCCGCCTTGCCCGTCGGAGCCGCCACGTAGAGCGCGGGCGGGGTCAGCATCGCCTCTACCGTCGCGAAGGCGCGATCGTCCTTTCCGGAGACCGCACGGATGTGGACGGTCGCCTTGTCGGGCAAGGCCGCCGTCGTCGCCGACCAGCGTTCATCGTCGCCCCGACGCACCGCGACAAGCTTGCCCGACACGTCGTCGAGCAGCTTGATCCAGACGACCTGACCGCCGGTCTCGACCTCCTCGATCGCCTGACGCGCGGTGGGAACGAACACCGTCTCGATTGCGGGCTTCCGTCCGTCCAGCAGATCAGCGATCCGGTAGGCGACCAGCGCCCCCGCCGGGCGACCTTCCCACGGGCTCTTGAGCGTGGCGATCAGACGGCCGTCGATCACGTCGTTGACCTCGGCATCGTCGGGCAGCGGCGACGCCACGAGCCGTCCGTCCGCTGCGACATGGCGGATCGTCCCATGGAAAAAGTCAGTCCGGCGGTCGACCCACGCCCAGCTGCGCCGGCCGTCATGGACGCTGCGCGCGCTGATCGAGACATCGGCGCGCTCACCCTCCGCCACCAGCGTGGCCGACGCCAGCGGCGTTCCGCGTTTCCAGCGCTTGACGAGGCGCGCATAGCCAGAATCCGTTTTGCTGCCATCGCCGAAGTCGGTCGCGACGTAGAGCGCGTCGGGGCCGTCCCAGGCGACGCTGGTCTTCGCCTCGGGGACCACGAAGCCGCCCTCGACGAAGGCCCCACGGTCGAGATCATATTCGCGCTCGGTCACGGCATCGCCGCCGCCGTCGGACAAGGCGACCATGCAGCGGACATAGGCCGGCGCGAGGCAGGTCGCGCCCTTGAAGGCCCAGCTGCGCCCTTCGGCCTTGCCGAGGGCGCCGACATCGATAAGCGTGCGCCAATCAGGCTTGCCCGCAGCAAAGGCCTCGACCGAGGCGATCCGCCACAGGCCACGCGGATGGTCTGCGTCCTGCCAGAAGTTGACGACGCGGCCCGCCAGCACCTGATCGGGCGCGGCGATCTTCTGGCGGTCGGAGAGCAGCGCGAGCGCGCGGCTGCGATAGGTTTCGAAGCCCGGCTGCTTTTCCAGTTCGGCCAGCGAACGGTCGTTCCACTGGCGGACCTGCGCGAGCGCAGAGGCGCCGTCGACCTCTTCGAGCGCAGCATAGGGATCGGCTGTGGCGGCGGGCTGGGCCTGCAGGGATGCCGCCAACAGCGATACGCCGATCAGTGCTGCGCCAGACAGAAAAGAGGATTTCATCGGGGGGACCTTCGACAATGATATGTCAGGATGTCCCCCCAAATGATTGCGATCAAGCCATTTCGGCCAGCTCGATCAGGCCGGGCACGAGCGAGGCCACAAGCAGGGCCGCCATGATGAGGTTGAACGCCCGCAACGCTCTGGGCCGGTCGAGCAAATGGCGGACGAGCGTGCCGCCGCCAGCCCACAGGGTGATGGCGGGGAAGCCAACCAGCGCAAGGACCGTGGCGATCAGAATGACGTCGCTGGTTAAATGCTCAGGCCGGGCAAAGCTGGTTGTCGCGCCGAGGCACATTGCCCAGGCCTTCGGATTGACCCACTGGAAGGCCGCTGCGTCGAGCGGGGTCAATGGCCGCGCACTCGCCGACCGCCCGCCGACGCCAACCGACGTCGCGATCCGCCACGCAAGATAAAGGAGATAGGCGGCGGACAGGATGTGCAGCGCGCGGTAGAGCCATGGGAAGCGCCCGATGATCCCAGCCAGCCCGAAACCGAGCAGCAGCACCATCGCCACGCAGCCTGCGCTGATCCCGATCATGTGCGGGATGGTGCGGCGAAAGCCGAAGGTCGCACCCGACGACAGCAGCATCATATTGTTCGGTCCCGGCGTCACACTCGACACGAAGCAGAATGTCACAAGGGCAATCAACAATTCAGGTGCCATGTCATCGCCCCAATTGTCGCGCGACGCGATAGCTCGAGTCCGCCATCTTTTCCCTCGCGGACTTTTTGATCGCCGAGCTTGCCGTAGCGGCCATGTGTGACGACGCCCAGACGGCAATGGATCCAACCAGCCAGAATGTGACGGCAGCCATGATCGTGACGCGCAGCATATCGACCTCCTTCGACCCTCACCGAGTCGGCTTGGAACGGATTGACACAAGGCCATTGCGGCCTATTGTATCGATTCTCAATCCAAGTTTTGTCACAATGACATTATAGGCGGCACCATGTGGATCCCGACCCTCGACGAAGGACATCCGACCGTATCGGGCCGCCTGCTCGGGGCGCTGCGACGGGACATCGAAAATGGTACCTTGTCGCCGGGCACGCGCTTGCCACCGCATCGCGAGCTGGCGCACCGGCTCGGCATCGGTATCGGCACGGTGACGGCGGTCTATGGCGAGGCCGCGCGGCAGGGCCTGCTCAGCGCGACCGTCGGCCGCGGCAGTTTCGTCGCCGACCGCAATGCCCCCATGCCCTCCGCTTATGATCCGGAAGGCGGAGCGATCGACCTTGCGCAGAATCTGCCGCCCTCCGCCCCCGCGCAGAGGCGCTTCGCGACGACGCTTGCCAAGCTGTCGCGCCGGGCGGACAGCGGCCAGCTGCTCGACTATGCCCCGCCCGCCGGTCATGAACGCCATCGCCAGGCCGCCGCCGCCTGGATTCGCCGGATCGGCGGGCTCGGCGACGCCCGCGCCGATCGCATGGTCATCACCGATGGCGCGCAGCAGGCGATGCTCTATGCGCTCGGTGCGCTGTGCCGGCCGGGCGACACGGTGCTGACCGAATCCGCCACCTATTTCGGGATCCGCTCGATCGCGCAGAGCTGCGACCTCCGGCTGGTCGGTCTCGACATGGACGAACAGGGCATAAAACCGGAAGCTCTGGAGCGTGCCGCGCAGAGCGGTGCCCGCGTGATCTACACCATGCCCACGCTACAAAATCCCACAGGGCGGACGATGGGTGACGCCCGTCGTCGGGACATCGCCGCACTTGCCCGCAAACATGGGTTGTGGATCGTCGAGGATGACCTCTACTCGGCCTTCGCCGCCGGCTTCGCGCCGCCGGCCCTCGCGAGCTATGCGCCGGAGCGCACCCTCTACATCAATGGCACGTCGAAGGCGCTCGCACCGGGCCTGCGCACCGGTTACCTGATCCTGCCCGACGCCGATTTGCTCGACCGGGTGCTGCGTCAGGTTCGTGCCCATGTCTATGCGCCCTGCGCGATCGGGCCGATGATCGCCTGCCAGTGGATGGAGGACGGCAGCGCCGACGACATCATGGCAGAAATTGCCGAGGAACTGACCGTGCGCGGCGACATCGCGCGCCAGGTGCTGGGCGATGCGTTCGTGCCGCCCGCCGACGGGCGCTGCCCGCATCTGTGGCTCCCCCTGCCCGAGCTCGCGGCCGAGAGGCTTGCCGCGCGGGCGATGCGCGCCGGGGTCAAGCTGACGCCGCCATCCGCGCCTCTGATCGAGCCGCAGCTGATCTCGGGCCTGCGCATATGTCTTGGCCCGGCCGGCGACCGGGCGCAGCTTCGCAGCGCGCTGGAAAGTGTCGCCTCCGGACTTGATGCGGATCACCCCGAGCCGGCGGCCGCCGTGGTATGAGGCTGCTTCCCGACCGATTCTCCTGGACCAGAGCCATATGACCACCGATCCCTTTGCCCTGTTTGCCGACTGGTTCGCCGAGGCCAAGGCCAGCGAACCCAATGATCCCGAAGCGATGGCGGTCGCGACCGTCGGGCAGGACGGGCAGCCGTCTGTCCGCATGGTCCTGCTCAAGGGCCATGATGCGCGCGGCTTCGTTTTCTACACCAATTATGAAAGCCGGAAGGCCGGCCAAATCCTCGAGACCGGCCGCGCGGCGCTGCTGTTCCACTGGAAATCGCTGCGCCGGCAAGTCCGCATCGAAGGCCCGGTGTTGAAGGTCAGTCCCGAGGAAGGCGATGCCTATTTCGCGACGCGCCATCGGGATTCGCAGCTGGGCGCCTGGGCGTCCGAACAGTCGCGTCCGCTCGACAGCCGCGAGACCTTCGAGGCGCGCTATGACGAGATGGTCCGCCGTTTCGAAGGCCAGCCCGTGCCGCGCCCGCCGCACTGGTCGGGCTTTCGCGTGGTGCCCGAGCGGATCGAATTCTGGCTCGACCGTCCGCATCGTCTGCACGAGCGCCGGCTGTTCCTGCGCGAGGGCGAAGGCTGGAGCGAAGGCATGCTCTACCCGTGAGCCCATCCGCATGAGCCTGTCGCCCAATGTCCGCGCCGGCATGGCGTCGGTGTCGGTCGCGACCACGCTGATTCTGCTCAAGGGCTATGCCAGCTGGCAGACGGGTTCGGCCGCCGTGCTCGGTTCACTGGCGGATACGGTACTCGACCTGATCGCGTCGCTGGTCACGCTCTACAGCGTCCGTCTGGCGGCGACGCCCGCCGACCGGCAGCACCGCTTCGGCCATGGCAAGGCAGAGGCGATCGCGGCCTTCTTCCAGGTCGTCCTGATCAGCCTCTCGGCCTTCTGGATCATCGTTCACTCGGTCCAGCAGCTGGCGGCCGGCGAGAGCCCGGCCAATGCGATGGCCGGCATCTGGGTGTCGATCGTAGCGCTGTTCCTGACCCTCGCGCTCGTCAGCTATCAGCGCCGGGTGATTGCAAGGACCGGGTCGGTGGCGATCGGTACCGATGCGATCCATTATCAGAGCGACCTTCTGCTCAATGCCGCCGTGATCACAGCATTGCTGATCGAAGCGAAACTGGGCCTTGCCGGGGCCGATGCGATGGCAGGCGTCGCGATCGGTCTGTGGCTGCTCTACGGCGCCTATGGCGCGTCGCGCGAAGCGATCGACCAGTTGATGGACCGCGAATGGCCCGAGGAGCGTCGGCGCGCCTTCATCGCGGTGGCCGAGCGCCACCCCGAGCTTCACGGCATCCACGACCTCAAGACCCGCACCGCCGGGCACAAGGATTTCGTGCAATTCCACGTCTGGGTCGATCCCGACATGACCGTCGGCGAAGCGCACCGGGTGATGGACGAAGTCGAAGCCAAGCTGCGCGATGCCTTTCCGGGCGTCGAAGTGCTGATCCATCCCGACCCCGCCGGACACCGCGAACGATCCGAGGATATCTGCCCATGAAAATCCCGTTCCAGCAGGTCGACGCCTTTGCCGACCGCCCTTTCACCGGCAATCCGGCGGCGGTCATGCCGCTCGAAGCCTGGCTCGACGACGCGACGCTGCAAGCGATCGCAGCCGAGAACAATCTGGCCGAGACCGCTTTCATCGTTCCATGGGCGGGGCCCGAGGCCGATTTCGAGCTGCGCTGGTTCACCCCCGAGGTCGAGGTGGCGCTATGCGGCCATGCGACGCTCGCGACCGGACACGCGTTGCTGTCACGCGACGGCGCGCCGGAGGCTGTGCGCTTCGCCACCCGCCAGGCCGGCGTGCTGGAGGTCCGCCGCGACGGCGAGCGATACCGGCTCGCCCTGCCCGCCTGGTCGATGGTGCCGAAGGATCTGCCGGCCGAGGCGGCGGCTCTCGGCACGATGCCCGAAGACACGCTCTGGCGCGACGGCGGCTATGCGCTGTTCCGTTTCGCCGACGAAGCCACGGTTCGCGCGCTCGATCCCGATTTCAGGGCGATGCGCGCCTTCGGCGATATACTGTTCATCGCCACCGCGCCCGGCGACAGCAGCGACATCGTAAGCCGCGTTTTCGCGCCGGGCGCGGGCATCGACGAGGATCCGGTCACCGGCTCGGCGCATTGCCTGCTCGCGACCTATTGGGCGGAAAGGCTCGGCCGCAAGCGCTTCACCGCCTATCAGGCATCGGCGCGGGGTGGGCATCTCGACGTCGAACTGGCGGGTGACCGGGTCTATCTCGGCGGCACCTGCGTGACGGTGATCGAGGGTGTCTTCACCCTCCGCTGACGCGACGCGACGCGATCAGGCGGCGTCCATCAGCCGGGCTGACACGGTCTCGGCGATCCAGCCGCCGCCGAGCACGCGGTCGCCGGCATAGAGCACCGCCGCCTGCCCCGGCGCGACGCCATATTCGGGCTGATCGAAGCTGAGCAGGCCATCGTCGAAGCGCGCGGGCACCGGCTTGGCAAGCGAGCGGACCTTTGCGGTGATCGGGCCTTCATGCCCCTCGCCGATCCAGTTGATATCCTCGAGCCGCGCCGCTGCTACTGCGAGCGCGCGGCGTGGTCCGACGATCAGCCGCTTGGTCGCCGGTTCGAGCCGGACGACATAGAGCGGCTCCGGACTGCCGCCGATCTCGATGCCACGTCGCTGTCCGACCGTGAAATGGATGAGCCCCCGGTGGCGACCGACGACCTTGCCCGACAGATCGACGATGTCGCCCTCCTCGGCCGCCTCGGGGCGCAGTTTCTTGACGATCGATGCATAGTCGCCATCGGGAACGAAACAAATGTCCTGGCTGTCTGGCTTGGCGGCGACGCCCAGGCCTATCTCGGCCGCGATCTCGCGCACGCGCGGCTTGGGCATCCCGCCCAGCGGAAAGCGGAGAAAGTCCAATTGGTCGCGCGTGGTCGCGAAGAGGAAATAGCTCTGGTCGCGTGCAGGATCAGCGGCGCGATGCAGTTCGGGACGTCCGCCCTCGCCCAGCATACGACGGACATAATGGCCGGTCGCCAGACAGTCGGCCCCGAGATCGCGGGCAATACCGAACAGGTCGGTGAATTTCACGCTCTGGTTGCAGCGGACGCAGGGGATCGGCGTGCGCCCCGCCGCATATTCGTCGGCGAAGTCGGATATCACCGAATCCCGGAAGCGGCTTTCATAGTCGAACACATAATGGGCGATGCCCAGGCGATCGGCGACGGCGCGCGCATCACGGATGTCCTGTCCCGCACAGCAGCTGCCGGTGCGCCCGACGGCGGCCCCATGGTCGTAGAGCTGGAGCGTGACGCCGATCGTCTCCGCCCCGCTTGCAGCGGCCAGGGCGGCCACCACCGAACTATCCACGCCGCCGGACATGGCGACGACGATCCGACGCCCCTTGAGCGAGCCGTCGACCGCCTTCTCGAGCTGAAATTCCGCGTCCATCGGCGGGCGCATAGCAGATGCGGCCCGGCTCGGCAGCGGATTTCGGGCCAATTTCGGGAAAAGGCGGTGAATCAACATCCTAAACGTCGACAAGCGCGGCCTGATCGACGGCGCCCTACGCAAAATTACCGGTCGGAAAGTTCGTTTCAGCCCTAAAGATTCGCCTCGCCCCGTCGTTTCTTGGTGTGTCACGGGAATGGGCAGGTGCCGGAATGAAGATCAACATCAACGAATTCCGCATCGACAAAGCCCAATCGGTCGAAGCCCCGCTGGACTTCGCCACGCTCTGCGCCCTCATCGCCGAACATCAGGCCACCACGCCCACGGCGCGGCTGGCCATGGCGGACGACGTGTATGAGGAGCCGATCGACCCTGTTCATCCGGCGGTCGCCGTCCTGCTTGCGGGGCCAGGGCAGTCAGCGGCGACGGGTAATGCGCAGGGCAGCTTTCATGCAGCTGCCGCTGCGCTTTTCAGCGGAAGAGCGCGGTGAACATGATGATCACCGCATTTACCTTACCGCGAAAACTTTCCTTTGGAGCCGGCCCCTTAGGACGGCTGCGGGGAAACAGTCACGGTCGACGGACCATGTTCGAGGTATCGCATGCTTGAGAATCAGAAGATCCGCCCGCACCAGGTCATTGGTCCTCTCGGCGAACCGCTCACGCTCGACAGCCTGCCTCCGGCCGGCACGACGCGCTGGGTCGTACGCCGCAAGGCCGAAGTCGTGGCCGCCGTCAGCGGAGGCCTTTTGACGGTCGACGAAGCGTGTGAACGCTACGGCCTCAGCGTAGAGGAATTCGCCGGATGGCAACGCGCGGTAGAACGGTCGGGCATGCCCGGTCTCCGCGTCACGCGCATCCAGCATTATAAATCCCTCTACGAACGACAACAGAAATACTGATCGCATCGCATCGGTGCGCATCGGGGTCCGCTTCCATCGGGAGCGGACCCTTTTCGTATGTTTCCCGATGCTTCCCGCCTGTTGCCGGACGGAACAAGCCGCGTCTCCGCACGTAGTGTTCGCAGGAGATCCGGCGGGGACCGGACCCGAAACGGCACGCAGGAGGACATCGTGATCGACTTCATCATCTTTCTTATCGTCGGCGGCATCATCGGCTGGCTCGCGAGCATAGTCATGCGCACCGACGGCCAGCAGGGGATCATCCTCAACATCGTCGTCGGCATCATCGGCTCGTTCATCGGCGGCGTGCTGTTCGGCCCGACCCTGGGCGGCGGCGGCATCTATGGCTGGCTGAGCGCCTTCCTGGGCGCGATCATCCTGCTCGCCATCGTAAACCTGATCCGTCGCGGCAGCGTCCGCTAACGACATGGAGCGGCCGGCCCAAGGTCGGCCGCTTCCGCTATCTCGCTCCTGACGCATCTCGGCAGTTCCAAGACTGCTTTCGTCGCTCTACTGAAGACCGATCGCACAGACGAGAACGGACTCAGGGGGCATATCGATGGCAGACCGCGCCAAGCTCACGGCTTACGGCCTTCCACGCAAACCCTTCGCCATACGCCCCGCGCCGCATGAGCGCGACTGGATGGACGCAACCAGCCAACGATATGCTTATCGCTGTTTGCCGCTCAACATCGCCAATGCGCACGGCTGGGAATTGCTCTGCACTGAGGGCTTTTCGGCATGGTGGAACGGGAAGCCGAGCCTCGATGCCATAGCCATCACGCCTGATGTCGCCGGCGAGGTTCCGGCGATCAGCCATTTCGGGCACGGCATCGTCACCTTTCATGTCAACGCGGTGTTCCGGACCGAACCCGGCTATGATCTGATGGTTCAGGGACCGATCAACCGCCCGAAGGATGCGATCGCCCCGCTGTCCGGTGTCGTGGAAACCGACTGGACGCCGTTCACCTTCACGATGAACTGGCAGTTCACGCGGGCGAACACGGTGATCCGTTTCGATCCGGGTGAGGTTTTCTGCCATCTCTACCCGATCAAGCGCGGCGATATCGAACGCTTCGATCCAGAGTTTCGCGCGATCGAGGACGATCCGGAACTTTATGCCGAGTTCAAGGCGTGGTCCGCCAGCCGCGCCGGCTTTCTCAGCGATCTGAAAGACCCCAATTCGCCCACCAGCGGCGATAAATGGCAGAAACATTATTATCGCGGCCAGACCGTCGGCGGCGGGGACATCGCATCGGACGACCATCGCACGAAGATCCGGCTCAGGCCCTTCTCGATTGCGCCGAGCACAAGCGAGAGGAACGGCAGATAGGACGCTCTCGTCTCAGAGTGATTGGGACGGCGCGATGCCGCGGACATCCGCCTCGTCCAGGTCCCGCATATAGGCGCAGTGGACATTTCCGAGCCGCGGCGATCCGCCAGGCTCGGTAACGAGATAATCGATGATCCAGTAGGTCATAGCCGGCGTTTCTCCCGGCTCCTCGCGTGCGGATATGCGCTGATAGCTTGCATCCTCCGGGAGAGCGGACCTGGCCTCGCGCTCGCATTCGGCCAGCCCCGCATTGCATCCGGCGAGCGCAGATGCAGCGGCGATCATCATAAGACTTCGGTACGCCATGACCGGAGCGAGACTATCGACACCCGACCGCAAGGCCAACTCGGATGATCAGCCCCCAGGCGTGTGGAGA
>NZ_JAGMXV010000113.1 GCF_018006725.1 Rhizorhabdus sp.
ACGGAAGACCATCGAACATCGCCGCTTGCTCCACCGCAAGATCGCCGCTTAATATCAACCCCAGGACGAGGCCCGCACTCCGCTAATTTACGCCGCGAGTTGTGCCAAATGTTCTGACGACGGACACAGTTTGGCATTCCCTAACAAATCCGGCCGATGGATGCCTTCGCGGTATGGACACTCTCATTTGATGAGAAGCCATCCATTCTGATAGCTGATGCATGTAAACGCCCGACGATACTCGCGGAATCTTGATTGCGCGAAACCAGATGAGAAGCGTTAGTCCGGCGTGATAGCGACCAGTTTCGAGACACGCACCGCGCTTCGAGGGCGTCGCGCACCGCTCATCAAGGCATCGTCTGCGATCGCATGGATGCTATAATAGATCAGCGTTGATAGCGCGTGGGGATCATCCACACACCATGCGCCCTCCAGCGTTCCTTGTGAAAGCAGATCGCTGATATAGCCCACAAGCCCGTCGTTCACGGCCACGGATCTGAGCGGCGTATCCCCACTGAAGAAGATCACATCCCGCAACTCGGGCGTGTCCAGATAACTTTCCACCGCCGTCTCGACCAGAAGATCGATCCGCGTGAAAAAATCGTCGGATTCGCAAAGACTGATCCTGCTTTTGACACGGTTCAATATCATGTTGCAGAAGTTGTCCCGAAGTGCCGCACGCAATTCGGTCTTACTTGAAAAATAATGGTAAAGTGTGCCCTTAGCGAGGCCAGTTTCAACGCAAACGTCATCCATCGTCGTCGCGTCATAGCCTCGCTCAACAAACAATCGCCTCGCCGCTTCCAGAATTTCGACGCGCCGAAGCTGAGCCTTCCTCGGACCGGGCGGGGCACCGGCCGGCCGGCGAACTGCGGCCGCGACCCTGCGTCGCCGGTCCCGAACGACCCGTTTCACCTGAACAGTCTAGCTGGCAAGCGGCTCACCCTCCCAAATCTCGGTACCAATTTGCGATTGGGCTTCCTTTGAATAACGAGGTCCCGAAACGGCGCCAAAAGCGAAAAGGGCGTCCACTTGGTCAAACACGACCTCGGAGATGGTCAACGACAGGGTATCCAGAATTTCATCGAGATGATCAATGTTCGTGGTCCCGGGGATCGGAACGACGAAGTCGCGCTTTGAAAGCAGCCAGGCGAGGCAGAGCTGCGCCGGAGTGCAATCTGCAGCCCGGGCCAACCCAGCCATCTGATCATAAAGCCCGAGGTTCCGCGTCAAATGAGGTTCCTGGAACCGCGGCATCGCGGCTCTCAGGTCGCCTTGCTGGAAACCTGCCGTACCCACACTTCCCGCCAACAAGCCGCGAGCCAGAGGCGAGAAGGCGATAAAGCCAATCCCGAGCTCCTCGCAGCAATCGAGTACGGCAAGTTCCACATTGCGCGTCCAGGGCGAATATTCGGTCTGGACAGCTGTCACCGGATGGATCGCATGTACCGCGCGGATCGTTTCTGCCGATACTTCCGACAAACCGATCGTGCGAATTTTTCCTGCCTCCACTGCCCGCGACAGGGCGCCGACCGACTCTTCCATCGGTACCTTCGGATCGAGGCGGTGAAGATAGTAGAGGTCGATGACATCGGTCCTCAATCGTATCAATGCTTCATCCAATGTCTGCGTGATCGCCGCCGCCGAACCGTCGAGACCGCGTTTTCCATTGATCTCGCCAAGCGCGCATTTGCTGGCAAGGACGAAATCCTTGCGGCGATGTCCCAAGGCACGCCCGATCAGCGTCTCATTTGCTCCGAACCCGTAGAGAGCAGCCGTATCGAAGAACGTGACGCCTCTATCCAACGCATGTAACAGTAGCCGTTCAGCTGCTTCAGCCTCGGGACGCGGCTGATACCCATGCGAAAGGTTCATGCAGCCAAGACCAATTGCTGACACGGAAAACGGGCCTAAAGCGCGCTTTGGAAGGGTCGCGGTCATACTATGCTCTTCCTGCCTGTGGTAGCGCGAAGGGATCAGCGGACAAGCTGCGCTTCCAGTTCGCCAAGCACGCGATAGCAATCGAATACGCCGGCGACTGAGGAATTGGGCTCGCGACCCTCGCGGATGGCCGCGACGAACTCACGATCCTGTAACTCGATGCCGTTCATCGACACATCCACCTGGGAAACGTCGATCGGCTCCTCCTTGCCGTTCACCAGGTCGTCGTAGCGCGCGATGTAGGTGCCGTTATCGCAGATATACCGGAAATAAGTGCCGAGCGGTCCGTCATTATTGAACGACAGCGAAAGGGTGCAGATAGCGCCGGTTTCGCTCTTCAATTGGATCGACATATCCATCGCGATCCCAAGTTCCGCATGGATTGGCCCCTGCAGCGCATGTGCCTCGACGATCTTTCCGGCCTGATAGGCGAAAAGGTCCACCGTATGCGCGGCATGATGCCACAGCAGATGGTCCGTCCAGCTACGCGGCTCACCCTTCGCGTTGATGTTCTTGCGGCGAAAAAAATAGGTCTGGACGTCCATCTGCTGGACGTTCAGTTCTCCGGCCCGGATCTTGTTGTGCACATATTGGTGCGACGGATTGAACCGACGGGTGTGGCCCACCATGCAGACCAGACCCGTTTCCTTCTGCTTGGCCAGGACCGCTTGCGCGTCTGCCCAGCTGTCCGCCAGCGGAATCTCTACCTCGACATGCTTGCCTGCCTCCATGCAGGCAATAGCTTGCTTAGCGTGCATCTGCGTAGGCGTGCATAGAATGACCGCATCGACGTCGTCGCGGGCAAGCGTTTCATCGAGTTCTGTAGTGACGTGGCCGACACCGTATTTCTCGGCTATCGCCCGGGTCGGCTCCAGCTCGCGGCCGACCAGCGAAGTGACGGTCACGCCATCGATGTTCTTGAGGCCATCCAGGTGCTTCTCGCCAAAGGCGCCCGCACCAGCCAGTGCAATCCGCATATGTGACATTTCCTTATGTTGGGTTGCTTCGCGAAGCAGCCAGTTGCAGTTCAGCGAGCCCCTGCTCGAGGTCATCAAAGGCCTTGCGTATGCGTCGAGTAGACGCCTGAAAATCAGTCGCTCTCTCGTCTAGCGCCACCGCCGGCCAGCGAGCTTGATGCTCAGCCAGCGCGGCGCGCAAGACCGACAGGTTTTTGCGAAACCGCGACCAGGCAGCCGAAGCACTCGCGTGCGCTTGCCAGTCATTCGTAGAATTGCTGACAAAGCCCAGCTTGCGCGACAATTCGAGCCTCAAACGAACCACTTCCTTCCGCCAGTCAGGCGGTTGGTCCTGGACAACCGAGGCGATCGATTGTTGCGTCTCACGCAGTTCGATCACTCTGGCCTTGAGGTCTTCGAAGTCCACTAGACCTCCGATGACGAACTCTCAGCCGGCCTCAATATGAGATGTCCGACCGCGGTATTGGACGCCGGGACGTGATAGTGCCGATGCAATGGCTTGACCATGCGGCCCAGCGCCCCGCGCATGATGAGCCACATCACCATTTCGATGCCTTCGGAGCCCGTCTCGCGCAGATATTCGATATGGGGAATGGTACGAAGCGTCTCCCCGTCATTTGTGCTCATCAAATCGAGGAAGCGGTTGTCCCATTCCGCATTGATCAGGCCCGCTCGAGGCCCCTGCAACTGGTGGCTCATACCACCCGTACCCCAGACCTGCACGTTGAGATCTTCGGGGAAGCTCGCCACTGCCCGCGCGATCGCCTCGCCCAATTGCCAGCACCGGTTGCCCGATGGCGGCGGATATGTGACCACATTCACGGCAATCGGAATGACCTTTACCGGCCAGGCCTCGGGCTGACCGAACATGAGACTGAGCGGAACGGTCAAGCCGTGGTCGACGTCCATCTCGTTGATGATGGTCATGTCGAACTCGTCCAGGATCAGGCTTTGCGCAATGTGCCAAGCAAGGTCTGCATGCCCGATCACCTCCGGCACCGGCCGCGGTCCCCAGCCTTCATCACAAATACCGTAGCGATCGGCGCAGCCGATCGCGAAAGTGGGGATTATCCGCATGTCGAAAGCCGACGCATGGTCATTGTAGACAATGATGACTACGTCGGGCTTTTCTTCGGCGATCCATTGCTTCGACCAGTCATAGCCGGCAAATACCGGCGCCCAATAAGGCTCGCCCGTCTTGCCGTTGTCGATCGTGGCGCCGATCGCGGGAATATGGCTTGTCGCGACGCCGGCGGAAATGCGGGCCATCACCTTTTCTCCCGAATCGAGCGGACGCCTTCAGGCGAGCGGCCGCCGGCAATCATCATCGCCTGATAGTCCTGGGGGCTCATGCCGGTCATCGTGCCGACGGCCTGTAGGAAGCTGAGCCCATCCGTCGAGAAGACCTTGGCCAGAAAATAGATATTGCCGCCGAGATCGAGGCAGCGATTATAGTCCCGATCCAGAACGGCCTGCTTCTGATCCTCGGTCATCGGCCATTCATCGATATAGGCACGCTCATCGGCTTTCCAGCGCTCACGGTTTTCGGCTTTCATCAGGCTCATCGCGAACTGGTTCATCCAATAGCCCTGCCGGGCACGTTTTGCCGTATAGACCCGCGTGCCGGGGATATCGTCGAACTCGGCCAAATAGGCGTGAATATCCCTTGTTCGACCAGTCACCGCCCATCCTCCCAGGTATAAGACAAAGGGGCTTCCCGAAAGGCGAACCTGTCGAGATGGCTCTCGATTACCCCCCGCAGGGTTTCAGCCTCTTCCGCGCCTGATGTGCGCAGGACGATACGGATACCCTCCGGATCGCTGGTAAAGCTCGCTGAAGCCACGTCAGAAAAGGGGACTAGGCCTTCTCCATCGGCATAGGACGTCTCGAACCGGTGGCTCCAATGCTTGATGAGCTGCTGGACATATTTGTCACCGGAAGCAGTCGAAACGAAGGCTTTCGAAACGAAGCTCACAGCCCTCTCTCCTTCAATCGGGAATCGAGCCGCGGAAAAACCCGGCGGGCGTTCCCTTCGAAGATCGCATGACGCTCCGCGTCGCTGATCACGAGCGCGTCCACATAACGCTTGGTATCGTCGAAATAATGGCCGGTGGTAGGATCGATGCCGCGCACCGCACCGACCATTTCCGAACCGAACAGGATATTCTTGTTGTCGATCACATCGGCCAACAGGTCGACGCCTGGCTGGTGATAGACGCAGGTGTCGAAGAAGATGTTGTTCATCAGATGCGCATCGAGGGCCGGCTTCTTCAGCATGTCGGCCAGGCCCCGGTAACGCCCCCAATGATAGGGGACGGCACCGCCGCCATGCGGGATGATGAAGCGCAAGGTGGGGAAATCCTTGAACAGATCTCCCTCGAGCAACTGCATGAAGGCGATCGTGTCGGCCGCGATGTAGTATCCGCCCGTGGCATGCATCGCGGGATTGCAGCTGCCCGACACGTGGATCATCGCCGGAACGTCCAGCTCCACCATCTTCTCGTAAAAGGGATACCAGTAACGGTCTGTCAGCGGCGGATGCTGGAAATGGCCGCCGCCCGGGTCGGGGTTCAGATTGCACCCGATAAATCCCATATCGACGCAGCGTTCCAGTTCCGCGATGCTGTTCACCATGTCGGCTGCGGGCGATTGCGGCAGCATGCACACGCCAACGAAAGTTTCCGGATAAAGGCCGACCACGCGCGAGATCAGGTCGTTGCAGCGGATCGCCCATTCCTTCGCGACACCGGCATCACCGACATGCGGGGCCATCGCAGACGCCCGGGGAGAGAAGATCGTGAGGTCGGCGCCACGCTCTTTGATCAGGCGAAGCTGGTTGGATTCGATGGTGTCACGGATTTCATCGTCGGAAATCTCCGGATAGGCCGGCGCAGGCACGCCCGCTTTGAAAGCCGCCTTCTGCTCCTCTCGCCAGGCATCGTGCCCCTTGGGCAGCACGGTATAATGACCATGGCAGTCGATAATCAGACTCATGCGGCGTCAACCCTCCCCACTAGTTTGGATTCCAGATCGGTGATTTTCTCGATTTTCGCGGAAAGCCCTTCCGGCGGAGGTGTGACCCCCAATCGACCCAGACGGCGATGCAGCGCGACAGCCTCGCGAGTCATCCCGCTTGCTGCCCCCAACCCTTCGAGCGTGAGCGCAACTTCTTCCATCTCGGCGGCGCGGCGCAGGCCATGAACCATCATCCGGTCGAGATTATAGTCCGCCTTGGCATCCCATTCGGGGCCGAGCGAGCCGAGCACTTCAGCCGTGACCCCTGCCCTTTCCGCCGCGAGCACGCATTCTGCGGTGAGGGCTTCGATACCTTTCACCATCACCGAACGGATCATCTTGATCGCCGAGGCCTGACCGACCTTGTCGCCCACTACCCGGATATTCGTGAAACCCAACCGCTCCAGTGCCGCCGCCGCGTCGCTCCCTCTGACGCCGCTCAGCAACAGCGGTACGGAGAGCTTGGCGGGATTGACCGGCGCCATGACCGCCACGTCCACATACCACCCGCCGGCAGCTTCAATCGTTTGTGCGGCGATGCGCTTGGTTTCAGGCGCCACGCTGTTCATGTCACAGAACATCGCAGCAGGAGCGACCAGCGAGGCGGCGGCGCGCGCGGCCACGACGGCTTGATCTGCCGTCACCAGCGAAAGCACCAGCGGCGAGCGGCTCACCGCATCGGCAAGCGTGTCGCTTCCCGCAACGCCAGCTGCCAGATACTCACGACGCTTGCGGTCGGCGCTGGCCGGATCATCGGTCAAAACGTCGAAGACACGCGCCGAAGTCGACCAGGACCCTGCTTCCGCAAAGCTGCGGCCCGCTTCTCCGAAACCAATCAAAGCGACAGCAATCTGATCCATTTGCCGAGATTAGCGGCAACCGTCCACGCACCGCCAATCGGATTGGCACCTAATGCATTAGAAATTACGAAGTGTGTTCGTCGCGCAGCACTGCGGCCTGTTCCTCGATAACCTCGATCAGAGCAGCCTGTGCCGGCGTAGGCCGCCAATCCGATCGGACGGTCAAACCGATGGTGCGCGACATCGGACGCACCGGGCCTGCAATTCTCACGAGCCACCCCGCCTCCAGTTCCACACTGACCTGATCGGGCGACAGCAGAGTGAGGAAATCGCTTTCGACAAGAATTTGCCGGACGATCATGACTGAGCCGCATTCCATCGGCACGCGTGGTGGCGTAACGCCGACCTCCTCGAACATCGACTGCCAATGCGCCCTTAACGGCGTACCAGCCGCGGCCACGATCCATGGATACCGCGCGAGCGCCGCAATCGTCGGGGGCCGGCGGGCCTGCGCCAGCGGGTGGTGCGCGCCGGCAAGAATGATGAGCGGATCGTCGAAAAGTTCTCTCTGTGCCATATCTGCCGATATATTTGTCCTCGCCGCACCGACCATCATATCGATATCGCCGTCACGCAGCGGCCCCGTCAGCTCGGCATAGGAGCCCTCCATGATGACGATATCGATATCCGGCTTCGCGCGATGAAACGCTGCGACGGCGCTCGGTAACAGGCGCGCACGCGAAAGCGGCATCGCTCCGATCGTGATGCGCCCTCTTTCGTGGCCTCGCAATGCGGCCAGCTCAATATCCGCCGATCGAAGCTCGGCAAGCGCGAGCCGGAAATTGCGCGCCATCGCCAAGCCGCGCGCCGTCAGGACAACACCCTTGCCGCGCCGCCTCACAAGATCCTGTCCCAAAGCGAGCGAAAGGTCGCTCACCGCCCGATGCAGCGATGCTTCGCTCAGACCCATGGCCGTCGCAGCATTTGCATAACTTCCCGCTCGCGATAAGCCGAGAAAAGCGGAAACCTGCGCCGCCGTCGCGCGCGTTTGCCCCAGAAGCCGAATGATCGCGGTAGCGCGCGGCGCCAGGATTCGTGCCTCATCCGTGGGGATCATGCGGCGCGGCTGCCGTTCGAAAAGCGGCACCCCGAACCGCAACTCCAGCTTGGCGATTCCCTGCGTCACTGCAGGCTGGGTAAGGTGAACCTCACGCGCGGCTGCCGTCACGCTTCCACTTTCCATGATCGCCAGAAAGGCGCGCAGATGCCGCAGATTCACGTCCAGCCGTTCCATGCTGCACGATTAGCAAATTCTTATTCATCGGGCAAAGAACGGATTTGCTGCAAGGACGGAACGGCGCGCATTCTCCCAGTTATCGTTGCCAAGGAGAGCGTTGTGTCGGGTTTAGTCGTCCAATCTATCGAGCGAGCGGAAGCGCCGGTAATCGACGCCCTCGCCTCTTGCGGCGTTGCGACGGTCCATGAAGCGCAAGGCCGCACAGGGCTGCTCGCCTCCCGCATGCGCCCGATCTATGCAGGCGCCCGTATCGCGGGCTCGGCGGTCACCATCTCCGCGCCTCCCGGGGACAACTGGATGGTGCATGTCGCCATCGAGCAGCTGCAGCCCGGCGACATTCTCGTGCTCGCCCCCACCTCGCCTTGCGAAGACGGCTATTTCGGAGACCTTCTCGCCACCTCGGCGATGGCACGGGGTTGCCGGGGGCTGGTAATCGATGCGGGGGTACGTGACGTGCGCGATCTGACGGCCATGGGCTTTCCTGTCTGGTCGAAGGCCATCTTCGCACAGGGTACGGTGAAGGCGACGCTGGGATCGGTCAATGTCCCCGTCGTTTGCGCAGACGCCGTGATCCGTCCCGGTGACGTGATCATTGCAGATGACGATGGGGTCTGTGTGGTCGAGCGCGAACGCGCCGCCGACGTGTTGGCAAAGGCCCAGGCACGCGAAGCCAATGAGGAAACGAAGCGTCAACGGCTCGCTGCCGGGGAACTCGGCCTCGACATTTACGATATGCGTGGCCGCCTCGCCGAAATGGGCCTGAAATATGTCTGACCCCACCCGCGTCATGTGGATGCGTGGCGGCACATCCAAAGGGGGCTATTTCCTCAAAGATGACCTCCCTGCCGATATCGCGGCACGCGACGCCTTCCTGCTCCGCGCGATGGGATCGCCCGATCCCCGCCAGATCGACGGGATGGGCGGGTCGGATCCCTTGACAAGCAAGGTGGCCGTGATCTCGAAATCCGAGCGTCCCGGCATCGATGTCGACTATCTGTTTCTTCAGGTATTCGTCGACAAGCCTATCGTTACCGATGCACAAAATTGCGGCAATATCCTGGCCGGCGTCGGTCCGTTCGCGATCGAACGCGGATTGGTGCCGGCACAGGACAGCGAGACGCGTGTCACCATCTACATGATGAACACCGGCCAGATTGCCGTGGCGACAATCGAAACACCGTCAGGGCGCGTGCGCTATGACGGGGCGGCAAGGATCGACGGCGTACCGGGCACGGCGGCTCCGATCCCGCTAGAGTTCCGCGAAACGGCAGGCTCATCCTGCGGCGCGCTGCTGCCTACCGGAAATGCCTGTGACATCGTGAACGGCGTGCCGGTCACGTTGATCGACAACGGCATGCCCTGCGTCGTGATGAAGGCCGAAGACGTCGGTGCGGCCGGCTACGAGAGTCGTGACGAGCTGGACGGCGCCAGCGATCTCAAGGCACGGATCGAGGCGATCCGCCTTGCCGTCGGCGAACGAATGAACCTCGGCGACGTGCGCGAGAAATCCGTACCCAAGATGATGCTGGTTGCACCACCGCGCGACGGAGGCGCCGTCACGGTACGCAGCTTCATCCCCCACCGCGCACATGCCTCGATCGGTGTTCTCGGCGCGGTCAGCGTCGCCACCGCCTGCTTGATCGAGGGATCGCCCGCCGCGCAGGTCGCGTCAATCCCAGGCGGTGCCCGCAAGACCCTGTCGGTGGAGCATCCTACCGGCGAGATGAGCTGCGTCATGGAGACGGATGCAGACGGCCAGGTCACCAGCGCCGCCATCTTGCGTACCGCGCGCAAGCTTATGGATGGAGAGATTTTCGCATGAGTCGTATCGTAAGCTGGCACGCCGATCCCTCACGCCCGCGGTTTGTACCACCCGCCGGCGCGGTCGATGCGCACTGCCATGTCTTCGGACCGATGGCGCAGTTCCCCTTCAGCGCGAAGGCCAAATATCTTCCCGAAGATGCCGGGCCGGACATGTTGTTCGCGTTGCGCGACAGGCTCGGTTTCTCCCGCAACGTCATCGTGCAGGCCAGTTGCCACGGCACGGACAACAGTGCGACGCTGGATGCAATCGCAAAATCCGATGGACGCGCGCGCGGGGTAGCGGTTGTCGATCCAGCCATCAGCGATGCCGAACTTGAAAACCTGCACCAAGGCGGCATTCGCGGCGTGCGGTTCAACTTCCTGAAACGGTTGGTCGACGATGCGCCCAAGGACAAATTCCTTGAGGTCGCCCGTCGCATCCAGGGCCTCGGCTGGCATGTCGTCGTCTATTTCGAGGCGGATATCCTGGAAGAACTCCGTTCGTTCCTCGACGCCATCCCTACGCTGATCGTCGTCGACCATATGGGGCGGCCCGATGTCACGCAAGGACCGGATGGACCGGATATGCGTGTCTTCCGGGCACTCCTCGACAGCCGCGACGATATCTGGACCAAGGTGACCTGTCCCGACCGCCTCGATGGCAGCGGCCCGCCATGGGATGCTTTCGCACAGGCCGTGCGCCCCCTTGTCGAAGACTATCCGGATCGCGTCCTGTGGGGCACCGACTGGCCGCACCCGAACATGCAAGATGCAATTTCGGACGATGGCGCGCTGGTCGATATGATCCCCCGCATCGCACCGACGCCTGAGTTGCAACATCGCCTGCTCGTGGACAACCCGGCCAGACTCTACTGGCATGATTAAAGCATGGATGCTGTCACCGTCGAAACGGGGGCATGCGCTTCATTGGCATGGAGATCGATAGCCGCCAACCAGTCTGAACCAGGCTGCGGCGGTTCCGCAGTTGAGTTCACGCAGACGGAGGGCGGGCATAGAGGGGGATACCTTATGACCGTCACGACATCGAAAGCCGAAAGCGCAGGCTGGGGCTCAATCTTTCTTGTCTATTGTTACGGTCTGCTTGCCATAGCGTCCGCCGGCAAGATGGCGCCGATCGCAGCGGATATGGGCAAGGCGCTCGGCTCTTCTCCGCAGGAGATCGGCTGGATTATCGGTCTCCTGTTCATTGCTCCCACACTCGGCTCAACCCTGGGCGGGTCAGCAGTCGATAGGTACGGTGCTCGGCCCATGCTCGCTGGCGCATGTGTGCTCATCGTGATCGCAAACGCCATTTGCTACATAAGCGACAGCTTGGGCCTGATCGAAGCGGCACGTCTGATCGAAGGTATCGGCTTTGTAGCGATCACCGCTGCCGCTCCTTCGCTCCTCATCATGACTACATCGGGAAAACGGCAAACCGGGGCCATGGCGCTCTGGTCGACCTATTTCGCCGCAGGCATAAGCGCCGGTCTGCTCCTTGCCGCTCCATTCTCCGCAACCGAACACTGGCGTCTGCCATTCGTCATTCATGGTGCGGCGGCAGCCGGCCTTGCCCTTTCCGTCGGCTTGCTCCCGGTGCCTGGACAGACGTCCCGCGGAACCGCTGGCAACGACGACGCCTTGCGGGCGGTGATCGGAGAATCGGGCGTACTCCGGTTGGCGGCCGCATTCGCGATACTCACCATCGCTGGTTTTGGCGTCAATATCGTCATGCCTCAATACATGGCCAAGACTCTTGGTGTTTCCGTATCCATGGGATCTGCTGCCGTAGCGATCTCGAATATCGCCAGTATCTGCGGAGGGATATTGACCGGCTTTCTTCTCTCCCGCGGTCACTCGTTCAAGCTCGTTGCCGCAACCATATCCGTCTTAGCCTGTATGGCGAGCATCTCTCTTTTCCTGCCTCAATCGAGCGTAACCTTAACGATTGTGAGCTTGATGGTCTGGGGTTTCGCCACGCCTGGTACGATGGTGGCGGTGGTCATGATCATGATTCCACGCGTTCTCAAGAACACCGCTATTGTTGGCCTGGCTAACGGTGTTGTCGTCCAGAGCGGCTCTGCCGCCGCGTTCTTCGTACCCGCAATTTACTTCTCTTTACTGGCCAATGGTATCTGGTGGTACTTTGCCCTTCTCGGCCTGGCCTGCGTCATCTTTGCTTTGATAACACTCCTTACCATCCAGCCGACGGGCGGCATGATCGACGATGGTGCAAATATCCACTAACGCCATCTGAACACATGAACCGCCAGTCGCGGAAATGGTGGGGAGGATTGGAGATGGCTGTGCGGGAATGGGACGGGAGTATGATCGGAAAGGGTAGCGCACCCCTATACGAACCTATCCAACCGCTGGGCGCATGACGTGCTCTCCGGCAATTACTAAAGACGAATGCACATGTGCGTGCGACCGATAGTGCTGGCCGCCGGCCGTTCGAGCCGGATGGGCTTCGACAAGCTCCGGACCAATCTGGGCGGACGGCCAGTGCTGGCGCATATCGTCGATACAATCGAACAGGCGGGTTTACCGCCGCCTCATATCGTAACGGACGCGGATGCCGCTGAACTCAGGGATATCCTTGGGAAGCGCGAACTATGCCAGACCCGAGCTTCCGACGCCCGTCGGGGAATGGCCCATTCATTGATCGCTGGGATCTCCGCGCTGCCGCAAGATACGCGTGCTGCGATCATTTGTCTGGGCGACATGCCATTTGTCCCGGCAAGCCTCTTGCAAAGGATGGCTCAGCAAGCGACCCCATCGACGATTTTGGTTCCTATAAGCGATGGGCGAAGGGGGAATCCGATCACATGGGGTTCTGATTTTTTCCCCGCGCTGCTGAATCTCTCAGGTGATACTGGCGCACGCTCACTTCTCGAAAAATATCGCGCGTCTGTCGTTCCCATCCATATTGACGATCCCGGTATTCACTTTGACCTGGACACACCGGCAGCGTTGGCGGCCGCACAAAGTCAATGGAATCAGAGGCACGATGGTTTAACCAGACTACCGACCAAGCTTAGCGATCAATCACCGGATCGATGAGAATGGCCCGGAAATCGTTGACGTTCGTGCATGTGGGTCCTGTTACGACGAGATCGTCCAGCGCAGCGAAGAAGCTATAGGAATCGTTGCGGCGCAAATAGGCCGCAGCATCCAGTTTCTTCCCGGCAGCGCGCGTCAAGGTCGACGCGAACGCAACAGCTCCCGCATTGTCGCCGGCGCCATCCAGGCCATCGGTATCGACTGCCAGCGCCGCAATCCCTTCCTGCCCCGCTGTCGCCAGCACAAAGCCCAGAAGATATTCGCTGTTCCTGCCTCCTCTGCCTCGGCCGGAGACGGTCACGCTCGTCTCTCCGCCGGACAGAATGCATGCCCTACGCCCCGCTCGAAGCGTTTCGAGCGCCAGCTTTGCATGCGCGGAACCCAATTCACGCGCCTCCCCCTCCAGGTCATCCCCCAGAATGATCGGCTTGTAGCCGACGCTTTCGGCGCACCGGGCTGCTGCAATGAGAATATCGCCCGGCTTGACGATCAGGAACGCACTATCACCTGCCCGTCTTGATCGATCGTCAGGTGAGGGATTATCCAAACCCTTCCGCAGGTGCCGGTTGATGGATTCCGGAACATCTATGCCATATCGCTCGAGAATCGGTGTCGCCGCAACGGCTTCCGCCGCATTGGCAATCGTCGGACCAGACCCGATCTTGCGAATGTCGTCTCCCGGTATGTCTGAGACGGCAAGAGTGAGCAGGCGCGCCTTACCTACCGCATGCGCCAGTCGGCCGCCCTTCACCGTGGAAATCTGCTTGCGCACCGCATTGATTTCGGAAATTGTTGCCCCGCTTTTCAGCAAGGCCTTGTTCAGTCCTTGCTTATCTTCAAGGCTGACGCCTTCGGGCAAGCCGACAAGAAGCGCCGAAGCCCCGCCAGACATCAGCGCGATGACGAGATCATCGTGAGAAAGATCTTTGACCAACTCCATCATGCGGTCCGCAGCCACCACGCTGTTCCCGTCGGGAACCGGGTGACCAGCCTCCAAAATCTGAATTGGACCGGAATAGGAAGGCGATTGATGGCCGTAAGGCACAACGACGGCGCCGGAAAGCGGGGCCGGCCAAAGTCTGGCAAGCTCATTCGCCATCGCTGCCGCGGCCTTGCCCCCTCCGATGACGACGGTTCGACCGAGAGGAACTGAGGGGAGAAAGCGCTCAAGCTTGCCTTCGACGCCGGCAGCGTTCAATGCTGTCGACAGGAGAGCATCAAGCTGTACCCTTTGCCTCGCCTCGAGATCAACGAGCGCGCTCATTTCGAGACACCTACGCCATTTTCGACCGGCCGGCCGGCAAAGAAAGCGGCGATATCGCGCGCCAAGCTTAAGCCCATACCTTCCCTTGCGCGTCTCGTCGCACTTCCGAGATGCGGCAGGAGGAAGGTGTTAGGTGCCTCTACAAGATCGCGGCGAATATCGGGCTCGCCGACAAAAACGTCGAGCCCGGCGCCGCCGAGCTTGCCGGATTGCAACGCCGCAATCAGGGCTGTTTCATCGATCAACCCTCCCCGTGCCGTGTTGATCACGATCGCACCAGATTTCATCGAAGCTATGCGCTCTGCATTGAGCCAGTTTTGCGTCTCCTCGGTCAATGGCAAATGCAAAGATAGAAAATCGCTGCCAGCCAGGACTTCCTCCATCGATGAACAAATGATCGTCCCGGGAGGGGGTGGATCACCCGCGGACGATGAACGGACCGAGGTCAGTATGTTCATGCCAAACCCTGCCGCTCGGCGAGCGACCGCGCGGCCGATCCGGCCAAAACCGAGAATACCCAAGGTCGAGCCGTGAATATCCGTACCGACGAGCTGGTTCGGTTCCCAACCGGTCCACATCCCCGACCGCAACAAAGCCTCCGCTTCGCTTGCGCGCCTGGCCGCTCCGAGGAGGAGGAGCCAGGCTATGTCCGCCGTGGCTTCGGTGAGCACGTCGGGCGTGTTCACCAATGCTATTCTCCGAGCTTGCAGCGCCCTGAGATCGATATGGTCGATACCCACGGAGTAAGTCGCTACAAGCCGGATGGAAGGGGGTAACCGATCGATAAAATCCGCGGTCACCTTGTTCATGGGTCGTGCGGCTGAGCGGAACAGGAAAGTGTCATAAGGCACTGTTTGGCTCGACACAGAGATAGATGGTGGCCGGGTGAACGTTGAAGGTCCTTGCGACGGCGCTAATGGAC
>NZ_JAGMXV010000358.1 GCF_018006725.1 Rhizorhabdus sp.
TGTGTTGCATATTCAGGACATGGAACGACTTAGCTTTTTAACCATGAAACCAGCGCCTTGAAGCCGCCAGATCATGGAGCCGCCGCCCACATGTCCCTTCATCTGTTCCAACAATGTCAAAGAACCGGACAGCCTCTTTATTCCCAGAGCCTGAGCCCTGAGGAGATCGTTCTACCGATCCGATAATGAGGCGCGGAAGCGATCCGGAAAACCAACTCGCCGCCGCCGGTGAAGGGGCTTCTATGCGAACCACCCCATAGCGTCAAGCAACTTTTATCAGGCCGTTATTTTTCTGCCTCACTTGGCCCGCAAAGCCCGAAAAATAAGGGCCGGCTTTGACCGGCCCCGTCCGAATCAGTTGTTGTTGTCGGTGAGAATCCTCGCCGTGAGCAGCGGCGCGAACAGCTGATTGAGAATCGCGACGAATTTGCTGACCGGATTCGAGGCCGAATTCGCGATATAAATCAGGTCCTTGTCCTGCATCGGGAAATTCTGGGCGATGATATAGCTCTCGGGCCTCATCAGGTTCAGCCGATAGATCATCGGCGGCTCACCAGCCGCAATCGCCGCGGCATCATAGCGGAAGAGGAACACCGCTTTGGGATCCGCCTGCGCGTCATTGGGACCGCCGATGCGAGCGAGCGCCTCGGCCAGCGAAAGTTTCGGCGATTCGAATGCGACCTGTGACACCTTGCTGGTCGCACCGAAGGCGCTGAAGCTGCGCGGCTCCACGACGAGTTCGATCCGATCACCCGGCAGCAGGGTGAGATCATCGCTGCTACCCGGTCGGATGTCGCCCAGACGCATCTCGGCGCTCTGCCCTCCACGACTCAGGCGGACCACTGTGTCCGCCGCCGCCATCTTGGAGCCGCCCGCGCTGGCGACCGCGTCGAGCAGACGCTCACGCGCAGCCGTCAGCGGTATCCGGCCGGTACGGGTGACGTCACCCAGTATATAGATGCTGTTGCCGGGACTGTTCACCACCGTCACCAGCGCCTGCGGACTCTGCGACTTGCCTTGCAGCGCCTGCTCGATCATCCGCTGCACGTCATAGGGTGTCGCGCCGGCAACCATAAGCCTGCCGATATAGGGGAGGCGAATCGTACCATCGGCCGCCACGGTCACAACGTTCAGTGGCTGCGACCGTACGCTCGCATCGGTGGCATCCTGGATAACACCCATCTGTGCGCCGATGCCGCCGGTCAGATTCTGCGTGCTGGCACCGAACAGCGTCATTCCCACTTCATAGATATTGACCTGCAAGGCATCGCCCGGCGCGATCCTGTCCACTCGCCCTTCCCGCGACAGCGACGCGAGCTGACCCACGCCACGCCCGGCCGGCTGCACCGCCAGCAATCGCTTGAACGCCGCACCATCGAGATCGACCACCTGGAACTTCAGCTCGGCTTCGGGATCCTTTGCCCCGCGCATGACCTGACTTCCGGTGGGACCGCTCGAAGGGAGCGTCGCGCACCCGGACAACAGGACCGCCAGGATCGACAGCGAGCCGATCGTGCGAAGGCGGAGAGAGGGGCTTGCGGGCATGGCAGACCTTGTGTCGTGAAAAGGGAGAAATATCGGGGGCGAGGAGAAGCGCCGGACGGGCGTGGCCGTCAAGCGCAAATGCTGCCCGTGCAACCAGCGGAAGAACCGGACGGCCGTAGCATCATGCCGCGCGCATCTGGAGACCATGGTGGACTTCGCAGGCTTCGACCACGCTGTCATAGAAAGTCAGATTGCCACCGTAGAGCACAGCCCCCCGCTCGCAATATTGCTGCAGCGTATGCGGATCATGGGAAACCATGACCAGCGTCCCCTCCTCGCGGCGCTTCATCAGCTCTTCCTGCGACCTCTGCCGAAAACGCTCGTCGCCGGCGCTGGTGACCTCGTCGATCAGATAGCAGTCGAAATTGATCGCCAGCGAGATGCCGAAGGCCAGGCGGCTGACCATGCCCGAGGAGTAGGTCAGCACGGGCTGGTGGAAATAGACGCCGAGCTGGGCGAAATCCTCCACATAATCGAGCACCTGCTGCTCGGGCTGGCGATAGATGCGGGCAATGAAGCGGACATTGTCGCTGCCGGTCATGTTCGCCTGGAACGCGCTGGCATATCCGATCGGCCAGCTGGTCGTCATGGTTCGCTCGATGCGCCCGGTGGTAGGCTGGTCGACGCCGGCGATCAGCCGCATCAGCGTCGACTTGCCCGCGCCGTTGGCGCCGCAGATTCCGATACTCTCGCCCCGCTTGATCTCGAAGCTCAGATTGCTGAACACCTGCTTGCTGAACTTCCGGATATGGTAGGTCTTCGAAACATTGTCGAAGCGGATCATTCCAACGGCCTTCTCTTCAACACGCAACGCGGACCGACAAAATGCTGGACGAGTACCGTCCTGCCTGCAATGCGATCGAACATAGACGATGGCTGCGCAAACGCAAAACCCACGCTTCGCGATCGACGGCCGCATGCTCGACCGCCCCGGAACCGGCGTAGCGACCTATGCCATGGCGCTCGACGACGCGCTGCACCGCCTCGGGCGCCGCGTCGAACGGATTGTCGATCCCAGCTGCGGCCGCCCGATGCGACGCGCGCCCATAGCCGATCGATGGCTGCGCTGGGCCGATGCGGCAATCGATCGGCCACGCATTCTGAAAGCAAGGCAGACAGAGGCCGGCCGGCGCCTCTGGGGCCGCGATCTGTTCCGTCTCGCACAGATCCATTTCGATCTGCACGGCACCCTTCTCGAGCTCCGCTCCAACGGCGACCCGGGCGTCGTACACTGGACCTATCCCCTGCCGATCCGGCTGGATGGCTGGGTCAACGTCTACACGGTGCATGACGCGATACCGATGCTCCATCCGGAACTCAGCCAGATCGACGCACTCCGTCATCGCGCGCTGCTCGACGCGATCGCCGCACGGGCGGACCACCTTATCACCGTGTCCGACGCCGCGCGCGACGACATCGTCGCCATCCTGGGCTGCCCGTCGGATCGCGTATCAGCCTGCCCGCCCGGTCTAGAAAGGGTAAAGCCTGACGCCCCCCTGCCTCCGAGGCTGGAGGCGGGCCGATTCTTGCTGGCGGTGGGCAGCGTCGAGCCCCGCAAGAACCTCGCCCGCCTCGTTCAGGCCTGGCGCCGCAGCTGCGTCCCCTATCCACTGGTGATCGCTGGTCCCGACGGGTGGCGCGCGAGTGAAATTCTACCGGCGCTGGAAGGCGTTCCGGGCCTCATCCGCATGCCCTATGTCGAGCGGCCTGTGCTGCTGGCGATGATCGCCTCGGCGCGCGCCTTGCTCTTCCCGACACTGGCCGAAGGCTTCGGCCTTCCGATCATCGAGGCGATGCAGGCGGGGACGCCGGTCCTCACCTCGCGCGGAGGCGCTACGGAAGAGGTCGCGGGCGGTGCTGCGCTGCTTGCCGATCCACACTCGGTCGAGGATCTCGCCACCGCGATCGCCCGGCTCGAAAGCGAGACTTTGCTCGACAAGCTCCGCTCGGCCGGCCTCGATCGGGCCCGACACTTCACCCTGGATGCCTTTGCCGCCCGGCTCGACGCGCTGCACCGCCGGCTCGGAGTCGCATGACCGGCATCCGCTGGCAAAAGCAGCGAGGACGGTCTAGTCGCCGGGCAAGGACGGACGGAACGGACGCGGATGACCAGGCTCAGCATCGGAATTGACGGCTATAATCTCGCTCTGCCGCGCGGCACGGGCGTCGCCACTTATGGTTTCGGCCTCACCGAGACGATCCGCGAGATGGGGCATTCCACGCTGGGGGTGTTCGGTGTGGACGTCGGGACGCGCACCGAAACCCGCGAACTGTTCTTTTACGACAGGATCGGCCGCGAGCGCCTTCCCGAGACCAGGCG
>NZ_JAGMXV010000114.1 GCF_018006725.1 Rhizorhabdus sp.
TGTAATCGGACTCGGCCGACGCCTGGATCGTGTCGAGATCGTTGAGCTCGAACGAGCTGAGATTGTTCGAGAAGAATCGGCGGAAGCTGCGCTTGGCGGGAACCGGGTCGATCGATGCCAGGCCGTAATCCTGCTCGCCCAGAAAGTCCTCGAGCGTCAGGTCGGTTGGGTAGCCGTCATATATGTCGAACTGCGCATTGTAGCTTTTCTTGCGCCAGCGCTGCTTGCCACCGGCCTGCAGCGTGAAGACGCCGTTCTCCATCACGAATTCGCGCGACAGGTCGCCCTTGATCGCGAACTCCTCATCCCTGGAATCGCTCAGCGTGGTGCGCTCGACCTTGTCGAACTCATATTCCGATGGGTCGAGGAACGCGGATTGGCCAGTCGTGATGCTGTAGCCGGTGAACTTTGGGCGGCTATAGTCGAAGGTGACGCCGAGCTCGCCCGGATCCTCGAACTTGCGCTCGAATACGATCGGGTCGATCGAGCCATTTTCGCGCTCGCTCGACTTGGCCCAACTGGCGGAATAGACCGCCTTCCACACGCCGGTGTCGGTTTCGCCGCCAAGCGACAGCGTGCGGATCTTCTGCGATTCGAAGCGGTCCTTCAGATCGCGCTGGACGCTGATCTCGCCGTCGTCGGACAGGAAGGTCGCACCATTGGCGGTACTGCTGCTCGGCGCCTCGTCCATTTCGAACGTCAGGCGGCGGCGATATTCCTGGTCATCGAACTGGCTGTAAAGGCCCCGGGCATAGAGCTTGGTGTAATCGCCGACGCGAACGTCGAACGACAGCGAGGCGCTGATGCGCTTACGCGTGACGTCATAGTCACGATATTCGACGGTGTCGGCATAGGCGTTGCCGGCATCGTCGATGTCCCAGCCATCCATCTCCATATTATCGGTCGCGAAGCGGCGGCGATAATAGGACAGGCCGCCGGAAATTCCGAAATCCTCGCCGATGCGGGTCGAGAAGTCGAAGCTGCCCTTGGGCGACGTCTTGTCGGTCAGCTCGTTATAGCTGCCTTCGGCCGAGATCTTGTAGAGGTCCTTCTTCCGGTCGAAGGCGCTGGTCGTCTTGATGTCGATCGAACCACCGATCGTGTCGGCGTCCATGTCTGGGGTCAGCGACTTCTTCACCTCGATCGATTCGATGATGTCGCTGGAAATCACGTCGAGCGCGACCGAGCGCACGTCCGATTCCGGCGCCGGCAGTCGGACGCCGTTGATGGTCGAGGCGTTGAGCTCCGGATCGAGGCCGCGGATGGAGACGAAGCGGCCCTCGCCCTGATCGTTGAGGATGTTGATACCCGGAAGGCGGCGCAGCGATTCCGCGACATTCTGGTCCGGGAACTGGCCGATCGCGTCGCGGGTCAGGACGCTCTCCACGCCATCGGCGGCACGCTGGCGCGACAGGGTGCTCGCCTGGTTCGCCAGCTGACCGATGACGATGATCGACCCGGCCTCATCGCCGCCGAGGGCGAGATTGGCGCGGACGTCTCCGGTCTCGGGCACTACCACACTGCTCGTTACCGTCGCCGCGCCGACATAGCGCGCCTCAATCGTGTAGGTGCCTGCCGGAACGTCAGCGAAGACATAGCTACCGTCACGCCCAGCTTCGGCGACCCGCTTTAGTTCGATTATGCGCACCTGAGCGCTTTCCAGTACGCGCGTGCCCGATGCGTCGGACACCACGCCGACGATGGTGCCGGCCATGGCACCACCCGATGCCATCAGCCCGAGCGCGATGGCGGCCCGGCTCGCGCCGAACAGACCCCTGAACATATCTGCCTCCCTCGAAATCCTATGGGAGGCGCCTCTCAACGCTCAGGGTGACGTCAGCATGAAAGAACTATTGCAATTCAATTGCATCTAGGGCGCGACGCGCAGAAAAGCGTCGCGCCCGGTGCAATGTAGCGCTCAGCGCGCGGGCGCAGCGCAGCCCCAGCGCGACGGCGCGGCGGCGCAGATCGCTGCGTCGCCCAGATAGACGTCGCCCTGCTTCATCACGAAGCTCGGCTTCTCGATCGCACGGATATCGGCCAGCGGATCGGCGTCGACCGCGACGATGTCGGCCGAGAAGCCGGGCGCGATCTGACCGAGCGTCGTCGGCTTGCGCACCAGTGCGGCGCCCACGACGGTCGCAGACTGCAGCACCTGCATGGGCGTCATCCCATATCGCGCCATGATCGCCGCCTGCCGCGCATTGTCGCCATTGGGATAGACACCGGCATCGGTGCCGTAGCTGAGCTTGATCCCCATCTTGACCGCCTTGCGGAAATTCTCGCGCTGGATGTCGCCGATGTCGCGATCCTTCTGCAGCGATTCCTCAGGCACGCCGTTCTTGCGCCCCTCCGACTGGGTATATTCGGTGTTGTAGATGTCCATCGACAGGACGGTCCCTGCGGCCTTGGCCATCTTCAGACCCTCGTCGTCAATCAGGCTCGCATGTTCGATAGAGTCTGCGCCGGCGCGAATCGCGACCTTGATGCCGTCGGCGCCATGGGCGTGTACCGCGACCGGCCGATCGTGCAGATGCGCCTCGGCGATCAGCGCATTGGCTTCTTCCTGCGTGTATTGCTGAGCACCCGGCTTGTCGCCACGCGAGAAGACACCGCCGGTGCCGCAATATTTGATATGGTCGGCGCCATATTTGATGTTGCGCCGTACGGCTGCCCGGACGGCGTCCGTCCCGTTGGCGACACCTTCGCCTTCATATTTATACTCCGGCGCCAGATGATTGTCGTCGCAATGGCCGCCGGTGATGCCCAGCGCTGGGCCCGAGGCGAAGATGTGCGGTCCGGGAATCTCGCCAGCATCGATGCCGTCGCGCAGGGCGACGTCCGAATAGCCCGACGAGCCGACGTCGCGAATGGCGGTGAAGCCGGCGAGCAGCGTCTTGCGGGCATTGGCCGCTCCCGTCACTGCCTGACGCGGGACCGACAGATGGTAGCTTTCATAAGGGCCGGTCGTCGGGTCGCCGGTCACATGGGTGTGCGTGTCGATCAGGCCCGGATAGACCGTCTTCGCCGACAGATCGATCAGCGCCGCACCCGCCGGAATGGTCGTCGAGGCCGCCGGGCCGACCGCCGTCACCTTGCCGCCGGAAACCAGGATGACCTGGTCGGTCAGTACGACGCCCCTGACCGTATCGACGAGCCGCCCGGCCTTGATCGCGACCAGCTTCGCGTCCTGCGCAGCGGCCGGACCGGCCACCGAAAACAGGATTGCCGCGGCTCCGGCAAACAAGGCGTGACGCATCATCGATCTCCCTGACTGTGTCTTTTGCATCACGACCTTTTGCGGCGACGAACCACGTTCCGCAACAGCTAACATCCTTGTTGACACTCCCCCCGCTCCGGTTTTTTCTGTCGCTTCTACAGCTTGTGGGGCAGTGCGTGGGTTCAGGGGCCACAGCGACGACGTCCAATCTCGAAACGGCGCTGGGTCATGCCCGCAGCATGCTTGGCGACGCGCCCGCGATGGCCGCCGAACAGGCGCGCGAGATATTGAAGGTCATCCCGCGCCAGCCCGACGCCCTGATGTTGCTGGCGCAGGCGTGCCAGCGTGCCGGCGATCCGGAAGGAGCGCTTTCGGCAGCCCACCGCCTCGTCGCCCTGGCGCCGAACCATGCCCCCGCCTGGCGAATGATCGCCGAGCTTCACCGCGCCGCCGGGGACGATGCCGCCGCGCAGGCCGCCACCGCTCGCGAACTGGCCGCAGCCGCAACGGATCCGCGCCTGATCGAGGCAGGCCATGCACTCGTCACCAACGATATCCCGACGGCGGAAGCCTTGCTGCGGCAGACGCTGCGCGAGCGTCCGACCGACATCGCCGCGATCCGGATGCTGGCCGAAGTAGCGGGACGCATCGGGCGCTATCGTGATGCCGAGACATTGCTGCGCCGGGCACTCGAACTGGCACCGGAGTTCGATGCGGCTAGGCACAATCTCGCCCTGATCCTGTTTCGCCAGGCCCGCCCCGCCGACGCCGCGGTCGAAGTCGATCGCCTGCTGGCCAAGAATCCGGCGGACCGGGCCGCGCTCAATCTGCAGGCGGCGGTACTGGCGCAGTTGGGTGAGCATGACCGTTCGATCGCGCTCTATGAAAAGCTGCTGGCCGAGCATGACGGGCATCCCTGGTTGTGGCTCAGCCATGGGCATGGCCTCAAGACGGTGGGCAGGACGGCGGAGGCCATTGCTGCCTATCGCCGCGCCGTCGCGCTGCGTCCGGAAACCGGCGAAGCCTGGTGGAGCCTCGCCAATCTCAAGACCTTCCGTTTCGACGATGCCGACATCGCCGCGATGCAGGCGGCGCTCGCCTCGCCTGCGCTTCGGCCCGAGGATCGCGCACAACTCGATTTCGCGCTGGGCAAGGCTTATGAAGACCGGGGGGAGGACAGTCCCGCCTTCGACCATTATCTCGCCGGCAACACTCTGCGCCGTAGCATGGTGCCCTATCATGCCGACGACACGCGCGAGCAGGTCGACCGGGCGATCGCCTTCTTCACACCGGAATTCTTTGCCGAGCGCGCCGATTGGGGCTGCGACGCCAGCGATCCGATCTTCATCCTAGGCATGCCGCGCTCGGGCTCGACGCTGCTCGAACAGATCCTTGCCAGCCACAGCGCGGTCGAGGGCACATCGGAGCTGCCGGACATCGGCGCGATCGCCAAGCGGCTCAGCGGTCATGCCCGGCGCGGACAGCCCTCGCTCTATCCGGAGAAGCTGGCCGAGCTGTCGCCCGACGAAGTGCGGGCGCTGGGCGAGGAATATATGGAGCGGACGCGCGTGCAGCGGCACAGCGACCGGCCGCGCTTCATCGACAAGATGCCGAACAACTGGGCGCATGTCGGCCTCATCCGCCTTATCCTGCCGCGCGCGACGATCATCGATACGCGGCGCCATCCCATCGGCAATTGCTGGTCGGTCTTCAAACAGAATTTCGCACGCGGCCAGGCCTATGGCTACGATCTTGCCGACCTCGGCCGCTATTATGCCGATTATGTGCGGCTGATGGCCTATTTCGATCGCGTGCTGCCGGGCACCGTGCATCGCGTCTTCTATGAAGACATGGTGGACGATTCCGTTGCGCAGATCGCCAGCCTGCTCGCCTTCGCCGGCCTGCCCTTCGAGCCGGCATGCCTCGAGTTCCACAAGACCGAGCGCGCGATCAGAACGCCCAGTTCGGAGCAGGTGCGGCAGCCGATCTTCCGCGACGCGGTCGACCAGTGGCAGCGTTTCGTCGACCGGCTCGGACCGCTGGTCGAAGCGCTCGGCAGCCTGCCCGAGGACTATGCCAAGAGATAAGAACAACAGAAAATACAATTGCAGAAGAACGAAACAAAAAGGGGTTTGCAATGCGAGACATGAATGTGAAGCGGCTTCGGGGGTTTGCCGGAGCATGCGCTGCGGTGATGGCGACCACCGCCCTGACGCCGGTTTTCGCCCAAGCGGCGCCGTCGTCGGCCGTCACCGATGACGGCGAGATTATCGTCACGGCGCAGAAGCGGTCCGAAAATCTGCAGGATGTGCCGGTCCAGATCACCGCGCTCGGGACCGCGACACTCGAACGCTACAACGTCTCCAGCTTCCAGGATTATCAGAAGCTGCTGACCAGCGTCAGCTTCCAGAGCTACCAACCCGGCAGCACGACCGTCTATTTCCGCGGCGTGGCCAGCGGCGGCGACGGCAACCATTCGGGCTCGCTGCCTTCCGTCGGCGTCTATCTCGACGAACAGCCCATCACCACGATCGGCGGCACGCTCGACGTCCACATCTACGACGTCGCGCGGATCGAGGCGCTGTCGGGGCCGCAGGGCACATTGTACGGCGCATCGTCGCAGGCCGGTACGATCCGCATCATCACCAACAAGCCCGATACCGGCGGCTTCGCGGCCGGCGCGGATGCCGAGATCAACAACGTCAAGAAGGGCGGTACCGGCGGAAAGCTCGAAGGCTATGTCAACCAGCCGATCAGCGAGAATGTCGCGATCCGCCTCGTCGGTTTCTACCAGAAGGACGCCGGCTTCATCGACAATGTCCCCGGTACGCGCAGCTTCACCAGCGGCGTGACGATCAACAACACGGCCGATGTCGACAAGGATTACAACACGGTCGAAAGCTATGGCGGTCGCGCCGCGCTGCAGATCGACCTGGACGATGATTGGACGGTGACGCCGACCTTCCTCTACCAGAAGACCAAGGCCAAGGGCTTCTTCGGCTCGGACCAGCAGGTGGGCGATCTGCAGGTCCAGCATTTCGGCGACGAATATCGCAACGACCGCTTCTGGCAGGCCGCGCTGACGGTGGAAGGCAAGATCGCCGATTTCGACCTGACCTATGCGGCGGCCTATCTCGATCGCGAAATCAACCAGTTCAGCGATTATACCGACTATGCGGTCGCCTATGACATTCTCTACGCCCAGACCGGCGGCAGCTTCGCCAGCTATTTCACCAACAGTGCCGGCGCCTTCATCGATCCGTCGCAGCACATTCTGGGCAATGACCGGTACAAGAAGCACAGTCAGGAACTTCGCATGGCGTCTCCGTCCGACAAGCCGTTCCGTGTTATCGGCGGCTTGTTCTATCAGCGGCAAACCCATGCGATCCTTCAGGATTACCAGATCTTCGGGCTGGATCCCGCCACGTCGGTCAACGGCTTCCCTGGTACCATCTGGCTGACCAACCAGAAGCGCGTCGACCGCGACTATGCCGCGTTCGGCGAGGTCAGCTACGACATCACCGACAGCCTGACCGCGACCGGCGGCCTGCGCGTTTTCAAATATGACAACTCGCTGTTCGGCTTCTTCGGCTTCGGCACCGGTTATAGCGGACGCACCGGCGTCGCTGCCTGCTATCGCGATGCGAACGGCGCCTTCCTGGGCCCGATCATCGGGGGATCGCCCTGCACCAATCTTGGCGATGTTTCGGGCAATACGGTCAAGCCCAAGCACGCCAAGGGCGACGGCACGACCCACCGCCTGAACCTGTCGTGGAAGGTAACCCCCGACGCTCTGCTCTACGCCACCTGGTCGCGCGGATTCCGTCCGGGCGGCATCAACCGTCGCGCGACGGTGCCGCCTTATGGCGCCGATTATCTGACCAATTATGAGCTCGGCTGGAAGCTCACGACGCTCGACGGAAAGCTGCGCTTCAACGGCGCAGTGTTCATGGAAGACTGGAAGAAGTTCCAGTTCTCCTATCTGGGGGCCAACAGCTTCACAGAGATCCGGAACGGGCCCGACGCCCGGATCAAGGGCATTGAGATGGACATCACCGCGCGGCCGATCCAGGGTCTGACCCTGGTCGCCAGCGGCACCTATCTCGATGCCAAGACGCGCAAGAATCTCTGCGCGGCGGACGATCCCACCGGGGTCTGCGATCCGGCTACCGGCAATTCCATCCTGACGGCCAAGGGCAGCCGCCTGCCGATCACGCCGAAGTTCAAGGCCACCGGCACGGCCCGCTACGACTTCACCGTCGGTGCGAACAAGGCGCATGTCCAGGGCGTCGTCACCCATGCCAGTTCGGCCTCGTCCGACCTGCGCACGGCCTTCGCCAATGCTGTCGGTCGCCTGCCCTCCTACACGACGGCGGACTTCTCGGCGGGCATGGACTTCGGCGCGATCAACGCCGAACTGTTCCTCACCAACGCCTTCGATAGCCGTGGCCAGACGACCCGCGCGGTGCCTTGCGGCCAGTGCACGATCCGGCCCTACGCCTATTTCGTGCGGCCGCAGACCCTGGGTCTCCGGATCGGCTTCGAATATTGAGGCAGGAGGACAGCGCGGGCGGCGCACCGACAGGTGTTGCCGCCCGTCCCCTCGGGCTCGTCATGACGACCGCGCTGGTCGTCGGCAATATGATCGGGTCCGGCGTCTACATGCTGCCGGCGAGCCTGGCGCCCTATGGCTGGAACGTCATTCCCGCCTGGGGCATTACCATCGCCGGCAGTCTTGCCATCGCTGCGGTGTTCGCCGGCCTGTGCCGGCAGATGCCGCAGGCGGGCGGCCCCTATGTCTATGTGCGGGCGGCTTTCGGCAAGGACGTCGCCTTCTTCATCGCCTGGTGCTACTGGATATCGCTGTTCGTCGGTAACGGCGCGATCGCGGTCGCGACGGTCAGTTACCTGTCGTCCTTCATTCCCGCCCTTGCCAGCAATGCGCTATGGTCGACCGCGATCACGATCCTGCTCGTCTGGACGATGACCCTGATCAACATCAGCGGGACCCGCAATGCCGGCTGGGTTCAACTCGTCTCGACCCTCCTCAAGATATTGCCATTGATCGCTGTGGTGATCATCGCCGCCATCGCCGCTCCCCAGGGCGGTCTGTCCCTTCCCGATCCGCACCGTCCCGAAATTGGGCTGGCCGCGATCACTACGGCGGGCACCCTCACCCTCTGGGCCTTTCTGGGACTGGAATCCGCGACGGTTCCGGCCGGCAAGGTGTCCGAGCCGGAAAAGACCATACCTCGCGCAACCTTCGGTGGCACCGCCGTCACGGGGCTGATCTACCTGTTTGCCTGTACCGCCGTCATCCTGCTGCTTGCACCCGAGGCCGCCGCACGGTCGGCGGCGCCCTTCGCGGACGTGATCGGGCGCTATTGGGGATCCAACGCCGCGCACATCGTCGCCGCCTTCGCGATGATCAGCGCACTCGGCGCGCTCAATGGCTGGATCTTGCTTCAGGGTGAGATGCCGGCGGCGATGGCGGCAGGCGGCGTCTTTCCTCGGGGGCTCGCCAAGCTCGCACCGAATGGCGTCCCCGTGCGCGCGCACCTGCTGTCGAGCGGGCTCGTCACCGCCATCCTCGCCCTCAATGCGAGCAAGACGACGGTGAACCTGTTCACCTTCGTCGCCCTGATTGCGACCACGGCGGCGCTCGTGATGTACATCGTCGTCGCAGCCGCTGCGCTGCGCATCGGCGGGGTCAAGCGCTGGGTCGCGGTCGCGGCCGGCGTCTATGGCTTGTGGGCGCTGGTCGGCGCCGGCCTCGAAGCCAATCTGTGGGGCGCACTCCTGCTGGTGCTGGGTTTGCCGGTCTGGTTCCTGATGCGCAAAAACCGGCAATCCGCCTGACCACGCCGATTTTGTCGCAGTGCAGCAAATCAGTTGCGACGGGCTTCCGGCGCGATACACTCAAGCACGAAACACATAGCCTCGGGGAGTCGCGATCATGAACCGCGCCAACAGCAGTGCCACCCTGCCCAAGCCCGCCCAGCGCAGCACCGAGCCGGAGGCGCTTGCCGAGGAGATCATCGAACGGCTGACCTATCGGATCGGCAAGAACGCCGCCGCCGCCAAGAGCCATGACTGGCTCGCGGCCTCGATCTTGGTCATCCGCGACCGCGTCATCGACCGCTGGATCGAGACGACGCGCGAAACCTACGAAGCCGGCGGCAAGCGTGTCTATTATCTCAGCCTGGAATTCCTGATCGGCCGGCTGATGCGCGATGCCATCTCGAATATCGGGCTGATGGACGAGATGCGCGAGGCCCTCTCCTCGCTCGGCGTCGACATCGACCTGATCCGCGAACTCGAGCCCGACGCGGCGCTCGGCAATGGCGGCCTTGGCCGGCTCGCTGCCTGTTTCATGGAGTCGCTGGCCTCGGTCGACGTACCCGCCTATGGCTATGGCATCCGCTATGTGAACGGCATGTTCCGGCAGGAGATTTCGGACGGCTGGCAGGTCGAGTTGCCCGAAACCTGGCTCGCCCATGGTAATCCCTGGGAATTCGAGCGGCGCGAGGCCAGCTACGAGATCGGTTTCGGCGGTGTCGTCGACCTCGCGGCGGCCGACGGCAGCGGCGATCATGCGCGGAGCTGGAAGCCGCAGGACCGGATCATCGCGACCGCCTTCGACACGCCTGTCGTTGGGTGGCGCGGTAAGCGCGTGAACACGCTGCGGCTGTGGACCGCGCAGCCGATTGACCCCATCCTGCTCGACGCGTTCAACGCCGGCGACCATATCGGCGCCCTGCGCGAGAGCAACAAGGCCGAGGCACTGACCCGCGTCCTCTATCCGGCGGACTCGCACCAGGCCGGTCAGGAGCTGCGCCTGCGTCAGGAATATTTCTTCTCCTCCGCATCGCTGCAGGACATCGTGCGGCGGCACATCCAATATTTCGGCGACATCCGCAGCCTGCCCGACAAGGCGGCGATCCAGCTCAACGACACCCACCCGGCCGTATCGGTCGCAGAATTGATGCGGATCCTCATCGACCTGCACAATCTCGACTTTGACGAGGCATGGGACATTACCCGGCGGACCTTCGGCTATACCAACCACACGCTGCTGCCCGAGGCGCTGGAGAGCTGGCCGATCCACCTGTTCGAGCAGTTGCTTCCGCGCCACATGCAGCTCGTTTATGCGATCAACGCCAAGCTGCTGATCGAGGCGCGGCGAGACCATGGGTTCGATGATGGCGCGATTTCGGCGATCTCGCTGATCGACGAGGCGGGTGAGCGGCGCGTGCGGATGGGCAACCTCGCCTTTGCCGGGTCGCACAGCGTCAATGGCGTGTCGGCGCTCCACACCGAACTGATGAAGGAAACCGTCTTCGCAGCCTTCCACCGGCTCTATCCGGACCGGATCAACAACAAGACCAACGGCATCACGCCGCGCCGATGGCTGATGCAGTGCAATCCCGAGCTGACCGGCCTGATCCGCGAGGCGATCGGCGACGCTTTCCTCGACGACGCGGAGGCGCTGCGGGCGCTGACGCCCTTTGCCGATGATGCGTCTTTCCGCGAGAAATTCGCGGCGGTGAAGCTCGCCAAGAAAGTTGCCCTCTCGAACCTGCTGCGCGAGCGCATGGGGCTGAAAATCGATCCCGCCGCGATGTTCGATACGCAGATCAAGCGGATCCACGAATATAAGCGGCAGCTGCTCAACATCATTGAGGCGGTCGCGCTCTACGACCAGATCCGCTCGCATCCCGAGCGCGACTGGGTCCCGCGCGTAAAGCTGTTCGGGGGCAAGGCCGCGCCCAGCTATCACAATGCCAAGCTGATCATAAAACTCGCCAACGACGTCGCCCGCGTGATCAACCACGATCCCGCCGTCCAGGGCCTGCTCAAGGTCGCCTTCGTCCCCAATTACAATGTCTCGCTGGCCGAGATGATGATGCCCGCCGCCGACCTGTCCGAGCAGATCTCGACCGCTGGTATGGAGGCATCGGGCACCGGCAACATGAAATTCGCGCTCAACGGCGCGCTGACTATCGGCACGCTCGACGGCGCCAATGTCGAGATGCGCGACCATGTCGGGCATGAGAATATGATCATCTTCGGCCTGACCGCCGACGAGGTTGGCAAGGCACGCGCCGAAGGCCACGAACCACGCGCCATCATCGAGAGCTCGCGCGAGTTGAGTCAGGCGCTGCACGCCATTTCGGGCGGCGTCTTCTCACCCGACGACCGCGATCGGTACAAGGCGCTGATCGCCGGCCTCTACGAGCATGACTGGTTCATGGTCGCGGCCGATTTCGACGGCTATGCCGCCGCCCAGCGCAGGGTTGACCGGATCTGGGACGATCGCGACGCGTGGAACGCGATGGCGATCCGCAATGTCGCCGGGATGGGCTGGTTCTCGTCCGATCGCACGATCCGCCAATATGCCCATGAAATCTGGGGCGTGCTTTGATCCCGTGTTGCCCCCTGGCCCGACGACGCCCATGATGGTGTCCCGGCTCCCCAGGGAGCAAGCGAGGCAGCCGATCGCGTGACCTTATTGTCCCCTGACGAGATTGCCGCCCTGGTCGAAGGCCGCCATGCCGATCCCTTCGCGGTGCTCGGCGTTCACAAGGCTGATCGTGGACTGATCGCGCGGATTTTTGCGCCCGGCGCGGAAAAAGCCGAAGCGTCGGACCTCGAGGGACGTCGGATCGGCAGTTTGACCAGGCTGCATCCCGCAGGCCTGTTCGAGGGGCGCCTGTCGATCCGCAAGCCCCGCCCGCTGCGCTACAGCCTGTCCGCCGGGGACGCGAACTGGTCGATGGCCGATCCCTACAGTTTCGGGCCGGTGCTGGGCCCGATGGACGATTATTACATCGCCGAGGGATCGCATCTTCGCCTGTTCGACCGGATGGGCGCGCACCGGATCGACCATGAAGGGGCGACCGGCATGCACTTTGCCGTCTGGGCGCCCAACGCCCGGCGGGTGTCGGTCGTCGGCCTGTTCAACGACTGGGATGGGCGCCGCCATGTCATGCGCCTCCGCCGCGACACCGGCATCTGGGAAATCTTCGTGCCCGATCTGGGCGAGGACCAGCCCTATAAATATGAGATCGTCGGCGCGGATGGCGAGCTTCTGCCACTCAAGGCGGACCCTTTCGCCTTTCGCAGCGAATTGCGCCCGGCCAATGCGTCGCTGACGGCGGCTCCCCTTGGGCATCGCTGGAGCGATCATGTCCACCGCGACCATTGGCGCCGTGCGGATGCGCGCCGGCAACCCATGTCGATCTATGAGGTCCATCTCGGGTCGTGGCAGCGCGCCGAGGATGGCGGCTTCCTCGACTGGGACCGGATCGCCGACCGCCTGATCCCCTATGCGGTCGAGATGGGCTTCACCCATATCGAGTTGCTGCCGATCAGCGAATATCCCTATGATCCGAGTTGGGGCTATCAGACGACCGGCCTCTACGCGCCGACCGCGCGCTTCGGCCCGCCGGAAGGCTTTGCCCGCTTCGTCGACGGCGCGCACCGGGCGGGGCTCGGCGTGATCCTCGACTGGGTGCCGGCCCATTTCCCGACCGACGCACATGGTCTCGCCCGTTTTGACGGCACCGCGCTCTATGAGCATGAAGACCCGCGCAAGGGCTTCCACCCCGACTGGAACACCGCGATCTACAATTTCGGACGACGCGAAGTCGCCGCCTTTCTCGTCAACAACGCCCTGTTCTGGGCGGAGAAATATCATGTCGACGGGCTGCGCGTCGATGCGGTCGCGTCGATGCTCTACCTCGATTATTCGCGCAAGGACGGCGAATGGATTCCCAATGAGCAAGGCGGGCGCGAAAATCTGGAGGCGGTCGCCTTTCTCCAGGCGATGAACCGCGAACTCTACCGCCAGCATCCCGGCAGCTTTACCATCGCGGAGGAGTCGACCAGTTGGCCCAAGGTCTCGCACCCGGTCCACGAAGGCGGCCTGGGCTTCGGCTTCAAATGGAATATGGGCTTCATGCACGACACGCTGCGCTACATGGCGCGCGACCCGGTGCATCGCCGCCATCATCATGACGACATAACCTTCGGCCTGCTCTATGCCTTTGGCGAAAATTACGTCCTGCCGCTGAGCCATGACGAGGTGGTCCATGGCAAGGGATCGCTGCTGACCAAGATGGCCGGCGACGACTGGCAGAAATTCGCCAATCTCCGCGCCTATTACGCGCTGATGTGGGGCTATCCCGGCAAGAAGCTGCTGTTCATGGGCCAGGAATTTGCCCAGCGCGCCGAATGGAGCGAGGAGCGCGCGCTCGACTGGCATCTGCTCGATGCCCCCGCCCATGCCGGGGTCAAGTTGCTCGTCCGCGACCTCAACCGCCTCTATCGCGAGCGCCCTGCCCTCCATGCCCGCGACTGCGAGGCGGAGAGCTTTGCCTGGCTGGTCCCCGACGATGCCGAGCGCTCGGTCTTCGCCTGGCAGCGCAACGCGCCCGGCGAGAAGCCCGTCGTCATCGTCGCGAACATGACGCCCGTGCTGCACGGTGGATACAGGCTGCGGCTGCCGCATGGCGGGCGCTGGCTCGAGATATTGAACAGCGACGCCGCTCTCTATGGTGGCGGCAATGTCGGAAACCAGGGCTATGTCGATGCGGGAGAGGACGGTTGGGCATCGCTCGTTCTGCCGCCGCTCGCGACCCTGATGCTGGAGGGAGAGTGATGGCCGGAAGCGTTTCGAAAAGCGATCGACGGAGCCAGCCCCTTGCGCGCGACGCTATGGCCTATGTGCTTGCCGGCGGGCGCGGCAGCCGGCTCTACGAATTGACCGACCGGCGCGCAAAGCCCGCCGTCTATTTCGGGGGCAAGGCGCGCATCATCGACTTTGCGCTGTCGAACGCGCTCAATTCGGGCATACGCCGCATTGGCGTCGCGACGCAGTACAAGGCGCATTCGCTGATCCGCCACCTCCAGCGCGGGTGGAACTTCCTCCGCCCCGAACGTAACGAGAGCTTCGATATCCTGCCCGCCAGCCAGCGCGTGTCGGAAACGCAGTGGTATGAAGGGACGGCCGACGCCGTCTATCAGAACCTCGACATCATCGAGGCTTATGACCCCGAATATATGATCATCCTGGCCGGCGATCATGTCTACAAGATGGACTATGAGCTGATGCTGCGGCAGCATGTGGATGCCGGCGCCGACGTGACCGTGGGGTGTCTCGAAGTGCCTCGGATGGAAGCGACCGGCTTCGGCGTGATGCAGGTCGACGCCAAGGGCCGCATCGTCCAGTTCGTCGAGAAGCCCGCCGATCCGCCCGCGATGCCCGGCAAGCCCGGAACCGCGCTGGCATCGATGGGTATCTATGTCTTTCGGACCAAGTTTCTGGCCGATCTCCTCCGCCGCGACGCGGCCGACGCCAACTCTAGCCATGATTTCGGCAAGGATCTGATCCCCTATGTCGTCAAGCACGGCAAAGCGGTCGCCCACCTCTTCTCGCAGAGCTGCGTACGCGCCGAGAGCGAGCCAGAGGCTTATTGGCGCGACGTCGGCACGATCGATGCCTATTGGGAGGCGAGCATCGACCTGACCGACGTGGTCCCCAAGCTCGACATTTATGAGCGCGACTGGCCGATCTGGAGCTATGCGGAGGTCATGCCCCCCGCCAAGTTCGTCCACAACGAAGACGGCCGCCGCGGCGCCGCCACCTCATCGCTCATCGCTGGCGGGTGCATCGTCTCGGGTGCATCGCTCCACCGCGCCCTGCTCTTTTCGGGCGTAAGAGTGAACAGCTACTCGGCGATCACGGAGGCCGTGGTTATGCCCGATTGCTATATCGGCCGCGAGGCCCGCCTGCACCGCGTAGTGCTCGACCAGGGCGTACA
>NZ_JAGMXV010000359.1 GCF_018006725.1 Rhizorhabdus sp.
GCAAGGCGAGCGGCTTCGCCTCCCCCGAAGTGCGCGAGTTCCAGAGCCGCCCCTCGACCGGCGTGCGCGGAATCCTGCTGAAGGATGGCGACGAGGTCATCTCGCTGTCGATCCTCAAGGGCTTCGAGGCGTCGACCGAAGAGCGCGAAGCCTATCTTCGCGCCGCCCCGTGGAAGGACAATGGCGCCGAGCCGACCCTGTCGCCCGAGCGCATGGCCGAGTTCGAGGCGGCCGAGGAGTTCATCCTCACCGTCTGCGCCAATGGCTATGGCAAGCGCAGCTCGGCCTATGAATATCGCCGGACCGGCCGTGGCGGCCAGGGCATCGGCAATATCGACAATCTGGAGCGCAACGGCCCGGTCGTCGCCAGCTTCCCGGCGCATAATGGCGAGCAGCTCATGCTGGTCACCGATCAGGCCAAGCTGATCCGCCTGTCGGTCGGCGACACCCGCGTGATCGGCCGCAACTCGGCCGGCGTCCGCCTGTTCAACGTGTCCGACAACGAACATGTCGTCGGCGCGGCGCGGATCGAGGAAAGCGAAGAGGATGACGAGGTCGATCTGGCCGACGGCGAGCAGACCATCGCGCCCGACGATGGCGCCGTAATCGGCGAGGATCTCGCCGACGGCACCGAGGACGGCGAAGCCTGATCTGCAGGGGCGGCCACCCGCCGCCCCTACTCTCCTCAGTGCGCCTTCAGTAGCTGCTCGACCTTGTCGATCGGATGATTGACATAATCCTTGTCGAGTTCGGCCACGACCCGTTCGGCCACGCTCCGATCATAGGCCTGGCGCAGCTCGCCCAGGGTCCGGGGCGGCGCCACCACGATGATGTCGAGCGCATTCTTCTTCTGCACCTTGGCCTTGAGCAGGTCGGCCATGTCGCGGGCGAACCGGTCCTCCTCGAGCTGGTGATAGTCCGGCTCCTCGTAGCTGTTGAGCCCCCCGCCGACCTGGTTCATCGCCCTGCCCGGTGCATCGGTCTTCAGCTCGCGATCTTCCAGTCCGGCCTGGGCGCGCTGGTCCTCGACCACCAGATTGGGATAGTCGGCATCGCCTTCGTTGCGCAGGAACAGCGATTTGCGACCATCGGCCAGCATCACCAGCGCGTCATGTTCGATCCGCATCTTGTCTCTCCTTTCAATGGGTTGAAGGAGAAACGCGCCGTAAGCCGGGTGGTTGCCCGGTCAGTAGTTGCGGAAGATTTTGCGCACCAGCTGCCCGCGCCAGGGCCGGCCATGATAGTTGAAGAAAAACCAGCCATAGACCGTCGTGAAAAACAGCACGAGTGGCGCCAGCGGGTCGCGGTTCGACCGCATGTGCCGATAGAGCGCCAGATCGGCCGCGCGCCGGTCGCGCTCCGTCCCGCCGCCATATATGCCATAGGCATTGTCGTGCGCGCGGCAACCGGCGTTGCGATTATGCTTGGTGCCATCCATGAAAAGGCAATAGTGACGTTCCTGGTCGGCCATGAGGATCGAGTAAGCAGCGGCTATGCCGGGGTTCAAGCGTAAAATATTCTATCTCAGCGGTTTCGATCCCCGGGGTGCCCGCTTCTACCACCAGCTCTATGCCGAGCAGGCGACGCTCTACGCGCGCACCAGCGGTCATGAGATCACGGTGGGCAAGCGTCGCCGGCTGCCGCCCCATTCGGTCGGCTGGACGGTCGAGGACCGCAGCGACGATGCCGTCACCGAGCATGAGTTTCTCGGCTGGGACGATGTGATCCGCGCGCATTGGGTCAAGAATCCGATCGGGCTGCTGCGCCATTCGGTGCGCGCCTATTGGAACTTCACCCGCCTGCTCGACTGGCCGATCGTCCGCAAATTCCCCTGGGGCGTGCGCTTCGCCTTCTATTATCCGGGCGTCTCGACGATCCTGTTGCCGATCCTGTTCGGGCTGCTGCTCGCGCTGCCGGCTGCGATCCTGCTGGGGCCGCTCTGGGGCGGGCTTACCGCCGCGCTCGTCGGCCTCGCGGTCGCGATGTTCGTGGTGCGCAAGATCCAGGGCTTCTGGCTGCTGCGCTTCATCATCTTCAACGACACGCTGGCCGGCGATCGCCTGCCGGGCGACGTCGACGACCGCATGGCCGCCTTCGCCGACCGCATCCGCGCGAGCCTGTCGGAGGACTGGGACGAAATCCTGTTCGTCACCCACAGCAACGGTTCGATCATGGCGGTACCGATCATGGCGCGCATCCTGGCGGCCGAGGGCGGACGCCTGCCCGACCGGTTCAGCCTCGTGACCCTCGGCTCGTGCATCGCCCTGATCGGCAACCGCAAGGACAGCCACCGTTTCCACGAACAGCTGGAGGCGGTCGGCCAGGGCGATTTCCACTGGCTCGACATCGGATCGATCACCGACGGCGCCTGCATCGCGGGCATCGACCCCTGCATCAGTTGCAGGCAGCCGCGCCGTGCCCGCCTGTTCCAGACCAGCCCGCGCTGGTTCAAATATTGCGACCCCGCCACCTATCAGGCGCGCCGCCGCAACAAGTACGAGACCCATTTCGATTATCTGCGGACCTTCGACCGGCTCTCCCCGCTCGACTATATCGGGATAAGCTCCGGCGCGCGGCCGCTCGCCGGATCGATCGAAGCCTTCAAGGCCGACAATCATGGCTGACCGCCACCCCGAGGAATGCGGCTTCATCCCGCCCTACCCGGTTCCGCACCGGGGCAAGGCCTCGCTGGTCAAGCGCTTCCTGACCGGCTGGAACAGCTGGATCCACACGCTGTTCGAGCGCAGCTACACGATGCAGATGGGCGAGATCCGCCTGCCCCGCCTCGACTTCTACATCGCCAACGACCTGTCGGTCGTCGACCGGGTGATGGACGACAAGGAAAAGGCGTTCCCCAAGCACCGCTTCCTCAACGACCTGCTCGATCCGCTGATCGGCAACAGCGTCTTCTCGGCCAATGGGCAGGACTGGGAAGAGCAGCGGACGATGGTCAATCCGGCCTTCGCCCACACTAATCTGAAGCGCGTCTTCCCCGCGATGCAGGGGGCGGTCGACGATCTGCTCGCGACGATCGCGGCGATGGATCGCAGCCGCCCGATCGAGGTCGACCCGCTGATGACGCATGTCGCGGCCGACATCATCTACCGCACCATCTTCTCGGTGAAGCTCGACGCCGACAGCGCCGAGCATATCTACCACGCCTTCCACCGCTATCAGAAGAACGTCCAGCCGGCGGCGATGCTCAAGCTCTACGGCCTGCCGCTGCTCGGCTATCGCAAGCGCGCGGAGAAGGCGGCGCAGGCGATCCACGGCGTGTTCGGACCGATCGTGCGGACCCGCTACGACGCCTGGCATGCGGGCACCGGCGAGGCGCAGGACGACATCCTCCAGTCGCTGCTGGAGGCGCGCCATCCACGCACCGGCCAGCCCTTCACCTATGTCGAGTTGATGGAGCAGATCTCGACGATCTTCCTCGCCGGCCACGAGACCGCCGCCTCGGCGATGAGCTGGGCGCTCTACCTCCTCGCCGAATGTCCCCATGCGCAGGACGCGCTGGTGGCCGAGATCGACCGCGAGACGGCGGGCGCACCGATCAGCTTCGAATCGCTGCGCGGCATGACGGCGGTGCGCAACCTGTTCAAGGAAACGCTGCGCCTCTACCCACCGGTTAGCTTCTTCGTGCGCGAGGTGACGGCGGACCTGACGCTGCGCGACAAATGGCTGAAGAAGGGCGCGATGCTGGTCATCTCCCCCTGGCTGATCCAGCGCAACCGCAACAACTGGAAATGCCCCCACGCCTTCGCGCCAGAGCGGTTCGACGACCCCGACCAGGCCGAAGCGAGCCGCCGCGCCTATATGCCCTTCGGCAAAGGCCCCCGCATCTGCATCGG
>NZ_JAGMXV010000360.1 GCF_018006725.1 Rhizorhabdus sp.
GCTGTCGCTGGCGGGATCGGCTTCTACGACGGCTTCTTCGGACCCGGCGCGGGGTCCTTCTTCGCCCTGGCGCTGGTCACCTTGCTGGGGATGGGGCTGACCCGCGCCACCGCGCACACCAAGGCGTTCAACTTCGCCAGCAATATCGGCAGCCTCATCGTCTTCCTGTTCGCCGGGCACATATTGTTCGTGCTCGGCCTCTGCATGGCAGTGGGCACCACCGCGGGCGCCCTCGTCGGGTCGCACATGGCGATGCGCTTCGGCGCACGGGTCATCCGGCCGCTGCTGGTGACGATTTCGCTGGCGATGACGGCGCGGTTGCTATGGAACGCGCTCGGCTGACCTCCGGATCGACACGGCTCACACAATGCTCGCTTCGGCATAGGCTCGTCTCTCACCGGCAACGAAGCGCTTGCCTTGCCCCCGCCTTGGATTCCATAGCGGACGAATAGACCAGGAGAGTTGGCGTTGGACGAAGACAACATCCCCACCACTGACGCGCAGCCTGCGGAGTCGCCCGCAAAGGCGAAGTCGGCGCCCAAGATCAACAAGAAGACCGCCGTGATCGGCGCTGCCGTGGGTATCGGCTCGGCCGCGATCGTCGCCGCCCTGCTCTACGCCAATCGCGGCAACGGCAAGTCCTGACCGAGTCCGCGCCCTCCCGGATCTTCACGATCGGCTATGAGGGCGTGACGCAACAGGCGTTTATCGACTGTCTGCGCGGGGCCCGCGTGGAAGTGCTTGCCGATGTTCGCGCCGTGCCGCTGTCGCGACGGCCGGGCTTTTCCAAGAATATCCTGACTGCCGAGCTCCGCGAGGCTGGCATCGACTATGCCGGCTTCAAGGCGCTGGGGACGCCGCCCGCGGGGCGCACAGCGGCGCGGCGCAACGACCTCGCCACCCTGTCGCATATCTATGCGGGCCAACTGGCGATGCCCGACGCCTTGGCGCAAGGCGCCATGCTGCAGGATCTCGCGCGCGAAAGGAGCGTCGCCCTGCTCTGTTTCGAGCGCGAACCCGCCTGCTGCCACCGCTCGCTGCTCGCCCAGACGCTGTTCGCCGACGCAGAGATCATCGATCTGTTTCCGTAGCGGCAGCGGCCATTGCTCGCAGAGTGATCGAGCGTTAACCTCCGGCGAAACCAGGAGGGGATTTCCATGACCGACGCCATCGCCACGACCGAAGCTTTTCTGGCCGAGTGGGCCAAGGGTCGCGACGCCATACGCCAGGCCGTACGCGACTATTTCACGCCGACGACGACATGGGAAAATGTCGGCATGTCACTGACGACAGGCCCGGACGAGGCGCTGGCGGCGCTCGACGGGTTCGAGGCGAACCTCGGCATGGTCGCGATGACGGTCGACATGCATTCGATCGTCGCGCTTGGCGACAAGGTGCTTACCGAGCGCGTCGACCACATCCTGAAAGCGGACGGCTCGGTCGCGGCCTCGATCCGGATCATGGGCATCATCGAGACCAGCGGCGGCAAGATCACCGCCTGGCGCGACTATTTCGACACGGCTGGCCTGCTCGGCGGCCACTGACCTCAGCCTTGCTCTGTGATGATCGGGGGCCATTTTTCTTCAGCGCAGGTAGCGCGGAAGAACGCAGGCCGGAACCGGGCCGTAACGGAAAATCCAGGTGTTTCTGCACCTTGAAGCGGAACAGGCTTTTCCGCCGGATCGTTTCAGGGGCTTCCAGAGAAGGAATTCCCCTCATGAAACGCTCCATTCCCATCCTGTCTGCTGCTGTGCTGACCTTGGCTTTGGCGGGCTGCGGCGACAAGACGAAGGCAGATGCCGAAACAGCAGCGAACCAGGCCGAGCAGGCGCTCGACAGCGCGGGAGCCATGGCGTCGAACGTGGCGCTGGATGCACAACAAGCCCTGTCGCCAACCCCGGCCGGTCAGGAATTTATCGACCGCATGGCCAAGTCCGATGCCTATGAGATCGCGGCAGCCAAATTGGCGGTGACCAATGCATCGTCGCAAGCCGTGAAGGACTTCGCGGCGGAGATGATCAAGGCGCATACCGACTCGACTGCCAGGATCAAGGCGGCAGCCGCCACGGCCAACCCTGCGCTGACGCCCAACGCCGAACTGACCGCCGACCAGCAGGACGACCTAGCCGATCTCGGCAAGAAAAAGGGCGCCGAGTTCGACAAGGACTATGTTGACGATCAGGTCGACGCCCATGAAGATGCCGTCGTGCTCCTCCGCGACTATTCGGCCAAGGGCGACACGCCGGCGCTCCGCACGGTCGCGGGCGAACTGCTACCCACTGTCCAGGGTCATCTGGACCATGCCCGCAAGCTCGACCAATAGGATATAGGGGAGCGCTTGGCCCCGCTCAGATCATCAACACCACCTTGCCGATATGGTCCTCGTCGAGGCGCCGATGCGCGTCGGCGGCGGCCTCCAGCGGGAAGGTGGTGTCGATGACGGGCTTCAGCCGACCTTCCTCGACATGCGGCCAGACCACCGACGCGATCTCATCGGCGACACCCGTCTTGAAGCTCAGGTCGCGCGGGCGGAGCGTGGAACCGGTCAGGGTCAGCCGCTTCTGCATGATTTTCCAGATCGGGATCTCGGCCTTGGCGCCCTTCTGGACCGCAATCGACACATGGCGCCCGTCATCGGCCATGCAGTCGATGTTCCGCGGAACATAGTCCCCACCGACCATGTCGAGCACGACATCAACCCCGCGCCCATCGGTCAGGCGCGCAACCTCCGCCACGAAGTCCTGCGTACGATAGTTGATCGCGGCACTCGCACCGAGCTTGACCGCCGCCGCGCATTTCTCGTCGGATCCGACGGTCACGATGGTGCGGACCTGAAAGATGCGGCCGAGCAGGATCATCATCGTGCCGATGCCGCTGGTACCGCCATGAACAAGCACCGTGTCGCCTTCCGCCGCATAAGCGCGTTCGAAGACATTGCTCCATACCGTGAACAGCGTTTCCGGAATGGCCGCCGCCTCGATCATCGACAGCGTGTTTGGGATCGACAGGCAGAGCCCGGCGTCGGCCACTGCATATTCGGCATAGCCGCCCCCGGCGACCAGCGCGCAGACCTCCTGCCCCAGCAATTCGGGCATCACCCCGTCCCCGCAGGCTACGATCTCACCGGCGATCTCAAGCCCCAGAATGGACGGTGCGCCCGGCGGCGGGGGATAACGGCCGGTCCGCTGCGCGACATCGGGCCGATTGACCCCGGCTGCTGCGACTCGGATGAGGACCTGACTAGGCCCCGGATTGGGCACGGGCCGCTTGACGGGGACCAATATCTCGGGTCCGCCCGCCCCCTCCGGGTCGATCGCCCACATCGTCTCAGCTATTTCGACCATCTTGCCCCCGATCGAGGCGTTGCCGACGCCTGATTCACCATCGGTTTATTGACATGCGCCCCGTCAGGGTCAACTTTGAGGCCATGGAGCCTGACGATCTTTTCGCCAAAAAGGCCGGAGATCCGCTGAGCCAGCTGGTTCGGCAGGATCTCGACCCGCTGTCGGTCGAGGAGCTGGAGCTGCGGATATCCGCACTGACGGCCGAGATCGACCGCTGCCGCGACAGGATGGCCAAGGCCGTTAACCATCGCGCAACAGCCGAAAGCCTATTCAAGCGATGACGGCGCGACTGCCGGAAAGCGACGCTCTCGCCCCCCGGCAGAAGGGTGGTTCTTGATGAACGGCCCTGGGCACCCGACATATGGTGTAGCGGCATGGCTCGGCCCATGCCGAATGGAGTAGAACGACCATGCCATCCTTCGCCCGCGAACTCGAACAGACGCTGCACAACGCGCTGAGCGCAGCCAGCAGCCGGCGCCATGAATATGCGACCCTC
>NZ_JAGMXV010000361.1 GCF_018006725.1 Rhizorhabdus sp.
TATTTCATCGGCGGCGTGATCAAGCATGCCAAGGCGCTCAACGCCTTCACCAACCCGACGACCAACAGCTACAAGCGCCTGGTCCCGGGTTACGAAGCTCCCGTTCTGCTCGCCTATTCGGCCCGCAACCGCTCGGCCTCGTGCCGCATCCCCTATGGCACCGGTGCCAAGGCGAAGCGCGTCGAGTTCCGCTTCCCGGACGCGATGGCGAACCCCTATCTCTGCTATGCGGCGCTGCTGATGGCTGGTCTCGACGGCATCGAGAACAAGATCCATCCGGGCGAGGCGATGGACAAGAACCTGTACGACCTTCCGCCGGAAGAGCTGGCCCAGGTTCCGACCGTCTGCGGCTCGCTGCGCGAAGCGCTCAACTCGCTCCAGGCCGACCACGCCTTCCTCACCAAGGGCGGCGTGTTCACCGAGGACCAGATCGAGTCCTATATCGAGCTCAAGTGGCCGGAAGTCGCCCGTTGGGAGATGACCCCGAGCCCGGTCGAGTTCGACATGTATTTCTCGAACTGATCTTAGCCTTTGCCGGCACAGGAAAGGGCTCCGGGGCTTCGGCTCCGGGGCCCTTTCTCTTTTGGCACGCCTCGGCGGGTTGCCAGCGTCCGCCCGCAAGCCTAAGGCGCCACTGGATTTTTCGATGAACGCTCCCCAGACCTTCCAGGACGAGAATATGTCCCACGGCTTGCCCTTCGGCGAGTTCGTGGCGCTGATGGCCTCGCTGATGGCGGTCAATGCGCTGGGGATCGACATCATGCTGCCCGCGCTCGGCCGGATCGGATCGGAGCTGGGGGTCGCCATCGAGAATCATCAGCAACTCGTGGTGGCGGTCTATATCGGCTGCTTCGGCTTCGGCCAGTTGATCTTCGGCCCCCTTGCCGATCGCTTCGGCCGTCGTCCGGTACTCTTCTCGACGCTCGGCATCTACGCGGTCACCAGCTTTGTCGCGGCCCATGCCGGCAGCTTCGACCTGCTGCTGATCTCGCGCGGCTTGCAGGGTTTCGTGGCCGCTTCGACCCGTATCCTGTCGATCTCGATCATCCGCGATTGCTATGCCGGACGGCGCATGGCGCGGGTGACGTCGCTCTGCTTCATGGTGTTCCTGGCCGTCCCGATCGCGGCGCCGACATTGGGCGAACTGATCCTGCTCGTGGCGCCATGGCACTGGATCTTCTATCTGCTCGGCGGCTTCAGCCTGTTCGTCTGCACCTGGGCTGCGGTCCGTCTGCCCGAGACACTGACGCCCGCCAATCGCCGGTCGATCGGCGTCGGATCGATCCTGCAGGCGACGCGGATGACGCTCGGCGATCGCTGCTCGCTCGGCTATGCACTCGCTTCAGCCGTGATCTACGGCGGCCTCGTCGGCTTCCTCAACAGCGCGCAGCAGATTTTCGCCCACAGCTTCAACGCCCCCCAGTATTTCGCGCCCGGCTTTGGCCTGATCGCGGGCATGATGGCGATCGCCGCGCTGATCAATTCCCGCATCGTCGAGCGGCTGGGCACACGGCTGGTTTCGCATAGCGCGCTGGTCGCGATGATCGTGCTTTGCCTTGTCCGTCTCGCGATCGTGAGCAGCGGTCACGAGACGATCTGGACCTTCGCCATCATGCAGGGGACGACGATGTTCCTGTTCGGCCTGACCGGATCCAATTTCGGGTCGATGGCGATGGAGCGCATGGGCACGATCGCCGGCACCGCCGCCTCGATCCAGGGCTTCATGCAGAGCGTCGTCGGTACGCTGATCGGGCTTGCCATCGGCCAGTCCTTTCAGGGAACCACCCTGCCCCTTACCCTCGGCTTCCTGCTGGGCTCGTCGGCGGCTCTGGGGATCGTACTGCTGGCCGAACGGGGCAAGCTGTTCCGGGCGCATAATCCTCAGCCGGTCGGGCGCAGCTGAACGACGGCCTGGCAGGGGCCGCCACCTCACCTCAATAATCCTTGGACACCCGCACACTCGCGCTCTGGCGGCCGATGGTCGAGATGCTCGACAGCAGCGACAGCCATCGGGTCAGTTGGAATTCGATCCGCGTCGCCGAATAGCCCTGCCCGTCGCTGATCACCTCGACGAAGGTGCGCCGGCCGATATATTTGCCGGCTGCGATCGAGGTGCCGATGCCGATCGTCGGATCGGCCGGCAGGATGCGCAGCCGATCGAGACCGGCCGCCTTGCGCACCACGTTGATCGGATTGAGCCCGCCGCCATTGCCGCGCAGCGAACCGACGGCAGCAGCCAGCTGGAGCGCCTCGGGTGCCGAAAGATTGGTGATCGAGGTACCGAACAGCAGGCGCGACAGCAGTTCGTCCTCGGGTAGCGCCGGAATACTCGTGAAGCTGATCTCTGGCTTCTGACCCGTGCCGGCGACGCCGATCGTCGCGCTGACGCCATTCAGATTGGCCTTGGCGGTGATGTCGAGCAGCGGATCGGGCGGTGTTTCGCCGAGAAAGCGGATCGCCCCACGATCGAGATCGAAGCGGCGTCCGGCAAATTCATACCCCCCCCGAACCAGATCCATCCGGCCGCGGATCGATGGATTTTCGATCGTCCCGCCGAGATCCAGCTGACCGCGCCATTCGCTGTCGAGACCCAGACCCGACACGGTCAGCTGGTTGCGCGCGGCCATCTTGATGTCGAGCTTCCACGGCGCCCGACGGCGGACCTCATTCTCGTCATCCGGACGGTTGAGCTCGACCGTCGCAAATTGCGGGATCGTCGCGACCGTAGCAGCGCGCCCGAGCTGGAAGCGGCCTTTGACCAGTCGGACATCGCCCGAAATGGTCCCGCCATTGCCGTTGGATACGAAGCGCACCGGCCCTGTCACCGTGGCGCCGATGTCATCGCGGTTGATCAGTTGAGCATCGTTGGCATCGATTGCCACGTCCATGCCCAACCCCGCTTCGGCGGACAGGTCGAAACGCGCCTTGCCGGTGATCGTACCATCACCGCGCGTACGGCCCTTGAGCGAATCGATCAGCAGGGTCGAGCCATCGAACCGCCCGTTGGCGGCGATATTGGTTATAATCGTACCCGAAACCGCGCTTTCGAGCCGCGCCTGGGTCGATCGCAACGTTCCGCGAATGACCGGATTGGCGCCGGTTCCGCTGATATCGGCCCCGATCGCGATCGGCCCCGACAGGTCGATCGTCTCGACCCCGAACAGGCGCCAGGGCATGTCTGCCGGCCCGCCATAGCGAAGCTGGGCAAAGATCCTTCCCGCGAGGAGACGGTCGTCGAGCGCACCCGAAGGCGGAATGTTGGTAATGCGCGCCTGCGCGCGCCCGATCACCTTGCCGCCACTCGACACCACGGCGCGCGCGGCAGCGACATTTTCGGTCAGAACGGCGGCAAGGCCAACATCGGCCGGCCGGGAGGTCAGGACCAGCCCAGACCGCGACAGTCCCTTGATCGTCAGTTTGGCGCGCCCGGTCGGTATGCGGGCACCGCGCTGCAGCCGATAGTCGACATCGCCCGTTGCAACACCCGACAAACCGAGTTGCGGGTAGAACATGTCGAGCACCGACAGCGGCATCGACTGGACCACCGCATGGACTTCGTTCGCGGCCCCGCCGAAACGCCCCGCGAACGTCGCCCGCCCATTGGCGAAACTCAGCCCAACCGGATCGAGGCGCCAGGCGTCACCATCACGACGAAGGACCGCCGCGTCTTCGAGCTTGACCGCCTTGCGGTCGATCATCCCTTCGGCGGCGAGCGACAGGCGATCGGGAGCGAAACCCAGCCTCGTCGTCAGCTGGAATCCGCGTCCGCGCGAACCGGCGATATTAGCGTCGATCGTGCCGCTGCCCCCCCGCGCCGCCAGCGTCGCGCGCGTACGCC
>NZ_JAGMXV010000362.1 GCF_018006725.1 Rhizorhabdus sp.
GGCCAAGGGCACGACCATCGTCATGGTGTCGCACAAGCCGAGCGTCCTTTCGCAGGCGGACAAGCTGATGATGATCCGCGCCGGGCGGATCGAGAAATACGGCCCGCGCGAGGATGTGCTGCGCGCGCTGAACCCGCCGCAGGCGCCCCAGGGCAAGCCGCCGAGTCCGGCCCTGGCGGAGGTCAAGCCATGAAGTTGCTCGCCGACCTGCGCCGTGCCATCGCGCGCCCCGATCCCAGCGAAACGACCGAGGGTGAACCCGTCGATCCGGCAGCGGCCTTTGCCTCCCGCGATGCCGAGATCGAGCGCCGGCTGCGCCACCCGATGGCGAAGGGCGGCATCGTTCTGCTCATCCTCATCGTCGTCCTGCTGATTTGGGCGTCGCTGTTCCGCGTGTCGGGCGCGGTGCTCGCCCAGGGCGTGATCAAGGTACAGGACAACAGCAAGACGCTGAGCCGGCTCGAGGCGGGCGTCGTCCGCGACATTCTGGTCCGTGAGGGAGAGAAAGTCGCGCAGGGCCAGCTGCTGATCCGCTTCGATGACACCCAGTCCGAAGCCGCCGTCGACATCTTCCAGAGCGCGGTCGACAGCGCTCATGCGCAGATCGCCCGTTTCCAGGCCGAGGCGGCCAACGCATCCTCAGTGAACTTTCCGGCGGACCTCGTCGCGCGCGCCGCGACCGATCCGAATGTCGCCGCCCTGCTCGACGGGCAGCGGGCGTTGTTCGACACGCGGATGACCCTCTATCGCAGCCAGGCGATGGTCTTGAATTCGCAGGCGCAGCAATTGCAGACCCAGGTCGCCGGGCTGCAGATCCAGGCCGACGCGATCGAGGATCAGGGCAAGCTGATCCGCGAGGAATTGCAGGGCGTGCGCGAACTGGCGCGGCAGGGCTATGCGCCCAACAGCCGCCTGCTCGCGCTCGAACGCAGCACCGTGCAGGTACGCGGGCAGAAGGGGGCGGCGATGTCCGACATCTCCCGCGCGCGTCAGTCGATCGGCCAGGTCCGCCTGCAGATCGCCCAGCTCGAGGACAAGCACCAGACCGAGGTCGCCGACGGCATCCGCGCCGCACAGGAAAAGCTGGCGGAGGCCGACCCCAAGCTGCGCTCGGCGAAGATGATGCTGCAGCAGACCGAAATCAGGGCGCCTGTTGCCGGCTATGTCTTCAACCTGACCCAGTTCACCAGGGGCGGTATCGCCGGGGCCGGACAGGTATTACTGCAGATCGTGCCGTCCGACACCAAGCTGGTGGTCGCCGCCGAGGTCGCCCCCCGCGACATATCCGACGTCCGCCGCGACATGCCGGCGCGTGTCACGCTGCTCGGCTTCAACCCGCGCCTCGTCTCTCCGGTCGATGGCAAGGTGACGCTGGTTTCGGCCGATGCCCGCACCAACGAGAAGACCGGGCAGAGCCACTTCCTGGTCGAGATCACCGTGCCGGCCGAGCAGATCGCCAAGGCCGGGCCCAACGTCCGCCTCGCGCCCGGCATGCCGGCCAGCGTCGCGATCGTGACGGGGGAGCGGACGATCATCGACTATCTGCTCGAACCCTTCACCGATTCCATGCGCACGGCCCTCCGCGAACGCTGAGATGACCCGCAAGGTCGATTTCCTCGTCGCGGGGGTGCAGAAGGGCGGCACCAGCGCATTGTTCGAATATCTGCGCGACGTGCCGGGCGTTCATCTACCCGACGTCAAGGAAGCGCATTTCTTCGACGACGAGGCGCAGAACTGGGACCGACCCGACGTCGATGCCTATCATGCGCTGTTCCCAGACCGGCCCGGCCTGTGGGGCGAGGCGACGCCGATCTACCTCTACTGGCCGAACGCGATCGAGCGGATCGCCCGCTATAATCCGGCGATGCGGATGATCCTGATCTTCCGCGATCCGGTCCAACGCGCCTGGTCCCACTGGAAGATGGAATATGCCAAGCGCAAGGAACGCGAACCCTTCGGCTGGTGCATCCGCGAAGGCCGTGCGCGGCTGACCCCCGGCGATCCGCAGGCACCTGGTCATCATCGCGTGTTCAGCTATGTCGAGCGAGGCCTTTATGGTGCGCAGGTGGAACGGCTCCTGCGGCACTTCCCGGCATCGCAATGTCTGTTCCTGCGATCCGAAGATCTCCGCGCGGACCCGACCGGGACTATCACGTCGATCTGCCGCCTCCTGGACATCGACGCGCCGACCCGCGTGCTGCCCCGCACTGTGCACCAAGCGCGCGAAGATATCGACTATCCTTCCCGGCTGACGGCCGATGATCGCGCTTTGCTCGCCGATGTCTACGATATCGACCTCTCGCGATTCGAGACGCTTACGACGCTCGACGCCAGCGACTGGCGTCGCCGGGAGTAGCCGGCGGGGCTGCCGGTGGCCGCCTTTGCGCAGAAATGATCGCGGATAGCGGGGCCTGCTGCTTCCGGACGCTGCCTTGTTTCGCTGCCACCATCCCCTTTCTACGGAAGTTGGCGAACCTGCCGCCTTCGAACACTGGCACAGACGTAGAAATTCGTCGCCAGGCGCATGAAGAAAGCCATGCTGCGCTGCGCTTTTGTCTGTTGCGCGGTTGAGAAAGCTTGGCTAAGCAACGTGCTGGGCTTGCTCGTCGAACCATGCCGTGGGGGATCGGTTCGCGGGCGGCAAGGGGCGCCTCCCGCTCGTGGATACGGGAGGTTGCGCGCTGCTTGCCCGGGTAAGGTTCAACTGGAGGTTCTAATGGCTAATTACACTTTCGAAACGATGACGTCGGCTGACGCCGCGAATTTCACGACCGGCGACACCCTTACTTTTTCGGGCAGCACGCTGACCCCGGCTGACGTCACCGTCGCCAACAGCGCGAACGCGTTCGACATCACCACGCTGACCGCCGGCGGCAAGTCGCTTTCCTTCCCGGGTTCGGCTCTCTCGGGCGCGAACATCCAGTTCGTCAGCTCGTTCATCGCCGGCAGCGGCGCGACCCTCTCGGTCGGCACCAACGGTGGTGACTCGCTCAGCCTGAGCACCAGCGACGACGGTTCGTACATCTATGGCTTCGCCGGCAACGACGAAATCGAGTCCTCCGGTTCGGGCGCTGTCACCATCTCGGGCGGCGACGGCAACGACCTGATTTCCTCGTCGGGCGGCGGCTCGATCGACGGCGGCGCTGGTGCGGACTCGATCGTGTCTGACACGGACGATGCGGTCGTCATCCTCGGCGGTGCCGGCAATGACGAAATCAGCATCAACGGCAGCCCGGAAGCCACGATCACGGCTGGCGCAGGCGACGACAGCGTCGATGTCGACAGCGGCACCGAAGGTCTGCTGAACGTCACCCTGGGTGACGGCAACGACGTGTTCGATGCGAGCAGCAGCGCTGCGACCACGGTCGTCGAAGGTGGCGCTGGCGCCGACGAGATCTACGGCGGCGACGGTAATGACCGTCTCTATGGCCAGAGCGCAGCTGGTGGTGCCGACGGCAATGACATCATCGAGGGCGGCGCTGGCTCGGATTACCTGCAGGGTAATGCCGGTGCAGACGACCTCGACGGCGGTGCCGGCTCGGATCGCATCTTCGGTGGTGCAGACAACGACACCATCGTCGGTGGCCTGGGCAACGACACCGTCAACGGCAACAAGGGTGACGACTCGATCAACGGCGGCGACGGCAACGACTCGCTGCGCGGCGGTGCCGATGACGACATCATCTTCGGTGGCGCGGGTAATGACGTCATCCTCGGCGATGCCGGCGACGACACGCTTCTCGGCGGCGCAGGCAACGACACCATCGACATCCTCCCCGGTGGCGCTGGCAACGATGTCGTCGTGTTCGGCGGCACCGATGCCGCGGTTGCCACGA
>NZ_JAGMXV010000115.1 GCF_018006725.1 Rhizorhabdus sp.
GCACCATGTAGAGCGGCGCCCAGTCGACCGGGGGCAGCCAGCCGCCCCAGAACAGGATCGCGTTGAGGCCGCACATCAGGATGACGTTGGCATATTCGCCGAGCCAGTAGAGCGCGAAGGACATCGACGAATATTCGGTCTGATAGCCGGCGACGAGCTCCGACTCCGCCTCGGTCAGGTCGAACGGCGCGCGTGCCGTTTCCGCCATGGCCGAGATCAGGAAGACCACGGCCATCGGGAACAGCAGCGGGTTGAAACCATAGCCGTTGATGAAGCCGAAGATGTGGGCGCGCTGCCCCTCGACGATCGCCGACATGTTGAAGCTGCCGGTCCACAGCACCACTGAGATGAGCACGAAACCGATCGAGACTTCGTAGCTGACCATCTGCGCGGCCGCGCGGAGCGCCGAGTAGAAGGGGTATTTGGAGTTGGACGCCCAGCCCGCGATGATCACGCCATAGACGCCGATCGACGAGGCCGCGAGCACGTAGAGCAGGCCGATGTTGATGTCGGCCAACACGACGCCCGGAGCGAAGGGGATCACCGCCCAGACGATCAGCGCGACCGTGAAGGTGATGATCGGCGCGAGCAGGAACAGGCCCTTGTTCGCGGCCGCCGGAATGATGGTTTCCTGCAGAAAGACCTTTGCGCCGTCGGCAAAGCTCTGCAGCAGGCCCCAGGGACCGACGACGTTCGGACCGCGACGCAGTGCCATCGCCGCCCAGATCTTGCGGTCGGCATAGATGATCATCGCCACGGCGAGCATCAGCGGCAGCGCGATGACGAGAATGCCGATGATCGTCGAGGCGAGCCACGCCCATTCGAAGGCGAGGCCCCAGCTTTGGAACAGCGCGGTCATTCGGCGGCCTCCGCGAAGCTCTGGCCGTGGATAAGCTCGGCCGAGCAGCGCTGCATCGTGTCGCTCGCACGAGCGATCGGGTTGGTGAGGTAGAAGTCCTTGACCGGATAGCCGACCGGACCGGACGCGCTCGCGGCGAGGCCCGTCGGGACCGACCAGCCATAAGCGGCGAGGCCCTCGACACCCAAAGCGGGCACTTCCGCGATCATCGCGGCGCGCAGCTGATCGAGCGTGTCGAACGGCAGCTTGTGGCCGAGCACGTCGGAGAGGGCGCGGAAGATCGCCCAGTCCTCGCGCGCGTCGCCCGGTGGGAAGACCGCCCGGTCGCTGCGCTGGACGCGGCCTTCGGTGTTCACATAGGTGCCCGGCTTCTCGGTATAAGCAGCACCCGGCAGGACGATGTCCGCGCCGGCGGCTCCGGCATCGCCATGATGGCCAACATAGACCTTCAGGCTCTTGGCGAAGCGCGACAGGTCGACATCGTCGGCGCCGAGCAGGAAGAGCAGCTTCGGCGCGGCGTCGGCGAGGTCGGCGATGCCGCCCTTCTGCGCATAGCCGAGCATCAGCCCGCCCATCCGCGCAGCCGCGAGATGGACGACATTATAGCCGTTCCAGCCATCCTTCACGAGGCCGAGCGGCTCGACCAGAGCCAGGGTCGCGCCCTGCGCACCCGCCTTGAGCGCGCCACCGCCGACGATCACCGCCGGGCGCTCGGCCTTGGCGAAGGCGTCGACCACGTCCTGGGGCAGATTGCCGAGCAGGCCGAGGTCGTTGCCGAGCCAGGTCGCCGGATAGGTCAGGTCGACCTGCTCGCCGATCGCGAACACCTTGGCCCGCTTGCGAACGACCGCCTTGCGGACGCGCGTGTTGATCAGCGGCGCCTCCCAGCGCAGGTTCGAGCCGACCAGCAGGATGACGTCGGCCGTCTCGATGCCGGCGATCGTGCTGTTGAAATTGACCGCCGAGAGGCTGGACGTGTCATAGTCCATCCCGGTCTGGCGCCCTTCGAGCAGGGTCGATCCCATCGCGCCAAGCAGCGCCCTGGCGGCGTACATCGTCTCGCAGTCGAGCTGGTCACCCGCAATCGCGGCGACTGACGAACCGGCATTGGCGGCCTTGATCGCGGCAAAGGCGTCGGCCCAGCTGGCCTCGACCAGCTTGCCGTCCTTGCGGACGAACGGACGATCGAGGCGACGACGGACGAGGCCGTCGACGGCGTGGCGCGTCTTGTCCGACGCCCATTCCTCGTTCACGTCCTCGTTGATCCGGGGCAGCACGCGCAGCACCTGGCGGCCGCGGCTGTCGAAGCGGACATTGGTGCCGACCGCATCCATCACGTCGATGCCGAGCGTCTTCTTGAGCTCCCACGGACGGGCTTCGAACGCATAAGGCTTGCTGGTCAGCGCCCCGACCGGGCACAGATCGACGACATTGCCCGAAAGCTCGCTGGTCACCGCCTTTTCGAGATAGGAGGTGATCTGCATGTTCTCGCCGCGATAGACCGCGCCGATCTCCTCCACGCCCGACACTTCCTCCGCGAAGCGGACGCAGCGGGTGCACTGGATGCAGCGCGTCATCGTCGTCTTGACGATCGGGCCCATATATTTGTCGGTGACGGCGCGCTTGTTCTCGCCAAAGCGGCTCTGGCCCCGGCCATAGGCGACCGACTGGTCCTGCAGGTCGCACTCGCCGCCCTGATCGCAGATCGGGCAGTCGAGCGGGTGGTTGATCAGCAGGAATTCCATGACGCCTTCGCGCGCCTTCTTCACCATCGGCGACTGGGTAAGGATTTCCTGATTGTCGGCGGCGGGCAGCGCGCACGACGCCTGCGGCTTCGGCGGCCCGGGCTTCACCTCGACGAGGCACATGCGGCAATTGCCGGCGATCGACAGCCGCTCATGGTAGCAGAAGCGCGGGATTTCCTTGCCCGCGGCTTCGCACGCCTGGAGCACCGTGGCGCCGGCGGGGACTTCGACTTCGATCCCGTCTACGGTCAGTTTCGGCATAGGTCCTCGACGGTCATCCCTGAGTGTCAGCGGGCGGCGGAGCCACGGCGCGCTGATAAAGAGCTTCGGCCAGCACTGCACGCAGCGACTGGCGATTTGCCTTGAGCGTGGCGCCCTGCGGCAGGCACGGCCCGAGCGTCGTGCCCAGTGCCTTCACCGCTGCGACTTCCTCGGCACTTTCCGGCTTTGTCGCAAGCAGGCTGCGGATTCCGGCCGGATTCTGGTCTGCCGTGCAGGCACCCATCTCGTCGATCGCGGCCGGGCGGCCCGTGACAGCAAACCAGTCGCGCGCATAGCTCGGCTGGGCTTCCAGCGGCGGCAGCGCGTCGTCGGTCTTCATCTTGAGCAGCGCCGCCTCGGCGAAGATGCCGCGCATCACATCTGCGGGAGCCAGCACTGCCGCCCCCTCGATGTTCGGCGTATCGGTCAGCTGGGCACGGGCGCATTCCACGCTTTTGTTCAGCGCGCGATCATATCGCTGGACGTCGGCATCGGTACGCGCCGCCAGAAAGGCCCGCACGTCGCCGCCGCGCTTGAAATACAAGCATTCCGCCAAACGATGCGCGGTACGCAACGCATCATAATTGGTGCGCTGGTTGGCGGTGGCCGTGCGTTCGCCCAGGCGGGAGCCGATCGGCGGCTCCGCCATCGCCGACGAAGCGATCAGCGCTGCGGACATCAGGGTCGGGAGAAGAGCCGCCTTCATTCGGCCGCCTCCATCATCGGGCTGCCGCCGCGCTCCGCGATGCGACGCTCGACCTCGGGGCGGAAATGGCGGAGCAGGCCCTGGATCGGCCAGGCCGCCGCGTCGCCCAGCGCGCAGATGGTGTGGCCTTCGACCTGCTTGGTGACGTCGAGCAGCATGTCGATTTCCTCGACCGCCGCATCGCCGGTGCGAAGGCGCTCCATGACGCGCCACATCCAGCCCGTGCCTTCGCGGCAGGGGGTGCACTGGCCGCAGCTCTCATGCTTGTAGAAATAGCTGAGCCGGCTGATCGCGCGGACGATGTCGGTCGACTTGTCCATGACGATGACCGCCGCCGTGCCGAGGCCCGATCCGACGCCCTTGAGGCCGTCGAAATCCATCGGTGCGTCCATGATCTGCGCGGCCGGCACCAGCGGCACCGACGATCCGCCCGGGATCACCGCGAGCAGATTGTCCCAGCCGCCGCGAATGCCGCCGGCATGCTTGTCGATCAGCTCGCGGAAGCTAATCCCCATCGCTTCCTCGACCACGCAGGGCTTGTTCACATGGCCCGAGATCTGGAAGAGCTTGGTGCCCTTGTTGCCCTCGCGGCCGATGCCCGCGAACCAGCTCGCGCCGCGCCGCAGGATCGTCGGGGCGACCGCGATCGACTCGACGTTGTTGACCGTGGTCGGGCAGCCATAAAGGCCGGCACCCGCCGGGAAAGGCGGCTTTAGGCGGGGCTGGCCCTTCTTGCCTTCGAGGCTTTCGATCTGCGCGGTTTCCTCGCCGCAGATATAGGCACCCGCGCCGCGATGGACGAAGACGTCGAAATCATAGCCCGAGCCGGCGGCGTTCTTGCCGAGCAGGCCGGCGGCATAGGCTTCCTCGACGGCGGCGAAGAGCACCTTCGCCTCGTAGATGAACTCGCCGCGGATATAGATATAGGCCGCGCGCGCGCGCATCGCGAAGCCGGCGATCAGCGCGCCTTCGATCAGCTTATGCGGATCGTGGCGCATGATCTCGCGGTCCTTGCACGAGCCGGGCTCGGACTCGTCGGCGTTGATCACCAGGAAGCTCGGACGGCCGGGCTTCGGCTCCTTGGGCATGAAGCTCCACTTCATGCCGGTCGGGAAGCCGGCGCCGCCGCGACCGCGCAGACCCGAGGCCTTGATGTCCTCGATGATCTGGTCCGGCCCGCGTTCGAGCAGTTTCTTGGTATTGTCCCAGTCGCCGCGTTTGCGCGCCGCCTCGAGATTCCAGGGCTGGAATCCGTAGACGTTGGTGAAGATGCGATCCTTGTCGTCAAGCATCGAAGGCACCCCGAACAGGAAGCGCGGTTCCGGCGCAGGCCGGATGACCGAGGGAGAGACCGGCCGGCGCCGGCGCGGTGAAAAGGCCGATAGCAGCCATCAGATCTTCTTTCCGAACAGCTTGTCGGCCACGAAATAGGCCAGCAGGCCCAGACCGATCGCGATCGCGACGCCCAGCAGCTTGAAGGTCACCTTCACGAGGATGACCGCCAGCACGACCGTGACGATGATCGCGATCAGCGCGCTCATGCGGGCGCATCCCAGCGGCCGCGATAGTCATGATTCTCGCCGACCATTTCGACCAGCGTCGTCGGGCCGCCTTCGGGGCAGCTCGTCTGGCGGTCGATCTGCGGGCCGACCTTCGGCTGCTCGCCGCGCGCAAGCGCATCGAGCACGGCGGTCATGCTGTCGAAGGTCAGATCCTCGTAATTGTCGTCGTTGATCTGGACCATCGGTGCGTTGGCGCAGGCGCCGAGGCATTCGACCTCGGTGAGCGTGAACAGACCGTCGGCCGTCGTCGCGCCCTTCTTCATGCCCTTCTTGTAGCAGGCATCGAGAACGTCATCGGAGCCGCGCAGCATGCACGGCGTCGTGCCGCACACCTGCACATGATAGCGGCCGACCGGCGCCAGATTGTACATGGTGTAGAAGGTCGCGACCTCGAACACCCGAATATAGGCCATGTCGAGCTGCTTGCCGATATATTCCATCACCGGCACGGGCAGCCAGCCCTGGGTGTTGGTCTCGGCGCCGACCTGGCGCTGCGCCAGGTCGAGCAGCGGCATCACCGCCGACTGCTGGCGCCCCGGGGGATAGCGGGCGATGATCTTCTTCGCCTGCTCGGCATTTTCCGCCGTCCAGGCGAAATTGCCCCAGCGGGCGCGGGTCTCGGCCTCGTCGGGAATATGGGCTGCGTCAGCCATCAGCGCACGAACTCCACGCGCGACACCTTGTCGCCTTCGAAACTGTAGATGCTCATCACCTCGAACGGCTCGGCATCGCTGGACCGGTACACCTTCTCGTGAAGGAGGATATAGTCGCCCAGTTGCTGGCCGGAGAGGATTTCGGCGCGGTTCTCGGGGAACTGCGCAAACATCGCCTTGAGCCCTTCGCGAACGCCCTCGCGCCCGTCGCGCAGCACCGCGCCGCGATAGCCGGCTTCGGCCGCATCGTCGGTCATCAGCGCGACATAGGCGTCGGCGTCCTGCGCATTGTAATGCGCGATCATCTGCTCTGCGATCGCCAGCTTGCTGCTCACCGGTCGCACTCCCCGAACACGACGTCGATCGCCGAGAGGATGGCGGTGGTGTCGGCGAGCATATGGCCCTTCATCATGAAGTCCATCGCCTGAAGATGGCTGAACGCGGTCGGGCGGATCTTGCAGCGATACGGCTTGTTGCTGCCGTCCGAGACCAGATAGACGCCGAACTCGCCCTTCGGGCTCTCGGTCGCGACATAGACGTCGCCCTCGGGCACATGGAAGCCCTCGGTGTAGAGCTTGAAATGGTGGATCAGCGCTTCCATCGAGCGCTTCATCTCGCCCCGCTTGGGCGGCACGACCTTGCGGTCGAGGCTGGCGATCGGCCCTTCGGGCATTTCGCGCAGGCACTGCTTGATGATGCGCGCCGACTGGCGGACTTCCTCGATGCGGACCATGATCCGGTCGTAGCAGTCGCCCTTGGTGCCCACGGGAACCTCGAAGTCCATGCGGTCATAGACGTCGTAGGGCTGCGCCTTGCGGATATCCCAGGGAATGCCGGCCGCACGGATCATCGGGCCGGAGAAGCCCCAGGCGATCGCGTCTTCCTTGCTCACCACGCCGATGTCGACGTTGCGCTGCTTGAAGATGCGGTTGTCGGCGAACAGCGACACCGCGTCCTCGAACAGGCGCGGCATACGGTCGTCGAGCCAGTCGCCGATGTCGGTCAGCAGCTTCAGCGGCACGTCCTGGTGCACGCCGCCCGGACGGAACCAGGCCGAGTGCATGCGCGCGCCCGACGCGCGCTCGAAGAAGTTGAGGCAGTCCTCGCGGATTTCGAACAGCCACAGATTCGGCGTCATCGCGCCGACGTCCATGACGTGCGCGCCGATGTTGAGCATGTGGTTGCAGATGCGGGTCAGCTCGGCGAACAGCACGCGCAGATATTGCGCGCGGAGCGGCACTTCGAGCTGGAGCAGCTTCTCGACCGCCAGCACATAGCTGTGCTCCATGCCGAGCGGCGAGCAATAGTCGAGCCGGTCGAAATAGGGCAGCGCCTGCAGATAGGTCTTGTATTCGATCAGCTTCTCGGTGCCGCGATGGAGCAGGCCGACATGCGGGTCGACGCGCTCGACGATCTCGCCGTCGAGCTCCATCACCATGCGCAGCACGCCGTGCGCGGCCGGGTGCTGCGGACCGAAGTTGATCGTGTAGTTCTGGATCTCCGTCTCGCCCTTCTGGGCCTCGGGAGTCAGCGTGTCATAGGTCGAAGCCATTACTTCTTCGCTCCGTCGCCGAGCGGGTCGGCCTTGCCTTCGCCGGTCTGCCCCACATGATCGGTCGTCTTGGGCGTGGGCGGCGGCGCCTTGCCCTCGACCGGCTTGGGCGCGGTGCCGGCCGGCGCCGGCGCAGGGGTCGGCGCACCCGGCTGTGTCGCCGAGACCTTCTCGTCCCCCGGAAGGATATAGTCGGCGCCTTCCCACGGGCTCATGAAGTCGAAGCTGCGGAAGTCCTGCGCCAGCTTGACCGGCTCATAGACCACGCGCTTGTGCTGCTCCGAATAGCGCAGCTCGACATAGCCCGTCAGCGGGAAGTCCTTGCGCTGCGGATGGCCGCGAAAGCCATAGTCGGTCAGGATACGGCGCAGGTCGGGGTTGCCCTCGAACAGCACGCCATACATGTCGAACACCTCGCGCTCGAGCCAGCCGGCGACCGGCCACAGCCCGGTCACCGACGGAACCGGGGTAACTTCGTCGGCGGCGACATGGACGCGGATGCGATGGTTCCGCGTCAGGCTGAGCATGCAATAGACGACCTCGAACCGCTCGGCGCGATCGGGATAGTCGACGCCGGCGATCTCCATCAGCTGCTGATATTCCAGCTGATCGCGCAGGATCGTCATCGTCTCGACCAGGCTGTCGCGGGCGACGTGCAGCGCATATTCGCCGACGCACTGACGCAGCTCGATCAGGCGTGCACCGAGGGCGGCGGTCACCGCCTCGGCAAACCCGTCCTTGGCCGCGAAACGCGGGAAGGTCAGCGAAGTGTCACTCATCTCTCGAGCGTCCCCACGCGGCGGATCTTACGCTGCAGCTGCATGATGCCATAGAGCAGCGCCTCGGCGGTCGGCGGGCAGCCGGGCACATAGATGTCGACGGGCACGATCCGGTCGCAGCCACGCACCACCGAGTAGCTATAGTGATAATAGCCGCCGCCATTGGCGCAGGAACCCATCGAGATCACATATTTGGGCTCGGACATCTGGTCGTAGACGCGACGCAGCGCAGGGGCCATCTTGTTGCACAGCGTACCGGCGACGATCATCACGTCCGACTGGCGCGGAGAGGCGCGCGGCGCGGCGCCGAAGCGCTCCAGGTCGTAGCGCGGCATGTTGACGTGGATCATCTCGACCGCGCAGCAGGCGAGACCGAAGGTCATCCACCACAGCGAGCCGGTGCGGGCCCACTGGAACAGCTCCTCGGCAGAGGTGACGAGGAAGCCCTTGTCGTTGACCTCGGCCTGCAGCGACTTGAAGAAGTCGGCATCGGGCTGGACGATATCGCCGCCGAAGCCTTCCAGCTTGTGCGGGTTGCGCGCCGGATCGAGCGTCACTCCCATTCCAGGGCTCCCTTCTTCCACGCGTAGATGTAACCGATCGTCAGTTCGACCAGGAAGATCATCATCGAGGCCCAGCCGGCGAAGCCGATGCCGCCCAGCGACACCGCCCACGGATAGAGAAAGGCCGCTTCGAGATCGAAGATGATGAACAGGATCGCGATCAGGTAGAAGCGCACGTCGAACTGGGCACGGCTGTCCTCGAAGGCCGGGAAGCCGCATTCATATTCGGTGAGCTTCTCAGGGGTCGGCTTGTGCGAGCCGGTCGCACGCGACACGAGCATCGGCAGGAAGACGAACGCACTCGACAGAACGAGAGCGACCCCCAGGAAGATCAGGATCGGTAGATATCCAGCGGCGACTGACGCCATGAACAGGCTCCGAGCAGAGGGCCGGGAATCCGGCCTTTGGCGCGACCTTTAGGCGCGCCGCATGTGCGAAGCAAGGTGTCGGGGAGTGAGAATGACTCGCAAAAAGGCGAGTGTTTCCCGTCGATTTCCGGGAAGCTGGCCCATGGTGCAGGCCCGCATCCGCACCGCCGCCTGCAAGCGGCGGCGCGACGCCCTCAAAGCCCCTTGACGCCCTGCGCGACGAGCTTGTGCAGGCGCGTGGCCAGCCCGTCATTGGTGGCAAGATATTCGTTGCGCTCGTGCATCCGGTCACCGCCGCGGAAATCGCTGACGAAGCCGCCCGCCTCCCGCACCAGCAGGATGCCGGCCGCCACGTCCCAGATCTTCAGCTCCGATTCCCAGAAGGCGTCGAAGCGTCCTGCGGCGACCCAGGCGAGGTCGAGCGAGGCGGCGCCGAAGCGACGAATGCCGGCGATCTCGGGGCCGACCTGGGCAAAGATGGCGCTCCACTTGCGGATATCGCCGTGACCGAGAAAAGGAATGCCGGTCGCGACCAGCGCATCGGCGAGCTCGCGACGCGCCGACACGCGCAGGCGACGGTCCTGCAGCCAGGCGCCACGCCCCTTTTCGGCCCAGAAGCTCTCGTCGGTCAGCGGCTGATAGATCAGGCCATGGCTGACGTCGCCGCGCATCTGGCCCGGTCGGGCCGGTTCCTCGACTGCGATCGAGATCGCGAAGTGCGGGATGCCGTGGAGAAAGTTGGTGGTCCCGTCGAGCGGGTCGATGATCCAGCGCGGCTTGTTGGGATCGCCCTCGATCTCGCCGCCTTCCTCCAGCACGAAGCCCCAGTCGGGGCGCGCGCGCTTGAGTTCCTCGACCAGCGTCTGTTCGGCGCGCTGGTCGGCCATCGACACGAAGTCGGCCGGCCCCTTGCGGCTCACCTGCAGCTGCTGGACCTCGTTGAAGTCGCGACGCAGGCGCGGCGCGGCCTTGCGCGCGGCGCGGTCCATGACGGTGATGAGGCCGGAATGGCTGACCAAGATACTTCTCCGTTCGTGCCGGCCGGGCGGCACTGGCTACGCGATACAGGGCCCCGCCGATATCCGGGGGACAAAAAGAGGCGGGCCGGCCCGGAGACCGGCCTCGCGATCAGGCAGGATCAGTCCGCGCGGCGGACATATTCCTGGCTGTAGACGTCGACGACGATGCGGGTACCGCTGGCGATATGCGGCGGCACCATCACGCGGACGCCGTTTTCGAGCAAAGCGGGCTTGTAGCTGGACGAGGCGGTCTGCCCCTTCACCACGGCATCGGCCTCGACGATCAGCGCCTCGACGGTGTCGGGCAGCTGGACCGAGATCGGGCGCTCCTCGTAAAGTTCCATGACGACGTCCATGCCGTCCTGGAGGAAGGCGGCAGCATCGCCGAGCAGGTCGCGCGGCAGCGTGATCTGCTCGTAGCTGTCCTTGTCCATGAAGGTCAGATCCTCGCCCTCGGCGAACAGGAACTGGAAATCCTTGGTGTCGAGGCGAACGCGCTCGACCGTCTCGGCCGAACGGAAACGGACGTTGTTCTTGCGCCCGTCGATCAGGTTCTTCATCTCGACCTGCATATAGGCGCCGCCCTTGCCGGGCTGCGTATGCTGGATCTTGACGGCGCGCCAGATGCCGCCTTCATATTCGATGATGTTGCCGGGACGGATGTCCACGCCGCTGATCTTCATGGTTCACCTGAGACTGAGGATTTGAAAGAGCCGGCGGCGGCCATAGCCGCAGCGCCGGAAAAGGGCAAGGCGAGTCCATGATCCGGGGGTTTCGGCGCCCGACGGTCGCCGCCCGATGCGGTGCGGCGAAGTGCACGAAAGGGAAGAGGCGCGACGCTGCGGCACATTGCGGTTCACCTGCCCCACCGATCGCGCTACACCATGCCGATGAATACAGTCTTCTTCATCCTCATCCTGCTCGCGGTGATTGCTACGGTCGTCGCGCTGGTGCGGGGAATCATCGCCTTCCTCAAGACCACCGAGGAAGACCTCAAGGCGGGAACGGTCAGCCGGTCGGGCCTGCAGCAGAACAAGATGATGCGGATGCGCATCGCCTTCCAGGCGATCGCTGTCATCCTGGTCATCCTGATGCTGATCATGAGCCGGCCCTGAGCCACCCCCTCCGATGGTCAGGCTGAACAGGATTTACACCCGCACGGGTGATGCGGGCGAGACGGGCCTGGTCGACGGATCGCGTCTGCCCAAATGCGCGCCGCGCATGGCCGCGATTGGCGACGTCGATGAGCTGAACTCCGCGATCGGCATAGCCCTGACCCACGATATGCCGGCAACCGCCGGCGCGAAGCTGTCGCGCATCCAGAACGAACTGTTCGACCTCGGCGCCGATTTCGCCACGCCGGGTCCCGATTTCGCGCCGTCCGAGATGGTGCTCCGCATCGTCGAATCGCAGGTCGAGCGGCTCGAGGCCGAGATCGACGAGATGAACGAGGCGCTGGAGCCGCTGCGCAGCTTCATACTGCCCGGCGGTCATCCGGCGGCGGCGGCGATCCATCTCGCGCGGGCGATCTGCCGGCGGGCCGAACGCTCGGCCGTCGCCGCGGATCGAGACGCGGGGCTGAACCCGGTCGGCCTCGCTTATGTGAACCGCCTGTCCGATCATCTGTTCGTGCTGGCCCGCTGGATCAACCTGGCGGGATCGGGCGATATATTGTGGAAGCCGGGGGCCACCCGCTGAACGGGTGATCAGATGTGCGACGCGCTTTCCATCGCGTTCGGATCGCCGATCATACGGTCGAGCAGGATGAAGCCTACCGACATGAAGACCAGGGCGATCAGGAGCGACTGCACAAGCTCCCGGCGACTGATCAGACCAAGCATCGCAACGTCCTCCACCAACGGAAAGGCCGGCTCCTTCTAGCCGATAGAGGGTTGAGAAACGCCTAACCACTGCCCACATCGGCGGCCGACGGACCGCCTTGCGCGCGGCGAACAAATCTGGAACATTCCCGACATGCTCACACATATCTCGGTGCGCGGCGCGCGCGAACATAACCTAAAGGGCGTCGACGTCGACCTGCCGCGCGACAAGCTGATCGTGATCACCGGCCTGTCGGGATCGGGCAAGTCCAGCCTCGCCTTCGACACCATCTATGCGGAGGGTCAGCGCCGCTACGTCGAGAGCCTGTCGGCCTATGCGCGCCAGTTCCTCGAGCTGATGCAGAAGCCCGACGTCGATCATATAGAGGGCCTGTCGCCGGCCATCTCGATCGAACAGAAGACGACCAGCCGCAACCCGCGCTCGACCGTCGCGACGGTGACCGAGATCTACGACTATATGCGCCTGCTCTGGGCGCGTGTCGGCGTGCCCTACTCGCCCGCTACCGGCCTGCCGATCGCCGCGCAGACGATCAGCCAGATGGTCGACCGCATCCTTCAGCTGAAGGAGGGCACCCGCTTCCTGCTGCTCGCCCCGGTCGTGCGCGGCCGCAAGGGCGAATATCGCAAGGAGCTGGCCGAATGGCAGAAGGCGGGCTTCACCCGCGTTCGCATCGACGGCGAGAATTACGAGATCGAGAACGCTCCCGCGCTCGACAAGAAGTACAAGCACGACATCGAGGTGGTGGTCGACCGCCTCGTCGTCCGCGAAGGGATCGAAACCCGCCTGGCGCAGAGCCTGGAAACCGCGCTGCGCCTCGCAGACGGCTTGGCCTTTGCCGATCTGGTCGACACGACCGTGGCCGAGGCGACGGTACAATTCCCCTCCACCGGCTCCGCCGGTTCCCCTCCCCGTTCCGGGGAGGATCAGGGAGCCAGCAATCCTCCCCGGAACGGGGAGGGGGACCAGCCGCAGGCTGGTGGAGGGGCCGCAGCCGTCCGCGAGATGCCCGTCGCCTTCCAATATGGCGAGGCCCTCGCCGATGCCGCCGGCAAGACCACCGGCGGCATGAAGAAGACGGGCATCCCCGCCAACCGCATCACCTTCTCCGAAAAATTCGCCTGCCCGGTATCGGGCTTCACCATTGCCGAGATCGAGCCGCGTCTTTTCTCGTTCAATGCACCGCAGGGCGCCTGCCCGGCCTGCGACGGCCTCGGCGAGAAGCTCTATTTCGATCCGCAGCTGGTCGTCCCCAATGAGGCGCTGTCGATCAAGCAGGGCGCGGTCGTGCCCTGGGCCAAGTCGAACCCGCCCAGCCCCTATTATATGCAGGTGCTGAGCTCGGTCGCGCGTGCTTATGGCTTCAAGCTCGAGACGCCGTGGAACGAGCTGCCGCAGGAGTATCGCGACGCCGTTCTCTACGGCACCAAGGGCAAGGCTATCACGCTGACCTTCATCGACGGGCGCAAGAGCTATGACGTCCAGAAGCCGTTCGAGGGGGTGATCCACAATCTCGAACGCCGGATGCTCGCGACCGAGAGCGCGTGGATGCGCGAGGAACTGTCCAAATATCAGAGCGCCGCACCCTGCGAGGTCTGCGGCGGCGCCCGCCTCAAGCCCGAGGCGCTGGCGGTGAAGATCGCCGGCGAGGACATTTCCATGTCGACCCGGCGCGCGGTCGGCCCTGCCCTCGCCTTCTTCCGCGACATGCCCAACCACCTAAACGAGCAGCAGCGCGCGATCGCCGAGCGGATCCTTAAGGAGATCGTCGAGCGGCTGGGCTTCCTCGACAATGTCGGGCTCGACTATCTCAACCTCGACCGCACCTCGGGCACGCTATCGGGCGGCGAGAGCCAACGCATCCGCCTCGCCTCGCAGATCGGCTCGGGCCTGTCGGGCGTGCTCTACGTCCTCGACGAACCCTCGATCGGCCTGCACCAGCGCGACAATGACCGGCTGCTGATCACGCTGCGGCGTCTGCGCGACCTCGGCAACACCGTCATCGTCGTCGAGCATGACGAGGACGCGATCCGCACCGCCGACTATATCCTCGACATGGGGCCGGGCGCGGGCGTCCATGGCGGCGAGGTCGTCGCCTCGGGCACGCTCGACCAGATCCTCGCGCATGAGGACAGCCTGACTGGCGCCTATCTGTCGGGCCGCCGGATGGTCGACGTGCCGAAGAAGCGGCGCAAGGGCAATGGCAAGAAACTGACCGTCCATGGCGCGCGCGCCAACAACCTCAAGGACGTCACCGCATCCATTCCACTGGGCACCTTCACCTGCATCACCGGCGTGTCGGGATCGGGCAAGTCGAGCTTCACGATCGACACGCTCTATGCGTCGGCAGCCCGCCAGCTGAACGGCGCGCGGGTCGTCGCCGGAGCGCATGACAAGATCAGCGGCCTCGACCATTGCGACAAGGTGATCGACATCGACCAGTCGCCGATCGGCCGCACCCCGCGATCGAACCCGGCGACCTATACCGGCGCCTTCACCAATATCCGCGACTGGTTCGCCGGCCTGCCCGAGAGCGAGGCGCGCGGCTACAAGCCGGGCCGCTTCAGCTTCAACGTCAAGGGCGGCCGCTGCGAGGCCTGCCAGGGCGACGGCGTGCTCAAGATCGAGATGCACTTCCTCCCCGACGTCTACGTCACCTGCGACGTGTGCCACGGCGCGCGCTACAATCGCGAGACGCTGGAAGTGAAGTTCAAGGGCAAGTCGATCGCGGACGTGCTCGACATGACGGTCGAGGACGCGGTCGAGTTCTTCAAGGCGGTGCCGCCGATCCGCGACAAGATGGCGATGCTGGCCGAGGTCGGCCTCGGCTATATCAAGGTCGGGCAGCAGGCCACGACGCTGTCGGGCGGCGAGGCGCAGCGCGTGAAACTGGCCAAGGAGCTGTCGCGCCGGTCGACCGGCAACACCCTCTACATCCTCGACGAGCCGACGACCGGCCTCCATTTCGAGGACGTCCGCAAGCTGCTCGAAGTGCTCCACGCGCTCGTCGCCGCTC
>NZ_JAGMXV010000363.1 GCF_018006725.1 Rhizorhabdus sp.
CCGAAAGACGTGCCAGCGCGACCGTCTTGAAAGCGCGCGCGTTTTCGAGGTCGGCCTGAAGCGTGTTCAGTTCGGTTTCGGCCTGCACTTGCCGGAGACGGGCTTCCTTGCCGGCGCCGACCAAAGCGCGGGCAACCCTCAAGACATCGGTCGCCTGTTTAACCTCTTCTTCGGCGATGGTGATGCGACGATCGGCGATTTCGGCACCAGCATAAGCGCGCGCCAGCTCAGTCGCAAAGACGAGACGGCCGTCACGATCGCGCGCCTTTGCCGCAACGATCCCGGCTTCACCGGCGGCGATCCGAGCGGATCGCTTGCCGCCCAGTTCGACAGGCTGATCGACCTGGAAAGTCGTCTGTTGTTGATTGCGCGCATTGCGATCGTGGTCGCCCACGAAATTCTCTGCATAGACATTGATCGAGGGGTTCGGTCGGGCGCGCGCTTGTAATGCCAAGCCGCGTGCTCGGGCGACGTCTGCTTCTAGCGCCAGGACGCGCGGCACATCACGCGTCTGATTTAGAAGCTGTGCAAAGGGGGGTGCGGTCTGCGACCACGCCGCACCTACGGGCGATAGCGCCGCAAAGGCGCCGGTCAGCGCAACGGTGCGCGACCGGCGAAAACTGCCGTTCATAGTGCATGATCCTCTAGGGTAGTCAGTCGACGCGCGCGGCGTCGGCGAAACTCAACCGCGAGGCGGACGCAGAAGCTTAGATGGGTCGATCCCGCTGGGGAGCGATGGAGTTAATATCGACCACACGCGAGCGGCGACGATGGCCGCAACCGGCGCAGCCCTCGCGCCATCGAAAGCAACCCAGTGGCCTGCGGCGTGGGCAAGAAGGTGAGCTGGCCCGTCGCCGTCGGCCTGCTTTGCCGGAGCCTGATCGTCATGATCGATCATAACCGCATGGTCGTGATCGTCATCAGAATGGGTATCGACCATGGCGACTTGAACCGGGCCGTGATCGTGAACCATGGCGCTATGCCATCCCGATACTGCGACAAGCCCGAGGACAGCGGCCAGCGCCAACACGACTCCTAGGATCGCAACAGAGGAACGCTGCACCGCCATCATTTGCAGCGTAAGCCGACGCAAAAAACGGGGCAAGGAAATCACTTGCCGGTCAATTCGAGCGTTCACGCTATTTCAGCCTGCTCGACATTATACCAGCGCCTTGGCGGCGAGACACGACATCAGGACGTGCCCCCCTTTGCGGAACGGTCGGTCAGCTTTGCCAAGCGGTGTGGCAGGTCGCTCATGACGCGGCGTGCATCACCAGGTCGCAGGTTACGCCAACGCCGGACCTCGTCGCGCGTGCGGCCACACCCCCGGCACCATCCGGTGCGGGCATCGAAACCACATAGATCGACGCAAGGCGATCGCATCAGATCGCGCCGATCCGACTGAGGCCTTGCAAGCCGGAATAGGCCATGTAGCCCGCGATCACGAGCATCAGGCCCGCCGACGCATAAGGCGCCTTGCGCGCGAAGTCGCCGAACCCTGACCAGCGCTTGCGGATGTGCGTGACGCTGAGCGATGCGATGACGCCGGCGCTGACCATCGTCACGGCAAGGCCGACGCTGAACGCGCTCACCAGCACGACACCGAGCGCGAGACGCTTGAGCTGGAGGCAGAGCAGGAGGACGGTGACGGCTGCGGGGCAGGGGATCAGCCCGCCCGTCAGGCCGAACAGCGCGATCTGGCCGGTCGTTACCTGACGATCGGCGAACCGGCGGCTGATATCGGCGGCGTGGGCGCGCTCATGCGCGTTCATGTAGGCATCGTCGCCCGTGACCTTCAGTCCATCATGCCCGTGGCCGTGATCGTGCCCGTGTTCGGCGAATGTGAGGTCGTAGTCATGGCTGTGGCCGCCGTGGCCCAGCGAGACGCGCGCGTTGAAGGCGTGCGGTTCCGGGATCTCCTCGACGCTTTCGATGTAATCGCCCCGATCGACGAAGCGGAATGTCTGCGAACGGCCTTCGCCGCGATCCGTTGTGAGGATAACATCCGCCGCTTTCCAGCCACCCTTGGCAAAGCTCGCCCGCCAGCGCGGCGGCACGCCATCCTCGAAAATCTCCAGACGCATCATGCCGTGGCCGGTGTCGATCGTGCGGATCTCGTCCTCGCCGTGATGGTGGTGGTGATCGTGCGCGGCTTCGGCCTTCTGATCGGCACGCGTGCGCCAAATCATCCATAGACCGATGCCAAGAACGATGACGGCCGAGCCGAGCAGGAGGTAAGGCTCGGTCGTTTCGGTGTTGATGCCGCGCCCGAGATATTGCCCGCCAAGCGCGATGCCCCACACGATCGCGGTGTGCGAAAGCGCCGCGCACAGGCCGAGCAGGACGGCTTGGCCAACAGTGCCACGCACTGCGATAATAAACGCAGCCATCATGGTCTTGGAATGGCCGGGCTCCAGCCCGTGCAGCGCACCGAGCAGCAGCGCGGTCGGGATGAACAGCCAGAGATTGGAGCTGCCCTGTTGAACGAGTTCGGCGAAAGAGGTCATGGTGCGTCCCGGCAAGCCCGGCGGTCGCGACCGATCGGACGTGAAGTTCGGGCAGGTCCATATCCCCCCATGGGGATAGAGTCTATCCCCCCGGGGGGTTGCTCGACAAAGTTCGTCCGTTTGTCTTATAGGGTGACATGGCCCATTACGATCATTCCAATCATCCCGCGATCATCAAGCGGCTCAACCGTGCGACCGGGCACCTGAAAAGCATCGTCGGGATGATCGAAGAGCAACGGCCGTGCGTCGATATCGCGCAGCAGCTTCAGGCGGTGGAGAACGCGATCGCCAGCGCCAAGCGCGCGCTCATCAACGATCATATCGATCACTGCTTGGTTCACGCCGAAGAGGGCGAGGGGACAAAGGTGGCGGTGGAGCAGTTCCGGGCGATATCCAAATACTGGTGATCGCCTAATCGGACAGGGTTGATCGGATTCGGCTTGTACATATGCCCCCCAGGGGATACGGGCGTCTCACTCTTGGGGAGTAGCTACCCGCTGTTGCGGGGCCATCGTCAACATCCTTGAACCTTCCGGTTCGTGGCGATGGCAGCAGATTTTGATCTGCCCGGCGAGACCAACGATGCGCTACCTCTCTCGTGGCCGGAGGTGGATTGCGTCGTTCGGTTGACGGCCCTTGGACGTATATCAATGACGGGTTTGCTAACGCTCGGCGCTCTTGGCGCCAGCTTGTCGGTCGACGCCTTCGCTGCGGCGGTGGGGAAGGGTGCGACCAATCAGCGCAATCGTTGGCGCGATGCCTTACGTGTCGGCGCCGTGTTCGGCTTCTTCGAGGCGATCACGCCGGCGATTGGCTGGGCGATCGGCCTGGCGCTGAGCACTTGGATCGCGGCAGTCGATCATTGGATAGCCTTCTTCCTGCTTTTCGGCGTCGGCGGGCATATGATCCATGCAGCGACGAAAAGCGACGTGGACGCGGGTCAGCGCGCTCAGACCGGCGTGTGGCGACTGGTCGTTACCGCGCTCGCCACCAGCATCGATGCAACGGCGGTGGGTGTCAGTCTCGCGGTCATGCAGGTCAATATCCTGACCGCGTGCCTCATCATTGGCGGGATCACCACGGTCGTCGCCACGATCGGCGTCATGCTCGGCAAGCACGCGGGACGGTATATCGGCCGCTATGCAGAGATGCTGGGCGGGCTGACGCTCATCCTCATCGGCGGCACGATCCTCTACCAGGGGGCGTTTGCGGGAGGGGGCGGAATCCTACGCTAAGGATTTGGGCCAGCGATATTCCCCGGTTAGATTGATGTGTTCCCATCCCAACGGCGAGACGTGGGCGAGTAGATCAGGCGCGATATGGG
>NZ_JAGMXV010000364.1 GCF_018006725.1 Rhizorhabdus sp.
TGCCGAAGGAGAAGGTGGAGGCCGCGTACAACCGGGCCGCCTTCATGGAACGTCGCCGCGAGATCGCCGAGGAGTGGGCCGAACTGCTGCTGAAGGACTTCCCGCCGGCTTCAGAGCTGCTGCTACGCCGGACCAACTACTGATCTCTGCAGCCGTCGCCAAATCAGGGCCACGCCTTGAAGCCGCCGATCGCGTGGCCGCCTAATAGGAATTCGGGTCGAGCATGATGGCGAGCACCAGCGCTGCCATAGATAGCGACACTACGGCGATGGCGATTGCGAGGCGCACCTGTCGCTGTCGGCGAACCCTTGAGCCGCGCGGCCGTGACATTAGGTCAGCTCGGACTGAAGAACGGCGGTGTTCCGCTTGCCTTCGATCGGGTCGGGTCGTGTCCACTCGAAGGTGTCGCCCGACGTCCAGGCGGCCCAGCAGCGCTCCAGATCGGCCCGCTCGGCAACGCTAAGCGGATGGCCGTCGCGCTCGAAGGATGCGGCGATAGTCGCGGGCTTATACAGATGCTTCGCCATGTTGTGGGGGCCGGGGTCGGCGAGCCGTGCATGCGTGTCGTGCCAGCCGGGAATGTAGCGGCCGGTCACGATGCGATAGGCGCGCGTGACAAACCTCGCCAGCCCGAGGCGCTGCGCCAGGGACTTGTAGCCGAGCCATCGGTGGAGCCGCAGAATGCTCGCGTAGCGATCGAGGGTCTTCTCGCGGCCCATCCATTCGCCGGGGAGATCGGCGCCGAACAGTCCGCTGGATCCTTCGCGGAAGCGCCAGCCGAGCGCGCGGCTCTCGCCGACCGCCGGTTCGCGCTGAGCGGAAATGCCCTGCTGCTGAACGATCTTGAAGCCGTCATAGCCCAGCCGGCTAAGCTGGGCGATCTCCTCTTCGACGCCAGAGAAGTGGGTCCATGTGCTTTCGATCGAGAGATACTTTGGCCGGCCGGGGACCCGTTCCATCGCCTTGAGGCAGGCGAGGTCCATCCCTTCGATGTCGATCTTCAGATAATAGGGCACACCGTATCGCTGCAGCGCTTCGGCGAAGTCGACCCGCGGCACCGTCAACCTGTTGCTCGGCTGCCCTCGCTCGTGGGCGCGCGCCTCGAAGCTGTCGCAGACAGTGCCCCATACCGACATGGAGCTCTGGTAGAAGGTCACAGTGTCAGACGAGGTGTCATCGCTGATCGCCCCTTCGACGATCACCAGCCGGCCATCCGCCAATTCGGCTGCAAAGCGCTGGCGGGCCGCGGCGATTAGCGCCGGGTTCGCTTCGAAGGCGACGACGCGGAAGCCCTTGGCCAGGTAATATTCCGTGTCCTCGCCTTTGTGCATGCCGACATCGTAGATCAAATCGGGCTCGAACATTGCGACTCCGACGGTTGAGCAGCAGCGGCTGCAGCATCGCCGGAGCAATGTGACATGGATTTCGCAAATATGAAGCGTCTTGGCGAAGCCTAGGCCTCCCAAGGAGTGGAGAGCTAGTCCTTGCTCGGTGGCGACCAGCGCGTGATCGTCTGACGATATTCAGCGCGCGCCGGCATTTCGCGGCCCCGGTCATAGGCAGCCTGCATCGCGATCAGCAGATCAGCGTCGACGCCGGTCAGCGCTTCCAGCCGGTAGGCGACGTCGCGCGTGAGCGGCCCGCGGCCATCCAGCATCTTGATGAAGTTCTGCCGGTTCAGTCCCATTGCGGCACAGGCAGGCGCGACCTTCAGGCCAAGAGGCTCGAGCACTTCGGTGCGGACGAACGATCCGGGGTGGCGAAAGCCCTCGGGCTGGCGCGCCACCAGCTGCTCGGCGGGATCGGTGATCTTGAAATCGTCGGGGGGCTGGTCAGTCATTTGTCATTCCTCCACACTAGCACAGTATGTTTTCAGCATACACTTTGCAAGCATAATGTGTGGTGGTAGCAAACATATTGAAGGGGGCCGAAGCCCCCCTCTGGTTCGCCTCAGTGGTAATCCTCGTAGTCGAGAAGATGGACCTCCTGCCTGTCCTGATCGACGTGAAAGGTGAGGCGGTCGTTGGGCGTCACCCACATGCTCCACTTTCCCGGCTGACCCGGCTTCAGTTCGTGGGCGCGCCATGCCGGAACGCTGCGAAGCTGGTGGGGGTTGGTCATCACCGTAATGGCGACGATCATCTCGGCGACCTTGCGAACCTGAAGGGCGTTGAACCCCTTCACCTTGGTCAGCGTCGGGTCTTCGACGAGGGCCTTAACCCGCTTGTCACTGACGGTGATGATGATCATTAAACTTCCTCTCCTGTGTGTATGTTATGAGCATACACTGTCCGCACATCGACGCAATAGAAATGTGTGTTGTCAGCATACATTTTTCTTGCATCTTGCGGTGGGAGTGCTATTGTCGGGAGGCTGGGGATCGGTCGCTTTCGCGAGAACCCATGGCCCGTTCACGGCATTGTGCTACGCTTGGCGGATGATCAGGCTGCTGACCCTCGCTCCGCTCCTGCTGGCCGCAGGCTGCGTCACGTCGAACGATATGCGAAGCCGCGCGCCCGAGCTGGACGCGACGAGCGCCAGGAGCGCGAAGGATATCGCCGGATGCCTCGGCACCGAATGGGCGGGGAAGACGATGATGCCGGTAACCTCCGTGCCCGCTGGCGACGGATATGCCTTCAGCTCTTCCTCGAATGGCAACGTCAACATCCTCGTGGACGTGATCGATGAAGGCGAACAGCGGCGCGTGAAGGTCTATTTCATCAAGGCGATCGTGAGCCTGATCCCCGAAGGTGATCATCTGAAGCTGATCCGCGGCTGCCTGTAGCGCGAACAAAAAGAAAGCGCCCGGGCCGAAGCCCGGGCGCCTGCGGCAATCCAATGTGTGGATGGCGGTTACGAGCCGCCGGCACCCGCCGCGCCTGCCGGCGCCTTCGACTTGCGGAGCACATCGAGCAGCACATACATGCCGCCGAAGATCGCGAGCGTCGTCAGGCGGATGTCGCCCGCGCCCGCCGCGTCGGCGATCGAGGTGAGCGCCTGGACGAGTTCGGGCGGCATCACGGCCGGCGAGACGATCGCCAGAAGCGCGACGATCGCGGCGCGCAGCGAGTAGAGATTGAGGAAGCGGTCCATCAGGGTTCCCCTGCTGTCGCCCGCGCGGAGCCGGCCGCGCACGGGCTGAAGTCCCGGCCGGGGGATCGGGCTATTCAAGAGACCGGCGGGCTAGCGCTCGCGGTGATGGGGTCGATCGTCCAATAGTGGCGAACGTCGCCGAACTGCTTCGCGCAGGGGAAGGGATCGTGAACTAGCTCGCCGTTGAAAACGACCGCTGCGTGCAGAATAGGTTGGCCCGCTTTCGGATGGCCATCTGGATAGCTGCGGCCGCCGGTCCCCGACGCAATCGCGAAGCCTTTCGGTGCGCCACGGTCAAGCGGAACGAAATTGAGTTCGAGGCCGAGGGTGGCGAGCCACTTCTCCCACTCTCCCCAGTAAGCTCCGTCGAAGTTGGGCAAGACGGGGCAAACGTCCCTAAGCGGCCTCTCTAGGATCGATGCGACGCAGGCGTTGAAGCAATTGCCGACGCCGTCATTCGCAACGGTCATCGTTTGAAAAACCGGGATCATTCGCCGATCCTCTCGCCACGAACAGGCGCGCCCATCGGTGCAGGATGGGCGTGAAGGTACGGGCACACGCCGATCGACCAGGGCGGCGGTATCTCAAGGTCGATGTCCGCCTTGATGCGAAGGCGCATCGGCGAACACGCACCCTCGGAGATAATCAGGAGCGCGAGCACGACCGTCCGCCCCGCGCCGCCCATCACGCGGCCCTCGCGAACTCGGCGGCCTTATCGGCCAGGCGCGTGTCATAGC
>NZ_JAGMXV010000116.1 GCF_018006725.1 Rhizorhabdus sp.
TGGCATTGGGCCCTCGGCGCTGACGGAGGCCATGGGCATGCTCAACCACCATTTCGCAGCAGCCGCCTGATCGGCGCAGAGCGACAGCCTACCTCTGACTGCCGCCAATCTTTGCAACAGAGCCGGCTCCGGCAATCATCAAACTGCGCGAAAGGATCAAGCGACAGACCATCGAACATCGGCGCTTGCAGCACCGCAAGTTCGCCGCCTAACATCAACCCCCTGACGAGGTCCGCACTCCGCTAATCTACGCCGCGAGTTGTGCCGAATGTTCTGACGACGGACAAGTCACAATGACAGTGCTGTATGCCCGGCGACGGAAGAGATTCAAATGAAGCTGATGGCGCTCGTCGGGATTGCGGCGATCCTTCCCGGATCACTTAGCGGCATGCCGTCGTCGCACACCCTGCTCTGGGTCCAGCTCTGTGCAAGCGACGGCTCTGCGCGCACCGTTCCGATCCCGGTGGACCGGCAGCCGGAGCCCAGCGACAGGCAATCCTGCTGCCTGACAGCGTGTCACGCCGATCGGTGCCGCAAGCGCCTTATGCGCGAAAGCTGAGCTGACCGAAGGCGGCTGACTTGTGCCGCTTGCGCCTCTGGGCGGCTCAGCGGTCGTGTTCGCGGCGGCCGGCTGGCGACTGATCTTGCGATAGTTCGTCGGCTTCATCGAGCAGGATGCGTTCGGCGGCGCCGTCGAGATCGTCATATTGGCCGTTCCGCATCGACCAGTAGAAGGCGGCAAGGCCAAGCAGACCGAGAAACAGCGCTGCCGGTATGAGTATCGTAAGCCCGGTCACCGCGCGGCGTTCCGAAGACGCAGCGAATTGCCGACGACGATGATGGACGAGAGTGACATGGCAAGAGCGGCGACCAGCGGCGTCACCATGCCGGCAACGGCCAGCGGCACGGCCAGCACATTATAGCCGATCGCCATGGCGAAGTTCTGCTTCACGACGCGCATCGTGCGCCTTGCGGCAGCGACGGATGCCGGCACCGCCGAGAGAGAGTCGCCCAGAAACACGAGGTCGGCGGCGCTTTGCCCGACATCGCTTGCCGAAGACGGCGCCATGGAAACGTGCGCGGCATTGAGCGCCGGGCCGTCGTTGAGGCCGTCGCCGACCATCAGGACCCGGTGACCTTGCGCGCTGAGGCGTGCGATCACCTCAAGCTTTCCTTGCGGATCGAGATCGCCCTGCCCGCGCATGCCAAGCTTGACAGCGAGCCGCGCGACACGGCGCTCGCGGTCGCCGGAAACGATGGTAGGCTGCATATGCAGCGCATCGAGGCGGGCGATCGCGGCGTCGGCATCGGGGCGCAGGGCATCTTCGAAGCGCAGCAGGCGGGCCGGCCCACCTCCCAGCCTGAACCCGGTGGTGAGCGCGTGGTGTCCGGGAGCCTCGCCGCCTTCAGGTCCGGCATCGTCGATGCGGCCGAGGAAGGCACGCTGCCCCTTCCAAATCGCGGCGACGCCAAGACCCGGGGCTTCCTCGACATCGCTGATGTCGGCAGCCTCGATACCCTCCAGTGCTGTCGCCAATGCCCTGGCGAGCGGATGGCGGCTTCTCTGCGCAAGCGCCAAGGCCACTGGCCTTTCGTCCGGTGACAAATTCCCGTCATCGATCAGTCTCGGCCGGCCGAGCGTCAATGTTCCAGTCTTATCGAAAAGCGCGACATTCGCTTCAGCAAGACGCTCCAGGCCAGCGCCGTCGCGGATCAGCACGCCGCGGCGCATGAGCGAACCGGCCGCGACGACCTGGGCGACCGGGACGGCGAGGCCAAGCGCGCACGGACAGGTTATGATGAGCACGGCCACCGCAATCAGCACCGCCTGGTGCAATCCGGCGCCGGCGATCAGCCATCCGACCAGCGAGAGCGCGGCAAGGACGTGCACGGCGGGAGCATAATAGCGCGCAGCCCGGTCGGCGAGCCGCACGTACCGCGACTTCGCTCCACTCGCGGCTTCCATGAGGCGGGCGATGCCGGCGATCGCCGTCCCCTCGCCCGCGGCGCTGACTTTTACCGTCAGCGGCGCGGCGAGATTGATCGTGCCGGCAAGGACGGCGTCGCCGATGCCGACATTCTCCGGCGCGCTTTCGCCCGTGACCAGTTGCCGGTCGATGCTCGACGCCCCGCTGACGATCACGCCGTCGGCTGCGAAGGTTTCACCCGCCGCCACGAGCAGAGTCATGCCCGGGGCGATCTCTTCGGCGTTGCGCCATTCGGCAACGCCGTCCTTGCCGACGACCAGGCCCCGCGGCGCGCGCTGGCGCTGCAGCGCGGCGACGCCGTCTTCGGCGCGTACCCGCATCACGCTGTCGAGGAAGCGACCGGCAAGCAGGAAGAACAGCAGCATCACCGCGCCGTCGAAATAGGCGTGCGGACCGCTATTGATCGTCTCGTACAAGCTGGCGGCGCAGGCCATGGTCACGCCGATGCTGATCGGCACGTCCATGTTGGTGCGGCCGTGACGAAGAGCGCCCCAGGCGCTGCGGAAGAAGGGTCGGCCCGCATAGGCCACGGTAGGAAGCGCGATCAGCGCCGAGAGCCAGTGAAACAGGTCGCGCGTCGCGCCCTGCGCCCCGGACCAGACGCTGACGGACAGCAACATGATATTCATTGCCGCAAAGCCGGCGACGCCGAGCGCGATGCCGAGTTCACGGCTTTCCGGCGCGCTGCGCGTCTCCTCCTCGCCGAGGAGGCGCTCCGCCGGAAAACCGATCCTGCCGATGATTTCCCTCAGGTGATCATCGCCAAGCTTGTCCGTATGGGCGATAGCGACCCGGCGCTTGGTGAAGTTGACCCTGGCGCTGATCACGCCGTCCGTCCGCGCCAGTCCGCCTTCGAGCTTGGCGATGCAGCCGGCGCAGTGCAGCCCCGGGACGCTGAACGTGCTGGTGACGGCGCTCACGCCGGCACGTCCTTGACGAAACGCGCCGACTGTCCACCGTTCCGCAGTTCGAGGCGTACGCGCCAGCGTCCCGGCGGCAGCGGGGTTGTCGATCGCCACAAGCCCTGCGGGGATCTCCTGAACGTCAGCGGTTGGTCGGGAGCCCGGCCGAGCGGATGCTCGGCTACGCCGGCCAGCGTGCCTTCCCGCGGCGTTGTCTTGGCCTCGACAATCCGTCCTGGGATCAGAACCAGATCGAGCGTCCAGCCGAGGTCGTCCTGTGCCCGCGCCTCGGCCAGCCAGCGATTGTACGCCTGGCTGGCGACGTAGGAATTCTCGACGACCGTGCCCCCAAACGTCGTGACGGCGAACCGAGCCATCACCAGATTGACGGCGATGATCGTCCCGAACATGCCCAGCATGATGAAGAGCATGTGGCGTCCGGTGAACTCGCGCCTCATCGTTCGCTCTCCGGCCCCTCGAACACGGTGCTCTCGCGATCCGTTGCTCCTTGACCGTCGTTGGCTCGAATGACGAACGCGAAATCACGCTGCTGGCGTTCGGGCGCCGCGACATAGACCCGCGTCTTGCGGGCCTGGTCGGGGCCGATCGCGATCTCCACGGCCTGACCGGCGCCACCGCGCGCCTGCGCATCGGTCCAGATCTGCGCATCGGGCAGGCCCTCGATCGACAAAGTGACCGAGCGCGGCCGCGCTTCCATGTTGCGCACGTTGATGGTGTAGGCATTGCGCACCGTGCCATCCGACAGCTGCACCCAGATGGGGTTACGCTCCATACGGACGCTGAGGTCAAGCCGCGTGCGCGATCCGAGCGCGAACAGCATCGCCAGGCCGATCGAGCCCCAGATCAGGAAGTAGATGAGCGTGCGCGGACGGAACAGCCGCTTGAGCGGCGGCTCCGGCGTCTTGCCATTGCCTGCGAGCAGCTCGTCGGCGACCGTCGAATAGCCGATCAGCTTCTTGGGCCTACCGATCCGCTCCATGATGTCGTCACAGGCGTCGATGCACAAACCGCAGGTGATACAGCCGATCTGCGGACCGTTGCGTATGTCGATGCCGGTGGGACACACCGCTACGCAGTTGTTGCAATCGATGCAGTCGCCGATGACACGCGGATTGTTTTCGGGAGCAGACGCCAGCGCCACAAGCGAGGGTAAGCCGTACTGCGCCTGGGCGCCGAGCTCGCCATCGGGCTGGTGCACTGCGGGGCCCGCCCGTTTGATGCCGTGAGTCCGAGGCTCGCCCCGCCAGGCCTTGTAAGTGACCATCAGCGATTTCTCGTCGAGCATCGCACCCTGGATACGCGGCCAGGGGCAACCGTAGATGCAGAACTGCTCGCGCATCAGCCCGCCAAGTATGTAGGTCGTGGCGGTGAGCAGCCCGATCGTGAACCAGGCCTGATAAGGCGCGTCGAGCGCCCAAAGCTGGCGAGCGAGCGTCGGCGCATCGGCGAAGTAGAAGATCCAGGCGCCGCCAGTCGCCACGGCGATGAGCAGCCAGATCGCGTGTTTGGTCACGCGCTTGGCGATCTTCGAAGGCCCCCACGGGGCCTTCTCCAGGCGCAGCTGGGCATTGCGATCGCCCTCGATCGCGCGCTCGACATGCTGGAAGAGGTCGGTCCAGACCGTCTGCGGACAGGCATAACCGCACCATGCCCGGCCGACCGCCGAGGTCACGAGAAACAGGCCGATGCCGGCCATGATGAGCAGGCCGGCGACATAATAGAACTCGTGCGGCCAGATCTCGATCGAGAACATGTAGAAGCGACGGTTGGCGATATCGACAAGCACCGCCTGGTCAGGTGCATAGGGCCCGCGATCCCAGCGCAGCCACGGCGTGACGTAGTAGATCGTCAACGTCACTGCCATGACCAGCCACTTGAAGCGGCGGAACGGCCCGTCGATCGCCTTGGGAAAGACCTTCTGCCGCTTCTCGAACAGCTGCTGCTTGGAGCCGGTCAGATCATCTGGGCTGGACATTGCTCTTGGCCGCCTGGGAGGGAGCCGCTTGCGGCGCCGCGGATGCAGCGGCGCTTGGCGCGGGCTCGGGGATGAAATCCTCGCCGCCCCCCAGCGAGTGTACGTAAGCCGCCAGCATCTTCACCGTGACCGGATCGAGGCGCGCGCCCCAAGCCGGCATCACGCCATAGCGGGAGTTGTTGACCGTTTGCGCGAGCGCCTCCCGATCGCCGCCGAACAGCCAGATGGAATCGGCGAGATTGGGTGCGCCCAACTTGCGATCGCCCTGGCCCTGCGCGCCGTGGCACACCGCACAATTGTCGGCGAACAGCTTCGCGCCGCGCTGCGAGGCTGCGCTCGGCTTCTCCTGACGGGAGATGACGCGAACGTGGCTGACCACGTCCTCCACCTGCTCGGAGGTAAGGATACCATCGCGCCCGAACGCGGGCATCTGCGACATGCGCGTCTCGGCGTGACCGGGCTGGCGAATACCATGGACCAGGGTCGTGTGAATCTGCTTGATGTCCCCGCCCCAGAGCCAGTCGTCGTCGTTGAGGTTCGGATAACCCTTGCTACCGGCGGCGCCAGAGCCGTGGCACTGGACGCAGTGCACCTTGAACGCCGCGCGGCCGCCTTCGACCGCCGCCTGCATCAGCCGCGAATCCTCGTTGAGCCGCTCGATCGGGATGCGGGCGAGCGCAAGTTGCAGGGGCTCCTTGCGCAGGCGCTCCGCCTCCTCTTCGCCGGCCAATTGCTCGCGGCTCGACCAGCCGAGCACGCCCTTCGTCGCCGAATTGACCAGCGGCCAGGCGGGATAGAGCACCGTATAGGCTATGCCCCAGATGATTGTCGCATAGAGGGTCCACAGCCACCAGCGCGGCATGGGTGTGTCGAGTTCCTCGATCCCATCCCATTCGTGCCCGACCGTGGGCGTCCCCGTCGCCTCGTCGATCCGCTTGTCAGCCATCATCTTCCTCCAGGATCGAACGGGCGGCGCGGTCCTGCCGGGAGCGCGCGCCCTTTCGAAAAGTCCAGCCGACAAAAACCGCGAACATGATCGCCATGAGCACCAGGCCCCAGCTGTCGGCAAAGTGACGCAGCGCGTCGTAGGTCATCGGCGCCGCTCCTGCGCCGCGGCGGCATTGGTGTCGACCAGCGTGCCGAGCATCTGCAGGTAGGCGACGACCGCATCCATTTCGGTGAGCCTCGACGGATCGCCATCGAAGTCGCGCACCTGCGACTTGGGATAGCGCTTGGCGAGATCGGCCGCGTCGCCGTCCGACGAAGCTTGCAGCTTGGCGTCTGCTTCGGCGCTGTCGATCATTGCCTTTGTATAGGGAACGCCGACCTTGCGCAGCGCGCCTATCTTTCCGTCGATCCCCTTGAGGTCGAGTTCGGTGTCCGCCAGGAAGGCATAGGAGGGCATGATCGATTCCGGCACCACCGACCGCGGGTCCTTCAGGTGCTGCACGTGCCATTCGTCCGAATAGCGCCCGCCCACCCGCGCCAGGTCGGGTCCGGTACGCTTCGAGCCCCACTGGAAGGGGTGATCGTACATGGACTCGGCGGCGAGGCTGTAGTGGCCGTAACGCTCCACTTCGTCGCGGAAGGGTCGGATCATCTGGCTGTGGCAAGTGTAGCACCCTTCGCGCACATAGATGTCGCGCCCCGCCTGCTCGAGCGGGGTGTAGGGCCGCATGCCCTCCACTTTCTCGACGGTGGAGTCGATCCAGAACAGCGGCGCGATCTCGACGATGCCGCCGATGGCCACGGCTATGAAGGCGAAGACGCTGAGAAGAGTGACGTTGCGCTCCAGCTTCTTGTGCTGGGTGGCGAGCTGCGATGACATCAGACGTTTCCCTTCATTCAGCCGGGGTCGCGGCCGGCACGATCGGCCGGTCGGCTTCGGGATTGTAGGCGGCGCTCGACATGGGCGCTTCCTTGCGAAGCCGGCCCAGGATCGTCATCCACACGTTGTAGACCATGATCAGCGCACCCAGGAGATAGAGCAGGCCGCCAAGCACGCGGATCGCATAGTAGGGCTTCATGGCCGCCACGATCTCGGCGAAAGCGTAGACGAGGTAGCCGTCCGAGCCATATTCCCGCGCCATCAGGCCCTGCGTGATGCCGGCGACCCAGAGCGCGGCCGCATAGAGCACCAGCCCCAGCGTCGCGAGCCAGAAGTGCCAGTTCACCATGCGCAGCGAATAGAGTCGCTCGCGTCCCCAGAGCCGCGGAACGAGATAGTAAAGCGCGGCGAAGGTGATCATCCCGTTCCAGCCGAGTGCGCCCGAATGCACATGGCCGATGGTCCACTCGGTATAGTGCGACAGCGAGTTGACCGCCTTGATCGACAGCATCGGACCTTCGAAGGTCGCCATGCCGTAGAAGGCGAGCGCGAAGACCATCATGCGGATGATCGGATCGGTGCGGATCTTGTCCCAGGCTCCGTTCAGAGTCATCAGGCCGTTGATCATGCCGCCCCAGCTCGGCATCCACAGCACAACCGAGAAGACCATGCCCAGCGTCTGCGCCCAGTCGGGCAGCGCCGTGTAGTGAAGGTGATGCGGTCCCGCCCAGATATAGAGGAAGATCAGCGACCAGAAGTGAATGATCGACAGACGGTAGCTGTAGATCGGCCGCTCCGCCTGCTTGGGCACGAAGTAGTACATCATCGCCAGGAAGCCGGCGGTAAGGAAGAAGCCCACCGCGTTGTGGCCGTACCACCACTGCGTGAGCGCATCCTGCACGCCGGCGAAGGCCGAGTAGCTCTTAGAGCCGAAGAGGCTTGCCGGCACCGCGAGGTTGTTCACGATGTGCAGCATCGCGATCGTGATGATGAAGCTCAGATAGAACCAGTTGGCGACGTAGATGTGCGGCTCGGTCCGGCGCAGCAGCGTGCCGACGAAAACGACGAAATAGGCGACCCAGACGATCGTGAGCCACAGATCCACATACCATTCGGGCTCGGCATATTCGCGGCTGGCAGTGACGCCCATCAGGTAGCCGGTCGCGGCCAGGACGATGAAGAACTGGTAGCCCCAGAACACGAAGCGCGCGAGCGCCGGGAATGCGAGGCGCGCGCGGCAGGTGCGCTGGACGACGTAGAAGCTCGTCGCGATGAGCGCATTGCCGCCGAAGGCGAAGATGACGGCAGACGTATGAAGCGGCCGCATGCGCCCGAAGCTGAACCAGGGCTCGAGGTTCAGGGTCGGGACGACCATCTGCGTCGCGATCACCACGCCGACCAGGAAGCCGACGACGCCCCAGAACAGCGTCGCAATGACGCCGAGCCGGATGAGATCGTCGTCGTACCGGGTCACATCCGGCATTGTCGCCGGCTTGAAGCCTGACAAGACCTGGAAGTCGGCCTTGTACATCGTGATCCAGGCGATCAGCAGGGCCGTGGCGGAGGCGATCGCCATGTGGACCGAGAAGCCCGAATCAAGGGCGAGCGCGCAGGCGAAGAGCGCCAATATGGCCAGCAACAACCAGCCCCCGACCTTGAAGAGTAGTTCGTCCATTCTCGCCGTCCTTTGCTTCTACGTCAGGGCCGTGCCGCGTAGGGATCGTTTTGCGTTTCGTTGGAGCCGATGGTGCGCGAAGCGACCAGCGCGAAGATCGTGAGCGCCCCGATCGTGGAGAGCACGTTGATGGCGAGCACGATCCGCACCTTGGTGCGGCTGGCCGATGGCCTCCGCTTGCGTCCCGGCGCGACCTCGTTGTTCGGCGTGTCCGTCAGTCGGGCCACGTCGCGCGCGCGCAAGAGCAACCAGGCTCCGCTTGCGATGGCGATGATCCCGAGCACGCCGATGATCATCCCCCACATTCCGATGGGCAGGCTCATGATCACTAACCCCTTGCTGTTGGCTGCCGGCTACGCTCCGCGTCGACAGCAAAGAAGCTGATACGGCTCGGCCGGCAGTCCTGTTCCCACGCTCTGAGGATAGGCAGAAAGCGCGACACTGATGTTGCGGATGGCTTCAGAGAGGCAAACTGGCACATGATCGACCCTTGGACATACGGCGCGCGTGATCGTTCGCGCCGCAGCTGACTGCCAAGGCCCCTCTCCCGCTTGCTTCAAGGCATGCTCGACAAGCATGCCGGAACCGGGCGACCATGTCGTCTCGCTGGTCGTCTCCACAAGGTTCGAGCGATCCGATAGCGGCGCCTTCGACGCCGAACTTTGTTTCAAATCAATATTCTGTCAATCCAAAAAGATTGTCCTTGCGACACTTCCCGGCGCCTTTGCGACCGAACGACTAAGATCGCGATAAGCAGCGGCGTCCTTGGCACCACCGCTCGAGAGCTGCCCTGCCACGTAAAACTGAAAGCCACGGGCAATTGGCCAGATTTTTGATGCTCCTCAATGAAACAGGCTGCTTGGCGCAGCAAGATCGCACCATGTGGCCTTACCATCCAGACCTGCTGGCGACCCCGGTCCCGCGCTATACAAGCTATCCCACAGCAGCCGAGTTCGGCAACGATGTGGGGGAGCAGGATTTCGCCTCTGCCCTTTCGAGAACAGACGGCGATGTCTCGCTTTACGTCCATATCCCCTTTTGCGAAACGATATGCTGGTACTGCGGGTGCAACACGGGCCGTGCAAATCGCCGGCAGCGGCTGGCCAGCTATCTGGAGGCTTTGCATAGCGAAATCGCGCTGGTCGGCCGGATGCTGCCGAAGACCGCAACGGTCCGCCGCCTGTCCTTCGGCGGCGGCAGCCCCAATGCGATCACGGCTACCGATTTCGTTCGCCTGTTCCTCTCGCTCACGGACAGTTTTCGGCTCGAGAAGCCCGTCGTCTCGATCGAACTGGACCCACGCACTTTGACCTCTGCGTGGGCGCAGGCGATCGCGGGCACGCGGATCAGCAATGCGAGCCTGGGCGTGCAGACTTTCGATCCGCGCCTCCAGGAGGCAATCGGGCGGATTCAGCCGCTGCAGGACATCGAGCGGTGCACATCGATGCTGCGCGAGGCGGGCGTTACTTCCCTCAACTATGACCTCATGTACGGCTTGCCCGGACAATCCGAGAAGGACCTCGCGGACTCTCTCGCCAAAGCGGTCGAGCTAGGCGCCGATCGGATAGCGCTGTTCGGTTATGCGCACGTCCCGCATTTGATCGCCCGTCAACGGCGGATCGATGCGGACGCGCTGCCCGATCAGGCGATGCGGTTTCGAATGGCCTCGCAGGGACATGAGCTGCTCACGAGGAGCGGCTATGAGGCTGTGGGCTTCGATCATTTCGCGCTGCCGCACGACGGCCTGGCGCAGGCGACCCGCGAAAGCCGGCTGTCGCGCAATTTTCAGGGGTTCACCGACGATGACGCTCCTGTGGTGATTGGTCTTGGCGCGTCTGCCATAAGCAGCTTCCCCGACCTCCTCATCCAAAACGAAAAGAACGCAGGCCGCTATCGCATGATGCTTTCGCAGCAGCGCCTGACCGGCAATCGAGGCATCCGCCGGAATGCTGACGATCGTCTTCGCGGCGGGGTCATCGAGCAGCTGCTCTGCCAAGGGAAAGCGAGTGTGCCGGCTGATCTCCTCTTGCCCGCTCACGATCGCCTCGCGCCGTTCCTCGACCGCGGCCTGGTGTGCTGGGAGGGCGACACGCTCTCCATCGCCCCTTCCGCGCTCCCTTATGCACGCACTATCGCGGCAACTTTCGACGCCTACCGCCAACCTGGCAGCAGGAGGTTCAGCTCGGCCGTGTGACCCGATCCTCCCTTAGGTAAACTACTAATGTCTCCGCCCCGGGGCCGCGGATAGGAACCGTGCACCCACCGGCCAACTCGCGGAGAGACCATGAACGCCTGTACGCAATGCGCTGTTCGCGACAAGGCGATCTGCCATTCCTTGCCCGAGGAAAGCCTGGAAGGGCTCAATCGGCTGGGGCGGCATCAAATCGTCAAGAAGGGGCAGGCGCTTGTATGGCAGGGCGACGAGTCGCTCCTTGTCGGCAACGTGCTCGAAGGCGCGCTCAAATTGTCGGTCTCGAGCGCCGATGGCCGCGACCAGACGCTCGGTATCGTGCTGCCCAGCGATTTTATCGGACGTCCGTTCGGCGCGACGAGCATGCATTCCGTCATCGCCCTCACCGACTCGCGTGTCTGCACCTTCTCGCGCTCGGCGTTCGACACTTTCGCGCAAGATCACCAGCCCCTGGAGCACGGCCTACTGGAAAGGACCCTGACCGATCTCGACAGGGCCAGACAATGGATGATGATGCTGGCGCGCAAGAGCGCCGGCGAGCGCGTCGCGATTTTCCTTCTGCACATCGCCAAGCGCCACTCCAGCGACAAGAGCGATGGACCGCTTCGCTTCGAACTGCCTCTCAGCCGCCAGGACATGGCCGATCTGCTCGGCCTCACGATCGAGACGGTCAGCCGGCAGATCACGCGTCTGCGCGACGACGGCATCATCACGACACCCTCGCGCCGGGCAATCGTCATTCTCGACCAGGACGCGCTTGAGGCTTGCACGGGCGAGTGCTGAAAGCGATGCATCGGCCCTTCCACGTCGCCCCATGGCAGCTGACGCTGGGATGCGGCCTGTTCAAGCTCCTGCTCGCCGCCGGAGCTTTCGCGCTGCCGCTCCTGCATGTCCATGCACTTCCCACGCTCGTCGGCTGGCTGTTGCTCGCCGGTGGCCTATCTGAGCTTCTGCTGTCCTGGACCGGACGCCACAGCTGGGTCGGACGGATCACTTTCGGGTCGGGCGCTCTCACGCTCGTGCTCGGCGCCCTTTTCGTGGGCGGACCGTGGCATGGCCTTTACCCGCTGGCGCCGTTCGTCATGATCTGGTTCCTCCTTCGCGCCTTGCTGTCGATCGACGTCGCGTTTCAGTCGCGCCTTACGCCCATGGCGAACTGGATATGGCTTCTTCTGCGCGGTTTCGTCGATCTCGCTTTGGGGTTGTTGCTTTTGGCCGGCGCGCCCTTCGCCTTGCTGATGATCACCATTTTCGGCGAAGCAAGGGAGTTCGTGTCACTATTCTCGGCAACGCTCGGCTTGAGCTTCGCGGTTGCCGGCGGTGGCCTCCTTGCGATCGCGTTGACGCAGAGGCGTTACCGACGCCCTGATCCATTCATGACGGGCACCTGAACTCGGCTCGAAACATGTGCACGATACGGCAGCTCCCACGCGCGCTGCCCCCACCAAGCGCGTCAGGCGACAATCTGCGCGGAGAGGGCCACGTCGCGCAGGTCGTCGCCGGTGGCGGCATTGCTCACCACGGCCGCCTCCTCGATTTCGAGCTTTATCATCCTGCCAATCGCCGCCGAGTAGTCCGAGGCTGCGTCGCTGATGAAGTCTGTACAGGCTACAACAAGATCGCCGGGCGACCGCGCGGCGGCCAGCTGCCCAATCAGCGTCATGTCCGCTTCCAAACGTCCCGCCAGCAATGTCGAAGCTTCGTGCTGACAACGTTCCATCACCTGACCTGCCGATGACTGCACGGTCGAAACCAAATCCGCCAGGATCGACATCTGAGGAGCCGCGCTGGCAAGCGGCGACGCCATGATACTGTTCCAGAAATAGGCTGAACTCGCGGTCTCGTCGGCCATCCTCGACCCCCTTGCTGATTCCGATTCGCCTGCTGCAGTGCAACAACCTACAGCCTAGATCCCGTGTTTGCGAGGCTTGGTGAAGCCGAAACGCAGAAAGTGGGTTAATGCTCGCGGCGGCTTCGAGCGGCTTGCTCCGTCCTGTTCAGCCGCTGGTGCGGCGATTTATCAATGAAAGTGGGAGATCGAGTTGCACAATCATGGTTTGGTGACCGAAACCGGTCCAACGTTGCATGCAAATCCTGCTCGCGTCGTCATTCGGCCGTTCGTTCCCGGCGATGACCCGACGGCTCCCGAACCTGGACGCCGGTCCAGGATCGGCCGCATCATCGAACGGATCATTGGGCTTGATGCATCGACGTGCCGCTCCGAGCTCGAGCGCATCTTCGCGAGTCTCGCCGGGCGCCATGGCGATGTCGAGCAGGTGCTGCTGCGGCGATGCAACGACCTCATCTGTCCGCCGACACTTCCCTCGCCGACGCTGACCAAGGATCAGATGCTTCTTGTGGGCGCCTATATGAGCGCCGAATATTCCTACGCGTCGGCCGCCCTGTTTAATCCCAGCATCGTGCCGCATCCCGAGCCGCCGACCCTCAGCGGCGCGGCCCGTTTCGTGCTCTCGTTGCGAGCTGTTGGCGAAGGCCATCTTTCCTCAATTACCTTCCGCACCGGGCATTTCGATGGCGCATCCGTCACGCTCGACCCGATCAGCGATGTTTCCATACCTCCGCATATCGAGCCTTTGCCCGGAGGGCATCCTGACGACCCCGGCGTGCGCCTGACATGCGGCAGCTGCACCGATATCTCTTCCCTGGTGATCTTTCCGGTCACCTTCCGCCAAAGACACGGCCTCGAGGACTTGCGTCTCGTGCGTTTCCAGGAGGAAAATGGCTACAGCTTCTACCTCGGGACGTACACTGCAGTCGGTGGCGAGACCGTTCGCCAGGAATTGCTGCGAACCAGCGACTTTCAGAGCTTCGAACTCAGCGCGCTGCGTACCGACGTGCCCGACACGAAAGGCATCGCTGTTTTCCCGCGGCGCATTGCCGGACACTATGCCGCCCTGGCACGGCTCGATCATGAGAGCATCTGGCTGCTTCGCTCCAACGACCTCTACAACTGGACCGATGGCGCGATTATCCTGCGCCCGCGTTGGCCTTGGGAATTCGTACAGCTGGGCAATTGCGGATCACCGATCGAGCTCGACGAAGGCTGGCTGGTGATCACTCACGGCGTGGGGCCGGTCCGAAACTATAGCCTGGGCGCATGTCTGCTCGACAAGGAAAACCCGAGCCAAGTGCTGGGGCGGAGCCGCCTTCCGCTGATCACCACCGATCCCAAATACCGCGACGGCTATGTCCCGAACGTGGTCTATAGCTGCGGCGCGCTGCTGCACGGGCGAACCTTGCTGCTGCCCTACGGCATCGCTGACTCTTTCATCAGCTTCGCGACCGTCGACGTCGATCGGTTGCTGAGCACGCTTTCATGAAGCACTGCCCCGTCATTCGATGCGAACTCGATAATCAATGGGAGAGCAGGACCGGGCAGCTCGGGTGGTCGAGCACGGACCTGGTCGCGCCGCCAAGCACGAATTCCCGTGCCCGGGAATGTCCGAAGGCGCCCATCACCAGCAGATCCCCTTTCGTCTTTTCACGATAGGCCTGCAAGGCGACGCCCGCATCGCGTCCTTCAGCCGGCACCTCGACCAACTCTGCTTCGATACCATGCCGCTCTGTCCGTCGTCAGAACATTCGGCACAACTCGCGGCGTAGATTAGCGGAGTGCGGACCTCGTCAGGGGGTTGATGTTAGGCGGCGAACTTGCGGTGCTGCAAGCGCCGATGTTCGATGGTCTGTCGCTTGATCCTTTCGCGCAGTTTGATGATTGCCGGAGCCCTGCCGAAGTAGGCGTCGGCAGGCGTCACGTTGGCCAGGCTCTCGTGGTATCGCTGGTGATTGTAGTGCTCGACGAAGGCCTCGATGTGGGCTTCGAGGTCGCCGGGCAGGAAGTAGTTTTCCAGCAAGATGCGGTTTTTCAGGGTCTGGTGCCAGCGCTCGATCTTGCCCTGGGTTTGGGGATGACACGGGGCGCCGCGGACATGGCTCATCTTCCGGGCCTCGATGTATTCCGCCAGCTCACCCGCGATGTAGCTGGGGCCATTATCGCTGAGTAGCCGGGGTTTGTGCAGCACCGTGGCGCTGTCGCAACCAGAAGCCGCCAGGGCGAGGTCCAGCGTGTCGGTGACGTCCTCGGCTCGCATGTTGGTGCACAGCTTCCAGGCGATGATGTAGCGCGAGAAGTCGTCGAGCACGGTCGACAGATACATCCAGCC
>NZ_JAGMXV010000117.1 GCF_018006725.1 Rhizorhabdus sp.
AATACCAGCGCACCGCCCACAGGATCACATCACCCTGGAAATGGCGCCACTTGAAATCCGTCATCGTTCCGTCCGTCCAATCTCCGCCAAGCATGCTCAAGCTTCACGATTTTTGCAACAGAGCCGGTTGCGGCCCAGACGCGGGCATTCATGGGTACGCTCGACGAGGAACTGCGCAAGGTCGGCGCGGGCGGCACCACCGTCCTTGTGGGCGAAGCGGTCCTCTCCAAGAATGTCCCGGATATCACCGATCAGATCCGCAAGGCGGTTTTCGCGCGCGTGCCTCTCCCTGCGGCCGCGCCGGCTCCCGCCTCCGGTCCCGCGGTCGGCGCGATGCTTCCATCAGCCTCCGGAAGTGTCGCGCCGTCCGCGCAGGTTCAGGCGGCGCCAGCGCCCCAGGGTTCGCCGTTCGGCCCGGCACCGGTCTCGCCTGTCGAAGCGACGGTCGCACCGCCCGCGCAGGGAGGCCTCAATGGCGGCGGCTACTGACAGGCTCGCGCCTGCGGGCGCGGTGAGCGGTGCGGCAGGGGAGGGCGATCCGCTCGCCCGCAAGGCCCTCATCGCGCGGCGCGTGCGCCAGTGGAGCGCTGTGGCGCTGCTGGCAAGCGCATGGGCGGGGTATAATGCGCTCGGTGCCTGGCAGCAAAGCCACGCCTTCATGATCAACGCCTCGGAGAGCCTGCCCAACTGGGCCTTCTTCGTCGCGCGCGGCAAGACGCCGGCCAAAGGCGACTATGTGTTCTTCGTGCCGCCCGACAACGCTCTGGTCCGTCGTCATTTCGGACCGGAAACAGGGCCGTTCGGCAAGCGGGTGATCGGGATGGCGGGTTCGCTGGTCGAGCATCGCGGCGCGTATGTCTATGTCGACGGCGTCCGCGTCGCGCACATGAAGCCGCTGACGCGCACCGGGGAACCCCTGACACCGGGGCCTGTCGGGCGCGTTCCTGAGGGCTGCTACTATGTCGGCACGCCCCATCCCGACGGGTTCGACAGCCGCTATGCCGAGATCGGCTTTGCCTGCGCAAAGCAGCTGGTCGGAACCGGGACGCCGATCCTGTGATCCGCCAGGTCGCCCTTGCCGGTGGCTTCCTCGCCATCGCACTGGTCGCCAGCTCTGCCTGGCCTGTCGTCGAGGGCGCATTGGCCCATGACCATGGGGTGATGGGACAGACCTGGGGGATCGTCGAACCCGATCTTCTGGACACGATCGACCGGCGTCTCAAGACCATGCAGGCCGATGGCAGCATCGAGCGCATGCAGGCGGCGCTGCGCGTCAAGGCGCAGGAGCGGGTGCGCAATCCGTTGCCGGTTGCAGGGATCGGTGCGGTACGCGAGGCGCGCAGCTGGACCTTCGATCCCTCGATCGTGCTCGACCAGGACGTGCGCGATCAGAAGGGTCGGCTCGTCGCGCAGGCGGGGCAGCGGGTCAATCCGCTCTCGTTCGTGGCGATGAAGACCGATCTTGTGTTCATCGACGGGCGCGATGACGCACAGGTGGAGTGGGCGATGAAGCGCTGGAGCGCGCAGAACGCCAAAATCATTTTCGTCGCCGGGTCTCCCTTCGATCGCATGGGCGAGAAGAAGCGCCGCTTTTTCTTCGACCAGCAGGGCAAGCTCACCAGCCATTTCGGGATCGCGCATGTTCCCGCTGTCGTAGCGCCCCAGGGGGAAGTGCTCAGGATCAGCGAGATCGAGATGCCGGGAGCGGGCGCATGATGTGGCTCGACATGCTCAGGACGCCGATGGCCGCGCCCGAAACGCCGGGCCTCAAGGCGATGCGCCTGTCGATCCTGTGGTCCGCGCTTGCACTGGCGCTCGCCGTGCCCGCGATCCGACCGCTCCACGCTCTGTTCGGACCGGGGGCAGGGGGCATGATCGCGGGACTTGTCCTCGCTCTCGTCATCCTCGTGCCGCTCTACGTCGTGCGCAAGAACCGCGCCGACAATGCCTATTTCGACGCGAGGGTTCGCAAGAGCGAAGGTGAGGAGCCATTGCCATGATGCGGCGTCTTGTGGGCCTTCTGGCGTTCCTGGCCGCGCTCGCTGCATGGTCCGCGCCCGCCAGTGCGCTGCCTGCCAACTGCACCGGCAAGTTCGTAAACCCTGTGACCGATGTGTGCTGGTCCTGCCTGTTTCCGCTGTCGATCGGCGGCGCGCATATCTGGCCGGGAAGCCGGCCCGACACGAAGAATCCGTCGTTGCCCGTTTGCGCGTGCGGATCGCCTGTTCCCCGGATCGGCATCTCGATCGGCTTTTGGGAACCGGCGCGGCTCGTCGACGTCACGACCAAGCCCTGGTGCTTTCCCAACCTTGGCGGGCTGCGGCTCAATCCGGGTCTCGACATTGGGCAAGGCCAATATACCGGCCCCCGGATCGGTGGCGGCACGACGCAGAACTCTGCCAACTGGCAGGCCCATTATTACGTCTATCCGCTGCTCTACTGGATGGAGATCCTCACCGACTTCCTGTGCTTCGAGCAGGCCTCGTTCGACGTCGCCTACATGACCGAGATCGATCCGCTCTGGAACGACGATGTACTGACGACGCTCATCAATCCCGAGGTCGCGCTGTTCAACAATCCGATCGCGGTCGCGGCATGCGCGGCCGATTGCGCGGCGGCGACCGCGGCGCTGCCGATCGATCAGATGTTCTGGTGTTCCGGGTGCAACGGGTCGATGTTCCCGATGAACGGCAACATCGCGGCGCATAATTCGCCGGTGCAGTCCTCGCGCCTCGCGGCCGAGCGGCTGCTCTTCAAGATGCACCGGCAGGGCCTCGCATGGGGGACGGCAGGGTCCAAGGCGCTCTGCAACAAGTACGTCATGCCGATCCTCAAGAAGTCCCAATACCGCATCCAGATGACGAACCCGACGCCGACCGTGAGCGGCAAGTTCGCCTGCTCGACGATCGGGGCGTCCACGCTGCCGCCAGACGCCGGTCGCGCCTTCCCGGTGGGGGGCGAGGACTTTGGGTATCTGCTCTGGCGCAAGCGCAACTGCTGCATGTTTTGAGGTTGGCGATGAAGAAGCTCCTTCTATCGATTGCCGCGATCGCTTCCATCGGCACCGGCGCGGCCGTGCTCGGCCAGAGCGTGGAGGGGCTCGATCTCGATGCCGTCCGTGCGCGCTCGGCCAAGGCGGACGCCGATGCAGCCGCGCTCGTCGGCGAGGTTCAGCGGCGTGGCGAGGCGTTCCGCCAGGATGCGCAGACCGTGCAGGCGGTCGCGATGGAGAAGATGCGCACGATCGACAAGGCCCGGTTGCCCAAGGGACCGGCAGGCGTCGTCGATTTCGACGAGATGATCCAGACCGCATCGGCCAACCTCAAGGACAATCGCGGCACCGCGCCCCAGTTCATGGTGTTCGTCTCGACCTCGATGCCGCCCCAGGCCCTTAAGCGCATTATCGCCGAGACCTCGGCGGCGGGCGGCGTGGTCGTGTTCCGGGGATTTCCCGGCAACTCAGGCAAGGCCTTCATCGCAGCGCTCGCAAAGGTCGTGGACAAGGAGCAGCAGTTCGCCTCGATCGGCATCGACCCGCGTCTGTTCCGCGCTTTCGATGTCAGCGCCGTCCCGACCTATGTCGTTGCATCGAGCGATTTTACGCCCTGCGACGGGCTGACCTGCAAGACGACGCCCCCTCCCTTCGACCGGATGGAGGGCAATGTGACCGTCCGCTATGCGCTGGAGACCTTTGCCGATGCGAACGGTCCGGGGGCGCTGGTTGCAAGGACCGCGCTCGCCAATCTCGTGCGGACGCCCTGACGATGGCGGGGAGGGGCATCCTTGCGAGCGCCGTTCTGGCTCTCCTGTCCCTGCCGGGGGCCGCGCTCGCGCAAACGAGCGGGCAGGCAAGCCCGAGCGGTGGCTATTACGATCTTCAGGACTATCCCTATTTCAATGAGGCGGCGCAGCCGACACCGCCTGCCCAGGCATCGCCTGGCCCGTCCGCGACCTCTGCGCCCCAGCCCGCGCCGGCACAGTCTGCCATGTCAGCGCCGTCCCTGACGGTGACACAGGCGCCCAGCGCATCGAGCGCAGCCGCACGCGTTCAGGCGCAGGCCGAGCAGCAAGCGCCGACCCAGACACCGGGCCAGCCCTATGTCTATCCCAAGGGCGATCTCGCTGCGGCGCGTGAGCAGGCCAAGGCGCTCGGCAAATCGTCGCGGGCCAGCGCGGCAAGCCTGCCGACCTCGACACCGCTCAGCCAGGTGCCCGGCTATTCGGCCACCGCCAATCCGGCGCAAGCCTATGCCGACGATCCCGATGCCCTGATCGCGGCGGGCGGATCGGCCGCAGGACATAACGATGCGTGGCGCATGGTCACCGATCCGGGTCGCCTCAAGGTGACGCTGGGGGCTGGCGAGGTCGGTCGCGCGCAAGATGTCGAGAAGGACCCCAACAGTTATCTGAGCGGTCAGTCGCTGGGCGCAGCCGACGGCAGCTGCAAGCCGCTCCCTCCAGGCGGGTCGGCAGGCTATTATGAGGCGACCTGCAACACGGGAACCAAGGTCGAGGAAAGCGCGGCGGTGTGCCGGACCCCGCTCGTCATGGATGTGACGCCGGGTTCGACCAAATATATCTATGTTTGCGAAAACTGGATCGGCAATCCGCCGCGCGCGGGCAACAATACGGGCCGGCGCTGCTTTCCTGCGTTCACGCAGCCCGTCGCTAACGGCGTATGCCGGGTGCGCTCGCGCGAAACGGTGCATTATCCCATCTGCCACCAGGGGACGCTCGGGAAATGCTTCGAGCCCGATGTCGCCGATGGCGAGGAGATCACCTATGAGTGCGACAGCCCGGCAGTCGCCCGCTCCTATGTCGTCGAGACGACAGGACAGGTGGTCAACGAGCGCCGGGACGAGACGATGTGCAACGCGTCGACCGCGGGCAAGACCTGCGAGCTGAAATCGGAAACCTGCGTCGATCCCGATCCCACCACGCGCACCGTCAACGGGGTCCAGATTACGCGGGCTTGCTGGAACTGGGAGCGCACGTACAGCTGCGTAGGCACCACGCAAGCCAGCGATTGCGGCGAACTCGCCGGCAATCCGCAGTGCGTCTATGTCCGCGACGAATGCCTCGACGATCCCCAGGTCGGTCCGTGTCAGGTCACGACGAAGGTCTATAAATGCCCGATCCCGACGGCGCCGACGACGCAGCCCAAGCAATATATTTGCGGCGATGATGTCTATTGCCTCGACGGTCAGTGTGAGCCGGTCGAGCGCGAGGCATCGACCGAGTTCAAGGATGCAGTCGTCGGTCTCCATGCGCTTGGGCAGGCGAAGGAAGAGTTCAATCCCGACACGATGACCTTGTTCTCGGGCAAGCGGCAGACTTGCCACAAGCCGGTATTCGGTCTCGTCAACTGCTGCGCGGGGAAGGCCTCGGGCCTTATCACGACCGCTGCCGGCGCGGCGGCGATCGCCGGTGGGCCCGCCGCCATTGCCGCGCTCGCGACCCCGTTCCTCACCATGTTCATGTGCTCGAGCCAGGAGAAGCTGCTCGACGTCCAGGATCGCATGGGGATGTGCCACAAGCTCGGCCAATACTGCACCGACAAGGTGCTGGGCATCTGCACGTCCAGGTCGACGGCCTATTGCTGCTTCGAGAGCAAGCTCTCGCGCATCCTTCAGGAACAGGGTCGCCCGCAGATCAACAAGCCGTGGGGGAGCGCCAAGAAGGAGACATGCAAGGGCTTCACGCTCGACGAGTTCTCGCGGCTCGACCTTTCGAAGATGGATTTCACCGAAGTCTATGCCGAGTTCGTGGATGCAGCGAAGCTCCCCGACGAGATCGAAACCTCCAGGCAGATCCAGGAACGGATCAAGGCCTATTACGACAGCAAGGCGGGCAAATGAGCGTGATCGCCAATCTCGCGGACCATCGGCCGTTTCCCGATCTCTCGATCGCCGAGTTCGCGCTGCTTGTTGCGCTGCTGCGGGCAGGGCCTCATCCGGCGGCATTCCTCATTCCCACGCTCGACGCATGGTTCGACACGAAGCTACGGGCGATCGATCTGGAACCCACGATCGCCCGCCTCATTCGCGCGAACCTCATCCTGCGGCGCGGCACGACCCTGTATCCCAAGCGTCACGCCCGCACGCTGGTCATCGCCGTTTACGGCAACCTGTTCCGCATCCTGGGCGAGGACATGGCCAAGCTGATCTCCGCCCGCGAGCCGTCCCTCCTTGGCATGCTGCGCGCCTATCTCGACCGTCGCGCGAAAGAGGATCGCGAGAAGAAGAACCCCAAGAAAGATGAGGATTGATATGCGCAACGCCCTGACCCTTGCCCTCATCCTGTCGCTCGCCACAGGCGGCATCGCCCCTGTGGCGGGCGCAAGCGCGCAGGAACTGACGCCGCTGCTCGATTCTGTATCCTCGGCTCGCGAGAGCGAGGCGCCATCGTCGGCCGACCGGGAGCGCGACGAGGATCTTGGCGGGGCCGACCGGGTCGCCGCCCAGACAGGCGACGATTTCTACTGCCGCGAGCGGCGGCTCGGCACCTGGTTCTATTGCGACAAGCCCAAGCCCAAGCCGAGCGAGCAGCAGTCGGCGCAGCCCGCCCGCTCTTCGGCCGAACGGCTTGCGGCGATCGCCAAGGAACTGGAGGAATTGAAAGCGCGCGCGATCCTCGAACCGACGCCGGAGAATATCGCCCATTATATCGCGTTCCAGCGCGAGCAGCTCGACCGGGCGTCGTCCTTCGCCGACATGTGGCAGCGCACGATCTGGCAGAACCCCGACCTCGACTACACCCTCCAGCGTCCGGTCAACCAGTTGGGCAAGCGGACCTGGCTCGATACGCGCAACGCCGACCGCGAACGGGTGCTGTCGCAAATTTCGCAGCGCTACGGCGTCTTCTATTTCTATTCGTCGGCCTGCGCGGCGTGCGAGACCTTCGGCCCGATCATGCGCAGCATCTCGGATCGCTTCGGTCTCACCGTCATGGCGATCTCACTCGATGGCGGTCCGACCCGCGCCTTCCCGAACTACACGGTCGATACCGGTCAGTACAAGGCGATGGGCATGCGCGGACAGCAGGTCCCCGCACTCGTCCTCTTCGATACGGTCACCAAGCGGCCGATGCCGATCGGCTACGGCGTGATGGCGGCCGACGAGGTGATGAACCGCATCTTCACGCTCACCAGCATCAAACCCGGGAGTGACTTCTGATGGTCAGGCAGATCCTTCGCCTCTGCGCGGCGATCCTCGCGCAGGCCAGTATGATCCTTGCAGTCGGGGGGCTCGTGGCGACGCCGGCGATGGCCGACGTCCAGGGCGAGATGAACAGCTATTTCAACCAGTCGGGCGCGGCGGCGAACGTCACCGGCCCGACCGCTTTCCAGGGGCAGTCCGCGGGCTATTATTCGGGCGGATCACTCTGGAGCCGCTTCCCGCAAAAGTCGATCAATCCGGTCAATGTCGCGCTGCCTAGCGCGCGGGGCGGGTGCGGCGGTATCGACCTCTTTGCCGGCTCCTTCTCGTTCATCAACGCCGACGAAATCGTCGCGATGCTCAAGGCGACCGCGAACAACGCGATCGGCTTTGCCTTCCAGCTCGCGATCGATTCCATCTCCGCGCAGATCGGCGGGGTCATGAAGGACATGAGCCAGCGCGTGCAGCAGCTTAACGCGTTCAACATGTCGAGTTGCGAAGCGGCGCAGCAGGCGATCGGCTCGATCTGGCCGGCGATGGACGGGGCTTCGTCCACCATCTGCCAGCAGGTCGGTGGCGCGAAGGGCTTCTTTTCCGATGCGGCCGCGGCGCGGCATGGCTGCACCAACAAGGGCGAGCGTGAATCGACCCTCGCCAAGGCGGGCGACGACGGCGAACTGGTGCAGTCGAAGAATTACACCTGGTATGCGCTCAACGCCAAAAGCGCGACTAAGCCATCGCGAGAATATGCCGAATTCCTCATGACGATGGTCGGGACCATCATCTACGATGCGGCCAATACCAAGGACAGCATGGGGACGTTCCGGTTCATCGCGCCGGCGAGCTGGGACACCTATCAGGCGCTGCTCGACGGCACCGCTACGGCGCCGACCGATGTGTGGCGGTGCGACACCACCGACGACAAGGGGTGCCTCAAGCCCACGCCGACCAAATTGACGATCTCGACCAACGAGGCGCTGCGAACCCGCGTCCTCAAGGCGATGGACAGCATGTCGTCGAAGATCCGCTCGAACGCGCCCCTGTCGGGCGACGAGATTGCGCTGCTCGGGATCACCTCGATCCCGCTCTACAAGATCCTCGTCGTCAACGAGGCGGCGCATATGGGCCTGTCGGGCGGTGATCGCGCCACGCTCGCCGAGATGGTTTCGATCGACATGCTGATGTCGATGCTCGACCGCATGCTCGACACGATCTCGCAGGCGCAGGCGGGCGCGAAGTTCGTCTCCACCGATGAGTTCAAGGCGTGGCGCGCGCAGGTCGACACGGTCAAGACCGAGCTGTCGCGGCGCAACGAGAAGATGGCGGGCCAGATCTCCAACACTTACCGGGTAATTCAATATACCCAATTTATGGAATCGACCCTCAAGAACGCAATGAGCCCGCAGCTGTCCGCCTCGCTCCGCTTCGGGCGTGGTCTGTCGGCGCAGGGCGTCCGCTAAAGGGAGGGAACGGCACGATGGGCGCGCTCGAAGTCTTCACGATCGGCGGCGGCGAATATATCGTCAACGTCTTCAACGCGGTCGCGGCGTGGACGGGGGGAGGGGGCTATCGCTCGCTCCTCCAGGTCGTGATGGTGATGGGGTTCATCTACTCGCTGTTCATCGTGGCCTTCTCGCTTGACTGGCGGGCCTGGTTCAACTGGTTCCTCCAGTCGACGCTCATCTACATGATGCTGATGGTGCCGACCGTGACCGTGAAGGTCACCGACCGCATCAATCCGACACTGGCGCCGGCGGTGGTCGACAATGTCCCGCTGGGCCTTGGCGTGATGGCATCTTTCACGAGCCAGGTCGGTGACTGGATGACGCGCACGGCCGAGACGGTGTTCGTCATGCCGAACGCGCTTTCGCTCTCGACCAACGGCATGATCTACGGTGCGCGACTGATGGACAAGGCGCGGACCTTCCAGATCACCGACAGCGTGTTCCGGGCGAACCTCGACGAGCATCTCAAGCAATGCACCTTCTATGACGTGCTGCTGGGCTTCAAGTCGATGGACGATCTCACCCGGTCGACCAATGTCTGGGAGGCGATCGGACCGGGCAGCCCAGCGCGCAGCCAGCGCTGGATCGCCTCGACGGGACCGGGCACCACCGAAAATACGATCATTCCCTGCAACGAGGCCTATTCGCGACTGGACGGGCAGTGGCAGGCAGCGTTCGACAAGGATCTGATCCCCTTTGCCAGGAGCGCCTATCCCGGTCTCTCCGATGCGGTGGCGGCGCAGAAGATCCGCGATGACCTTCCCATCGTTGCCGCGCAGATGCACGGCACGCCGAGCGACGCCTATACCTATCTGCGACAGGTCTCGATGATCGACGCGTTCCTGGCCGCGCGCGAAAGTTTCTCGGACGCAGGATGGGATGCCTATGCCGCCCAGCGTGCCGATGCGCAGGCGAAGAACACCTATACCTCGATCGCGACGCAGGCGATGACCTGGGTGCCGTTGCTCGGGATCGTGCTGACCGTCGTCTTCTACGCGATGTTCCCGGTCCTCTTCCCGCTGTTCCTGTTCCCGCGAACGGGCATCCAGACCCTCAAGGGCTATGGAACGGGATTCTTCTACCTTGCCTCCTGGGGGCCGCTCTACGTCATCCTGCACATGTTCGTGATGAGCCGTGCGGCGGCGCTCTATCATGGCGTCTCGCCGACAGGGCCGACGCTGCTGGTCAGCGACGGCATGGCGAACGTCAACGAGAGCATATCGACGCTTGCCGGTTTCCTCATGATGAGCGTGCCGTTCATCGCCGGAGGCATGGCGCGCGGCGCGATGGCGATCGCGGGACATGCGACCTCGATGTTGCAGCCGGCGCAGAGCGCGGCCGAACAGGCGGCGACCGAGCGCACGACGGGCAATTATTCCTACGGGAATACCTCGTTCCAGAACCTGACCTCGGGCATGACCCAGTCGAACAAGTGGGACACCCAGCCCAAATATAATGACGGGTTCGCGGTCGGGTCGTACACCAATGCCGATGGCGGGATCACCTACGGTTTTGCCGACGGCAGCAACGCGTTCGACACCCGGCAGGGCATCTCGAACCTCTCCTTCACGCCGACGCGGACTTCCGGCTTCGACAGCCAGATGAGCCGCGCCCTGTCGGAAGGGCAGTCGCACACGCAGTCGCTGCGCAACTCCGCGTCGCAGTCCTGGAACGCGACCGCCACCACCGCCACCGATCTGCTCTCGGCAGCCGAACATCGCCGGGGCAGCTCTACTGAAACGGGGTCTGGGTTCAACAACAGCGTTGCGAGGATGACGGATGTGTCGCGTAGCCTTTCGAGCGGCCTGACAAGCAAGTTCGGGTTAACCGAATCAGACAGTCAGCAGGTTGCCCGAGCAACACAAATGACTGGCGACGCAAATGCAGGTATCGAGGCGCTTGCAAGCGTATGGAAGAATAAGTTTGCTGATGTTGGCGTCAAAGGTGGACTTGGAGTTCGTTTAGCATCCATTGCGTCGGAGAATACGGGGCGTACAATCTCAGGTGACCAAGCTTATTCAGAGTTGAAAGATTACCTCACCAAAGAGACCAATTCGACACAGGCCCGTGCAGCGCGGGATGAGTTCATGCGAGAAACCAGCACGAGTGGCGATAGCGAGGTGCGCTCCCTTTCGCAGAAGCTTGGCGTCAGCGTTGGGGAATCGCGCTCGGCGTCGCTCGAGGCGACCCGAGCCGAAGAAACCTTCCAGCGTGTCAGCCAAGACGTGCGCGAATCTGAGCAACGAGGCTGGTCGCTCAACCGTAATGAGAGCCAGGAATTTGTCGTGTATGCGCAGGAGCGTTTGCTGAACGATCCGACCCTGTCGCAATTCAATTGGACGCCGGGCATGGTCATGCCGCGCACGCGTGAGCAGGAGCAGGTCCGCGATATTCTTCTTGGCGAGTTTATGGAGCGCAAGGTGGCTTCGGTCCGTGAAGAACTGGGCGTGACTATTCCAGGGCAGCTCGACAACTCGCTGCACGGTCCCGCCTCCACCACGGCGGGCGGGGTCCAGCAGTGGGGGGAACGCCGCGCCGCTGGCATTCGAGCGCAAGGTCCCGAAGTGTCGATCAGGGAGAGTTCGCGCGATACCGGTCTTGCCGGGGAGGTGGCCGATGCCATTCCCAATGCGTCGGTCCGGATCACCCATGGCGCTTTCGAGATCGGCAACGGCGTCGATGAAGCGAAGGGAACGGCCGCACAGATCGGGAAGCATGTTCAGGAACGCAACGATGCGTGGATCACCACGACATTACCCGGTGTCGAGAGTATTCGCGATACGGCCCGCGATAGGCTTGGCATCGGTCAAGGCACCAGCCACGTTTATGAATTGCCGCGCGGCGAGCGGGCTACACTGCCGATCTCCGGGCGATTGACGTCGAACATGGGGGGGAGGGTGGACCCGGTAACCGGACAGCCCGGACACCATCACCGGGGCGTCGATATCGCGCAACGCGCCGGAACCCCGATTCCTGCTCCGGCGTCAGGACGCGTGGTTAAGAACGACTTTCAGGCGAACGGCGCTGGCAATTACATCGTGCTCGAACATGGCGATGGCTCGCAAAGCAAATATTTCCACATGCAGGATCGCTCGCGCTTTCCTGTCGGAAGCACGATCGAACAGGGTGAGATATTGGGGCGTGTGGGAAGTTCAGGGAAATCGACCGGCCCCCATCTCCACTATGAATTGTGGAAGGACGGAGCGCCGGTCGATCCTCGGCGTTTCCAGCTCAGGAATGGCCGGGGATGACAAAAAATCCCAAGAACATAACAAACAAGATGAAATAGAAAAACATCTTGGAAGTATGCGGCTCGCTAGGCGCACCATCTCTACGAGAAGATGGATAAACTTCATCCATCAGCTCACGCCCGCGCGGCGTAGCCATATCATACATATTTTCGGGATTGATCGAATAGGACGAACTGGGGAATGGTGCGCCACCGATAGGATGCCGATCCCAGTCCATCTGGCCAGTATCATGGTTCAACATGGCTGCTCCTTTCCCGCCCGTCCGACCCGATGGTCGAATAACGCTTGCAAAGCGTATCACTTCGCGGTGGGATTGGCGAGCGACTTTCCGCATTTGTTCTCCGTGGCAGGAGAAGGCGCATGCAGGGTGAAGCTGGTCCTGAAGATGCCCGCACGATCGCGATGTACGAGCGACTGCTCGACAGGCATCTGAAATTCTACGACGCCCTTCGCCTGCGGGAGCGCCGGCCCAAGAGTGCGGCCCAGCGTCAGTTTCAGGAGGTGGCCTGGGGGAAGGCGGAGCCGGTTTCGGATCATGAGCGCGCCTATGTCTGGTATCTCAAGGCGCTAAAGATCGCACCGTTCAATCGTCCCGCGCCAGCGCCGCACATCGATGACGTGATGGCAGGCTATGATGTGGGGGCCAGGCCCGTCGCGGGTGAGGTCGGCACGAAATGGGATAATGCGTGGCGGGAATATCGGGGCGGTCGCGAGTTCTGGTAACGTCGATGGGCTGAAGGAGAGGAACGATCTGCAATCGCTATCGACTGAGCGCTCGGCAGACGGCCGTGATGCAGGCATGCGGATATGAGGCGTTCGAGGAAAACCCGGTCATCTCGATCCCTCTCGAAATCTTTCCCACCGGCAAGAAGACGCCCAGGCACGGGCTTGTCATCCGGCGATCGCCGGCAGGCAATCGGCCGCTCGAGCCGGTCGCGATGGAATGGGGCTTCCCGACCAAGGTTGCGAGCAAGCGCGATCCGGCGATCAAACTCGACAAATATGTGACCAACGCGCGCAACCTCGCGTCCTCGATGTGGAAGCCATCGATCTCCAATCCCGAGCGTCGCTGTCTGGTCCCGTTCACGCATTTTGCCGAACCGCATCCCGAAGGCGGGAAGGGGGACGATGGCAAACCGCGGCAGATGTGGTTTTCGTTGCCCGATCATCCGATCGCGTTCTTCGCCGGGATCTGGCGGCCGACCGAGCGGGGCGAGGCCTATGCCTTTTGCACCACAGCGCCCAATGCGATTGTCGCCCCCTGGCATCCCAAGGCAATGCCGGTCATCCTTCACCGCGCCGACCTGAGCCAGTGGCTCGATGGCTCGGCCGACGACGCGCTCGCCCTTGTTCGACCCTATGACGGGAAAATGCTCGAACAGGTTGCGACGCCGGACAATGGTGAGGCATAAACCAGGCCCAACCCGATACTTCAACCATAGGCACAGGATTACATCATGCCCGTTTCGACCTCGGATCTTGCCGAGCAACTCTCCAGCGTTCACGATCTTTCAAAGGCTGACGCCAAGAAAATTGTCGAGGCTGTCTTCGCGGATATTACCGATGCTGTCGCTAAGGGCGATGAAGTCAGCATCAACGGGTTCGGCAAGTTCAAAGTGAAGGATTCGCCCGAGCGTCAGGGCCGCAATCCCGCGACCGGCGAGGCGATCACGATCGCTGCATCGCGCAAGATTAGTTTCGCGCCTGCCAAGCAGGTCCGCGATCGTTTGAACGGCGGTTGAGCGATGACGCAGCCCCGGCATGGAAGTGACGAAAGCATTGCCGGGTCTGCGGACGACGCTGGCGCTGCCGCAACGCTCGACGCGGACAACGCGAATGCCGTGCGCACAATGGTCGCCAACCTTTCCGACGAAGACGTCGTGCGCATCTACGAGATGACTGGCGGCGCGGGGCTTGTTGCCGATCTGGCGGCAACGCAGATGGAGAAGCGCAACCTCGATTACTGAGCGCGGCTGCTCGGAAGTCGCTTCGACCTCGCGCCTCCAGGCCCGTTACGGGGAGAAACTCTTCGCCGATTTGGGAATTGTGCGGAAAAAGGGAGACGCATCATGGCAAGCAACACTGCATGGGATCAAAGGTCGGAAGCGCGTTCAGGGTCGGCCTGGGGCTGGATTCTGGCTTATGCCATTCTCGTGATTTTGATCGGATTTGTCGCGCTTGCCAATCCGATCGCCACCGGGTTGACGACGGGCGTTCTCCTGGGCGTGTTTCTGATCGGTTACGGTGTCCTCGCGATTGTCTCCGGTGTTTCGTCGTTGTCCGATCGGGGACGCTGGACCGAAGTGCTGCTGGGCGTCCTGGGTGTCGTGACGGGCGGAATTATCCTGTTCAATCCCTTTGCCGGCGCGATCTCCCTGGTCTGGGCGTTAGGTTTCTGGCTGCTTGTTTCGGGCATATTTCAGGTCGCGAGCGCCATCCGGGGCGCTTACGATCGCGGATGGCGTCTTGCGCTGGGCGTCCTCGATATTCTTCTGGGCGGATATCTGCTGTTCGCTGGTCCCGCGACCAGCCTCGTCATGCTCGCGACGATCGTCGGGATCAGCTTCATTTTCCGCGGCGTATTTCTCGCTTTTGTCGCGTTTGGTCTGCGCAAGCTGGCTCAACCCGGCAGAGCTAATATCCGCAACTAAGTCATTGATTTAACATATATCAACACCACGTCATGTCTTGTGGTGTAGTTTCAATGGCTTGATGGCATTATGCCTGTCCATTGTGTTTCGCTAATTATTTGGACGATCAAGGGAGTTGGAAGTGCAAGACGCC
>NZ_JAGMXV010000365.1 GCF_018006725.1 Rhizorhabdus sp.
GGACAGCATCCAGTCCGTTGGCCAGCTGATGCGATTGTTCGGTGCGACGATTTCGGCCCTCGACGAAGCCGTCCAACACGGTGGCGATCCGCTCGAGCTGATCGATGAAATGGTAGGCTGGCACAAGCTGGTCGCCGCAAGGGCCCAGGTCGACGCGTTGGCCAATCTCGCGGGCGAAGATGCATTGGTCGCAGCAACCGAGCGCTACGCAACGTTGCGCCGGTTCAGCCCGGCCTTCTTCGAGGCGTTCTCATTCAAGGCGTCCGGCAGTCGGTCGCAGTTGATCAAGGCCATCGACATCATCAAGGATGCCAACCAGCGCAAGGCTCGCCAACTTCCGGACAACGCGCCGCTTCCATTCCCGAGCCGCAAATGGAAGCAGATCATTACTAGCGGCGGGCGCATTGATCGTCGGCTATATGAAACCGCAGTTGCCGCCACCTTGCGCGATGGCTTGCGCGCCGGCGATGTGTGGGTCGAGGGCAGCCGCAGCTATCAGCGCTTCGATGCCTATCTGCTGAGCCGCCGCGACACAGCGAAAGCCCTGGAGCAGCTTGCCTTCGAAACCAATGCCCAGGCCTACCTTGCCGAGCGCGGCAGAACGCTCGACTGGCGGTTGAGGCGCTTTGCAAAGCAGCTGAAGGGCGGAAAACTCGAAGGCGTGTCACTGGAACGCGACCGATTGAAGATCCAGCAAATGCCGCCGATCACTCCGCTCGAAGCCGAAACGCTGGACCGCCGGCTCGACGGGCTATTGCCGCGCGTCAGGATAACCGAGCTGCTGGTCGAGGTGGCCGAACGCACGGGCTTTCTGTCCGCGTTTCGCGACCTGCGATCCGGCAAGGAGCATGACAACCCGAATGCCGTGCTCGCGGCCATCCTGGCGGACGGTACGAATCTGGGGCTTGAGCGCATGGCCAATGCCAGCGAGGGCGTGAGCTATGCCCAGATCGCCTGGACCCACAACTGGTACCTGTCGCCCGAAAATTACCAGCAGGCGCTTCAGACAATAGTCGCGGCCCATCATCGCCTCCCGTTCGCTCGCCACTGGGGATCTGGAACCAGTTCGTCATCCGATGGCCAGTTTTTCCGCTCTGGAAGAAGCCGGTCCGGCGCCGCCGAGATCAATGCCAAATATGGTGCCGATCCGGGGGTGAAGATATATTCGCATCTATCCGACCATTTTGCATCTTACGGCTCACGGATCATGTCCGCGACCGCAGGTGAAGCCCCCTATGTGCTCGACAGCCTTGTCCTTGGCGCTGAGCAACTCCCGTTGCACGAACACTATACCGATACCGGCGGCGCAAGCGACCATGTGTTCGCGCTGTGTCATTTATTGGGCTTCCGGTTCGTACCGCGTCTGCGCGACATCGCCGATCGCAAGCTCGCTTCCATCCTGGCCCCGTCGACCTATCAGGGCATCGAATGCCTGATGGGACGCCCAATCAAGGTTGGCGCGATCGAGGCCGATTGGGATGATATCGTTCGGATCGTGGCATCGATCAAGGATGGCACCGTCGCCCCATCTGTCATCATGCGGAAACTCGCGGCCTACAAACGGCAGAACAAGCTGGATTTTGCGCTTGCCGAACTCGGCCGGATCGAGCGCACGCTGTTTACCCTCGACTGGTTAGAACAGCCCGCGCTGCGGCGAGCATGTCAGGCGGGTCTGAACAAGGGCGAAGCGCGCCACACCCTGGCAGCGGCCATCTACACCAACCGTCAGGGACGATTCACGGACCGAAGCCTTGAAAACCAAGAGTATCGCGCCTCTGGCCTCAATCTACTAATTGCCGCGATTGCCTATTGGAACACGCTCTATCTCGATCGGGCCATGCAGCACCTCATTGCCACCGATGCCGAATTTGACCCGGCACTCCTCGCCCATCTTTCGCCGATGGGCTGGGCGCACATCAGCCTTACCGGCGATTATCTTTGGGACCAGGCCATGCGTGTTCCTATGGGCGAATTTCGGCCGCTGAACGACCCCTTGGCGCGGCTCAAGCTCGTAGCATGACCAGTGTTCTCGAAATGTCCGTGAAATCGTTGTCTGGCGCACAAACCTTGAGGTGATGCCTTTAAACGATCCTCAATCTAGCAAAAAGCGTGCCGGCGAAGCCGGCTCATCATGGGGATGCCGGGTGGGAGGATCGCAAAGCGATCCGGGGCGGCCGAAGGCCGCGAGCCGGCGGGGGCGAAGCCCCCAAGAGGCGGCGCTTTTCTTCCCTCTGACCGGTGCCGGTAGCGCGGCGCGAGTGGATCATGCTGCCTCTGTCCCGAAAATCAGGACAAGTTGTTCGATCTGGCGGGACGCTGGTGGGTGAAACCACGATGATCCGGCGTCGAGTGGGCGCTGCGGTTAAAGTTATCCACAGGTCGGCCTAGTGTTAATATATGGGTTAAAGAGTCGTGTTACGGGATTTTGGCGGTTTCATAAGCAACTGAAAATATTAGAATAATCGGGCGTTTTTTTGCCCTCGGCGTCAACGGAACCCCGAATCTGGTGACTCCAGAACCCCGAATCTGCGTCAACGAAACCCCGAATCGCGATCACCCGTCAATGAAACCCCGAACTTTTCCGTTGCGTCAATGAAACCCCGAATCTACGGTGCGCGTCAATGAAACCCCGAATCGAGCCTGACCGTCAACGAAACCCCGAACTCCCGCTTGCCGTCAATGAAACCCCGAACGGCGCGGAGGGACGCCCTCCCCTGCTGCCTGTTCGCTACCCCGATCCCGATCTGTTCATTTGCGATGTTCTCGACGCCATCCCCAAGGATGACATGGCCTCGATGGAGCATCCGATTTTCTCGCTCGCGACCAAGCCCGATCGGCGCGTGTTCCGCTATGAGCATAACGGCAACAAGCTCGAAATCGTCCCCAGCGTCAAAGGGCTGGCGACGATCCACGACAAGGATATTCTGATCTACTGCATCTCCCAGCTCATCGGGAAGATGAACCAGGGGGAGCGACCGAGCCGCACCTTGCACCTCACTGCTCGCGATCTACTGGTGTGGACCAACCGGCAAACCGATGGCGACGGCTATGACCGGCTGCGGAGCGCGTTCGAGCGGCTGTCGGGGACGCGGATCACCACGAATATCAAGGCCGATGGCGAGGAAATCACCGAAGGTTTCGGCCTCATCAATGAATGGCGGATCGTGCGGCAAACCCGCTCCGGCCAAATGTCGGAAATCAAGGTCACGCTATCCGACTGGCTGTTCAAGATGGTTGAGGGGCGCAGCGTCCTGACGCTCCATCGCGACTATTTCCGCCTCCGCAAGCCGCTCGAACGGCGTATCTACGAGCTGGCGCGCAAGCATTGCGGCGCGCAGGAAAAATGGTCGATCTCGGTCGAAACGCTACAGAAAAAGACCGGCGCGAGTAGCCATTTGCGCGTGTTCCGCTCGATGCTGCGCGATCTCGTCGCGCACGATCATCTGCCCGACTATGCCGTGGAAATGAACGGCGATACGGTCACGTTCCGCAATCGCGAGGCTCTGGATACGGTCGAGGCGATCGAGGCGGAACCCGAGCGGCCCTATATCGACCCCGAAGGCTTCCACGACGCCAAGAGCGTTGCGCCTGGCTATGACGTTTACGCGCTCTATGACCAATGGGTGTCATGGTGGATCGACAGCGGGCGGCCGGAACTGAAAAGCCCCCGCGCCGCCTTCATCGGCTTCTGTCGCAACAAGCACAAGACTGCCCCCTTGCGCTAGTATAGGTGTATAGGTGTATAGGTGTATAGGTGTATAGGTGTATACATCTATAC
>NZ_JAGMXV010000366.1 GCF_018006725.1 Rhizorhabdus sp.
CTGGGTTGCCATCTTCAACCGAAAGCCCGCCATGTTTCGCCCCCTATTTCTTGTCCTTAATCATTGTGTCGATGATGTTCTGAATAAAAAGTCGATCTTTTGCGCTCAGCTTGTCTTCGTCGCGAAAGGCGGTCGTCGCGGCTTGCGCCCCGAGTAGGTAGTCGGCCGAGACCTTCAGCGCCTTCGCGAGCGCTCGCACGTTGTCGAACGACGGCTTGCGGCGCCCAGCCTCAAAATGGGCGATGGCCGAAGGTTGCATGCCGGCTTCCCTGGCCAGTTCGGATTGGCTTAGCTCCCGCGTTTCGCGCGTTTTGCGCAGGCGAGAGGCGAAGTCTTTTGGTGCGCTTGACTCGGCCATGACAGATCGTATAGAGTTCCATGTCTAGATCGTCGACAGCCCCGCGGGGCTATTTCTTCGGCTCAGGCTATGACAGAGCGTATAGCTACTTATTACGATTTGCGAATCAGGTCAAGGAATCAGGAGTTGTGAGCATGGCAGGCAAGAATCAGCATGTCGTTCCGCACGGTGACGAATGGGCCGTGCGTGGCGAAAGGAATGAGAGGGCAACCTCGATCCATCCGACCCAGGGAGATGCCGAACGGGCTGCACGGGAGATCGCGATCAACCAGCAGAGCGAAGTCGTCATTCATCGGCCGGACGGTCGGATTCGCGACAAGAATTCCTACGGGCACGATCCCTATCCTCCGAAGGGCTAAGCGACATGACGCAGGTTGCAGTTCCTTCAGATAAACCGCCGATTCGTCGAATTCTCTCGATTGACGGCGGCGGCATCATGGGAACGCAGCCGGCGTCCTTTCTTACGTCTCTGGAAGAGGATCTCGACCGGCCCATCGGAGAGTATTTCGATCTGATCGCAGGAACGTCCACGGGCGGCATTCTGGCGATCGGATTGGCGATGGGTCTTCCCGCGCGTGATCTCCTTGACCTCTATGTCCGTCGCGGCCCACACATTTTTGGACAGTCGGGCGGCGCTCTGGCGAGCTTCGCCGGCGACGCGTGGCGTCGCCTCAAGCACATCGTCACCCCGAAGCATGACGCTGATCTGCTGCGGAGCGAACTCTCTACAGTTCTCGGCAGCAGGCGCATTGGGGATGCGAGAACGCGACTGGTGATTCCCGCATGGGATGCCGACCATCGCGGTGTCTATATTTTCAAGACAGCGCATCATCCCCGCCTCAAGACCGATTACAAGCGCCTCGCCGTCGATGCCGCGATGGCGACGGCCGCCGCGCCCACCTACTACAAGCGCCACCGGACCGCCGAGGATGTCGGTCTGCTCGACGGCGGCGTATGGGCCAACAACCCGATCGCGTTGGCGGTGGTCGAGGCCGTCACTTTGCTCGACTGGCCGGCCAGCAGTCTGCGAGTGCTGAGCCTGGGCTGCGTCAACGAGGTCTACATGATCGGCGAGGCGCCTGGTTGGGGCGGTCTCGCAAAGGATGTGACCCGCCTGTTCATGGACGGCCAGTCGCATGGCGCGCTTGGTATGGCGAAGTTGCTTACCGGCCATCAATACGAACGTGAGGCGATTTTCCGGTGCTGCCCGGATGTGCCGAAGGATTTCTTCAATCTCGATGACACGCGCAAGATCGCGCAACTCAAAGGCATGGGCGCCTCATCAGCTCGTAAGGAGCGTCCTCGCATTGAACCCGTTTTTCTGACGGAAACTGCCGAATCGTTCAAACCTATCTACACCGTGAAAGGAATTGAGCCATGAATCAGATGTTCACGGCGCCTCCCCAGACGCATCTGCTTTTGCGCAAAGCCGAGGTTTACTCGCTCCTCGATCAGATTTGCCAAGCGCTGGAGTTGACCGCTGCTCAGCTTGAGGCTGCGCGGACGAGCTACGAGGCTGTCGCGGAATGGCTCTCCGGGTCGGACAACCCTCTTCTGAAGTGGATCGATATTTATGCTCACGGCTCGACCGGCCTCGGCACGACGGTCAAACCGATCGGGCGCGAAGATTTCGACGTCGATCTCATCTGCAAGGTGCTGCGCTTTACCGCTGACCGGCCACCGGCAGAGTTGAAACGCATTGTCGGCGATCGCCTGAAGGAGAACGCGCGCTACGCTGCCATGCTCGAAGAGAAGAAGCGCTGCTGGCGCTTGAACTACGCACGCGAATATCATCTCGACATCTCGCCGACGATCAACAATGCCAAATGCGCCAACGGCGGCGAATTGGTTCCCGACAAGAAGCTGCGGGAATTCAAACCGACGAATCCGAAAGGCTACAAGGCGCTCTTTGAACGCAGGGCAGCCCTAATCCCCACCTTGCGGATGCAAAAGGCTCTCGCTGCCGAGGACCGTGCGGCCGTCGAGCCCTTCCCTGTGCATGGCACCGCCAAAGGCATCCTGCGGCGGACGGTGCAGATCCTCAAGCGGCATCGTGATGTGCATTTCCTGGAAGTCGTCGAGGAGATCGCACCGATCTCCATCATCATCACCACGCTCGCGGCACAGTCGTATGAGTATTGCGTCAAGAGCTTTGTTTTCGATTCCGAACTTGACGTTCTGATCGCGACCATTCGGTTGATGCCACACTTCATCGATAAGCCGGTCGTCAATGGTCGGCGGATCTATGTGGTGGCCAACGAAACCACGGTCGGCGAGAACTTCGCCGAGCGCTGGAATACTGAGCCGGCTCGCGCCGCCGCCTTCTACGAGTGGCATGCGAAGGCACTGGCGGACTTCGAGGCCCTTCCGGATTTGCAGGGCATCGACGTTATCGGCAAGAGCTTGGAAGGAAGCCTCGGGAGTTCGGTCGTTCGCAAAGTTATCGATGCTCGCACCGACAGCATTTCGCAGGCACGCACGGCCAAGAAGCTCTACGTCGCGCCGACGGTCGGGCTCACGCTGTCCAGCGCGGCCAATGCGACGCCGGTTCGCTCCAACACGTTCTTCGGTGACTAGGTGTTTTCGCGTGACCGCCCAGACCTGACGCCCGCGCAGCAGTTTATGTTTCTGCGCGCCAATCCCATCTGTACGGGGACAGGCCGGCTGCACGCGACTGGCTTTATTTGGGATTATCGTGACAGGCCGACGCCCCTTAGCCGTGAATACTCCATGCGCATTACATTTCAGCGGGGCGAAACACCAAGCGTCTTCGTCACGGACCCCGAGCTTTCGGCTTTGGCGGGTGAGCGGCCCCTGCCGCACGTCTATCATGATCCCCTGCGCCTGTGCCTCACGTTGCCAGGAACGCGCGAGTGGACCGGCACGATGCGGATCGATCAGACATTCGTACCCTGGGCCACAACGTGGCTTTACTATTTCGAGGACTGGCTGATCTCCGACGACTGGAAGGGCGGCGGCAAGCACCCCGATCCGACGGATAACGAGCGTTATGGTCGACGGGTGCGTCGCGCGACGCGGCAACCGAGGATCTGACGGCTATATTACAATACATGCGGCGTCCCCTTCTGCTTTGATGCTATCTACCTTAACTGGCAACTTCCTCTCGCCTTCCGGCCCCTTATCCGCCGCCATGACGCACTTGAACATCGGCGGGACCAGCTTAGCCGGATCGGGAAGGCGCGGCTGCGAACGCGGTCCCGGCTAGAGCTTCGGAATAGGCAACGAAAACTGCGCATGGCGCGGGCCCAAACCGGCTTTACTATTCGGCCTATTGGAGAGCCGACAATGGGAACCCCGCTCTGACTCTTTCCTGAGGATGCTCTCCGAGGGCTATCCTTCGGCTCGCTTAGCGAAATGACGCACTCGGCGAGCCTTCAAAAAAGCTTCTGTCCGTCGC
>NZ_JAGMXV010000118.1 GCF_018006725.1 Rhizorhabdus sp.
ATAGTATACTGTCCCTGGTTTAGTGCGGCCCTATTCTTACAGCTAGCTGTAAGACGATTGACGGCCCCAGCCGCATCTGGCTTGCTGCCGGCTCACCGCAGGAACAGGCGGGGCGAGGATGGGATGCAAGGCCGGCGGTCGAAGGACCGCGCGTGCGCTCATGCCCCGACCGCCTGTCCGGCGCGAGCGAGGGGCGAGGCGATGGGCGACGGCAGGACGATATCCGAGAGGCATGAGGATTCGGCACCACCCGAGGTCCGGTGGCTGCCCTTCGTCCTGCTCGGCATCGGCGCGGGGTGCATCTCGGCGCTCCAGCCGCTGCTGCTCGAACTGCTGCGCGCGGCGGGCAAGCTCGACATGGGGCAGATCGGCCTGGCTGCGACTGCGGAAGCGGCTGGGATGGCGATCGCCAGCACGCTGGCGGCGCTCTGCCTGCCGCTCACCCGGCTCAAGGCGAAGGCCGGGCTCGCCATCGTGGCGATGCTGATCGCCAATGGCGGCACGATCCTGACCGAGGGCGGCGCGATCGTAGCCCTGCGTTTCGTCAATGGCGCGGGTGCGGGCATGCTGCTGTGGGCGCTGATCGGGGTGTTCTCGCGCTCGGCCCAGCCCGCGCGCCTGTTCGCCATCTATGTCACCGCGCAATCGGTGCTGGCGCTGGCCCTGTCGCAGGCAATCGGCGAGGTGGTCGCCCCCGCCTTCGGCCATAGCGGGGCCTATGGACTGCTCGTCGCCATGAACCTGGCGATGCTGATCGCCCTGCTCTGGCTGACCGATGCACTGCCCGGCGCAGGCCATGCGGTGCGCGGCCTGCCCGGCGGGCGGGCGATCGTGGCGCTGTTCGCCATTGCCGCCTTCCTCGCCGGGATCATGTCGCTGTGGGTCTATCTGCTGCCGGTGCTGCGCGGCGTCGGGTTCGACGCGCGGACGGCGGGTCATGCGGTGTCGATCGGCATCGCCGCGCAGATCGCCGGCGGGCTGCTCGCGGCGATCCTGGCGCTCCGCCTCGGCGCGATGGCGGCCTGGATCGCGGGCATCGCCATCGCGGGGGCCGCGGTGCTGCTTCTGACGCAGGGCGGATCGAGCCTCGTCATGCTGACAGCCGCAGCAGCCTTCGGTTTCGTCTGGATCTTCGTGCCACCCTTTCAGATGCCCGCCGTCCTCGCGGTCGATCCGAGCGGACGCGGCGCGATGCTGGTGGGCACGGCGCAGCTGGGCGGGACGGTGATCGGCCCGCTCGCAGCGGCCCCGCTGGTCGAGCGCCATGGCGCGGGCGCAGCGGCGACGGCGGCGCTGGCCTGGCTCGCACTTTCGCTCATGCTGCTGGTCGTCTCGCGCCTGGGGTCGGTCAGGCCGGTCCCGGCTGCGGCCTGATATCGACGATCATTCGCCGTCGCTGGTCATCGCCATCACGTCGATGAAACGGCCCCGCGCGTCGAAGCGGCAGCGGAAGCGCTTGATCCCCTCGCCCCCCTTGTCGACGCTGCCGTCGATCGCGCTGCCCTCGCCCGGCACGGGAACGATCGGCCCCGAACGAACCTCGCCGGCGCGGACGGCGTACATGCCCGATACCTCGCCCCGGCAGAAGGACGGACGCACCGCGCGCTGGATCGTCCCGCCGCGCCCCGGCGGCCACAGGCCTGCGGTCGCGACCGGGCCGGCCCCGGCCAGCCCGATGGTGAGGGTGTAGCGCGCCACTTCGTTGCGGCGGGCGGCGTTGCGCATCAGATAGACGCGCACCGCATAGCTGCCATTAGCCGCCAGCACCGAGGAAAAGCGATTGCCGGAGGTCGCGCCGTTGAACAGCGCCTCGGGGGCACCCTGCACCCCGACGTTAAAATAGCTGGAGCCGTTGCTGGTGGTGAAGACGACGCTGAGCTTCTGACCGGCGGCCGCGCGCAGGCTGTAGTCGATCACGTCATAGCCGCGGATCGACCCATGGATCACCTGCCGCGTGGTGCCGCCCGAAAAGATCACGGGGACCGTCCGGATACCCGGCTCCGCCTGCGCCGGCCCCACCGCCAGAGCCAGCACGCCCATCAACGCCTTCGTCACCATCGCGCTACCATCTCCACACGCGGAATCAGCAGCCCACCTCGGCCAGCATAACCAAGGACCGACACGCTTGTCCGCACGATTCTGCACCCGCGTAACGACGGGCCCGCTTGTCCGCTGTATTATCTTGCTATAGCAGCAGGTCATCAGATCAAGAGGGTGTCTCGAATGAAAACGCTGCTTGCCGCCGTCGCCCTGACCGCGCTTTCGCTTCCGCTCGCCCAGTCCGCCATGGCGGCTCCGACCGAAGCCACCGCTGCCGTCCCGCGCGGCATATTGTCCGACGCCGCGACGCCCATCGCCTATCGGCTCGACCTGACCATATTGCCCGATCAGGAGCGTTTCTCCGGCCATGCCGAAATCGACGTGTCGCTCAAGGCGCCGTCCAGCTTCCTCTACCTCCATGCCCGCGACATGAAGATCGGCAAGGCGGTCGCCAGCATCGCCGGCAAGACGATCGCCGCTCGCCATGCCGAGGTCGATCCGTCCGGCGTGCTGCGCCTCGACTTCGCCAGTCCCCTGCCGGCCGGCAAGGCGACGCTCAGCTTCGACTATGACGCGCCCTTCGGCGACGGCCCGGCGGGGCTCTACCGGATCAAGGTCGCCGACCAGTGGTATGCCTGGACCCAGTTCCAGTCGATCGACGCGCGCGCCGCCTTCCCCGGCTTCGACCAGCCCGGCTACAAGACGCCCTTCACCGTCTCGATCACCACCCGGCCCGGCCTGACCGCGCTCAGCAACGCGCCGATCGCGCGCAGCGTCAAGGCGGGCGATCTGGTCCGCCATGAATTTGCCGCGACCCGGCCGCTGCCGACCTATTTGATGGCGTTCGTCGTCGGCCCCTTCGCGACCGCGTCGAGCGAAGTGCCCGCAACCGCGCAGCGCAAGGAGCCGCTGCCGATCCGCATCGTGGGCACCCAGCCCTATAAGGACAAGCTCGACTTCGCGCTGGAGAACACCAAGCCGATCGTCTCGCTGCTCGAAAAATATTTCGACACCGGCTTCCCCTTCCCCAAGCTGGACCAGATCGGATCGCCGGTGATGCCCGGCGCGATGGAGAATGCAGGCGCCGACATCTATGGCGACACGATCCTGCTGCTCGATCGCGGTGCCTCGACCGATCAGAAGAAGACCTTCGGCATGGTCGTCGCGCATGAACTGGCGCACCAGTGGTTCGGCGACCTAGTCACCCCGGCCTGGTGGGACGATCTGTGGCTGAACGAGAGCTTCGCCAACTGGATGGGCTACCGCATCGGCGACGAATGGCGCCCCGACCTGAAGATCGGCGCGGGCGCGATCGACGAGGCCTTTGCGGCGATGAACACCGACGCGCTGAAAGCGGGCCGCCCGATCCATCAGCCGATCCCGACCAATGGCGACATCGATAGCGCCTTCGACCAAGTCACCTATGGCAAGGGCGGACAGGTCGTGGCGATGATCGCCGCCTATCTGGGCGACGAGAAGTTCCGCGACGGCGTGCGACTCCACCTGAAACGCTATGCCTATGGCACGGCGAACACCGACCAGTTCTTCGGATCGCTCGCCGATGCCGCGCATGATCCGCGCGTGCTGGCCTCGCTCAAGAGCTTCGTCGACCAGCAGGGCGTGCCCGTGGTCCGGGTCGAGCGGACGGCCGGCGGCCTCGCGGTCAGCCAGAAGCGCTATGCGCTGCTCGGCACCGAGCTGCCGGCGCAGAGCTGGATCATCCCGCTATGCATGCGCGTCGGCGAGACGCGGCAATGCTCGCTGCTCGACAAGCCCTCGGCTGTGATACCCGTCGCAGCCACGGGGATGATCATCCCCAATGCGGGGGGCACCGGCTATTATCGCTTCTCGCTGCCCGAGGCGGAGTGGAAGACGATGATCGCCGGCGCGGGCACGCTGCCACCGGGCGAGGCGCTGGCCTTGACCGACAGCCTGTGGGCGGGCTTCCGGGCGGGCGAACTGCCGCCGTCGCTGCTGCTCGACGCTGCGCGGGCGATGGCAGCCAACAGCTATTCGGTGGCGGCGGTCGACGGCGGCCTGCGGCTGGCGGGCCTGCGCCAGCGCGGCATGATCGCAGGCGACGCCCTGCCCGGCTATCGCCGCTTCCTGACCGATGCCTATGGCCCCAGGCTGGCCGCGATCGGCTTCGACCCGGCGACCGGCGCCCATGCGGCGGACGATGGCGATCTGCAGAAGCTGCGGTCCGATCTGGTCGGCCTGCTCGCCGGCGAGGCCGAGGATCCGGCGTTGCAGACGCGCCTCGCCAAGGCGGCGACAGACTGGATGGCGGGCGACGCCAAGGCGCTCGATCAGTCCTATCTCGGCGCGGCGCTGGGCGCCTATCTGGCGAAGGGCGGGCTGCCGGCAGCCGAGACGTTGTTCGAGCGCGCAGCGAGCACCGACGACACGCTGTTCCGCGACAGCGCGATCGGTGCGCTCGCCTCGACCGGCAAGGCCGAAACGGGGCGCTGGCTGCTCGGCAAGCTGGACGACGAGCGGCTGCGCAATCCCGATCGCCTGTCGATCCTGCAATATCTGGCGCTGGAGCCCGAGACGGTCGAGATGAGCTATGCTTATGTCACCGGCCATTATGACGATCTGGTCAAGAATGCCGGGCTGTTCGCGGCCGGGCGCCTGCCCAGCCTGCCGATCCGCTATTGCTCGGTCGACAAGGCAGCGAAGGTCGAAAAGGACTTCCGCCCACAGGTCGAAAAGCACCAGCGCGGGGCGCTCAGCCTCGACCGCACGGTCGAGCAGATCCACAGCTGCGGCATCTTGCGCGGCAAGCGCGGCGCCGAAATTCTCGCCGCGTTCCGCTGAGGGGTCGGGCGGCGGCCGTCAGGAAAAGACGACGGTCGTCGCCCCGTTCATCAGCACCCGATCTTCCAGAAAGGCCCGGACCGCACTGGCGAGAACGCGCCGCTCGATGTCGCGGCCCTTGCGGACGAGATCGTCGGGTGTGTCGCGGTGGCTGACGCGCTCGGTGTCCTGTTCGATGATCGGCCCCTCGTCCAGGTCGGCCGTAACATAATGGGCGGTCGCGCCGATCAGCTTCACCCCGCGCGCATGCGCCTGATGATAGGGCTTGGCGCCCTTGAAGCCGGGCAGAAAGCTGTGGTGGATGTTGATGCAGCGCCCGGCGAGGAAGCGGGCGAGGTCGTCGCTCAATATCTGCATGTAGCGCGCCAGCACCACCAGATCGGCGCCGGTCTCCTCGACGATCGCCTTGATCCGGGCTTCCTGCTGCGGCTTGGCATCCTTCGCTACCGGCAAATGGTGAAAGGGGATCGCGCCGAAATCGAGATGGGCATAGGTATCGCGCGGGTGGTTCGAGATGATTCCGACCGGCTCCATCTCCAGCTCGCCGATCTTCCAGCGATAGAGGAGGTCGGCGAGGCAATGGTCGAACTTGCTGGCCAGCAGCAGCACGCGCTTGCGTGAGGAAGAAGCGCGAAAGCGATAGTCGAGACCATGGTCGGCCCCCACCGATGCGAAACCCGCCTCCACCTGGGCGAGGTCGGCGCCCCCGACGAGCGCGAACTCGACCCGCATGAAGAAGCGACCGGTCATCAGATCGTCGAACTGCTGCGCCTCGATGATGTTGGCGCCGTGGCGGGCGAGCGAGGTCGAGACGGCGGCGACGATGCCGGGATGGTCGACGCAGGACAGGGTCAGGATATAGGTCTCGGACATCAGGGCTTCCCAGCGAAACGACGTGGCGCGCCCGCCGCTTGGCCTCGACGGCGGCGGCGGTCAAGCCCGGCCTAGGGGATGCCCGCCTCGCGGAGCGCCTCTGCCGTGATGGCGCGCGCCGCAGGCCAGAGCCGCACGTCACGCTGAAGGCCGAGCCAGGCGGCAGACAACAGCGGCAGGCCGAGCATCCCCGCCATGCCGCCCAGCCGATGGCCGATCGGGGCCATATCCGCTCCGCCGTCGATCGCCGCGACGCCATCGGCGAGGCCCGTGTGGAAGCGCATGACCATGTCGGCCGCCGCATCCTTGCCGAGCAGAACCCCGAGACGGTCGACCGCACCGCCATCGTGGCCGCGCAGCTGCGAGGCCAGTTCGGGGGGCAGAGCGCTGCGCAGCGTGGCGAGGTCGATGGCCGGACCGATGACGGGATAGGCCTGTGTCCCGTTGGTGGACGGCTCCCCCGCCTCACAGGCGATTCGCACCACCCTGCTCCCCTTCGCCGCCGCCGCGTCGAGCGCTTTCCGCCAGCAGTCCTCGATCGGCCCGACGATCAACACCGCTTGCGCCCGGCAGGCTGCCAGATCGGCGAAATCGACCTCCGCAATCGTTCGCAAGATACTTGGCGAAATACCGAGGCACGCAGACAGAAGCGGCGCGAACAGCGCCTCCCGATCGATTAGGAGAATCACCTAAAAATGCCTTCTTCCCCCATGGCGTTGATGGTTATACTAAAGTCTTACAATCTTTTCTCCAGTCGGGTGGGGGCTGAGGGAAGAGGCGCAAGGGAGTGGATCGCCGGCTCCTTGTTCGGCGGTTTTGCGTATCGGGGATTGACGGTGCTTAACGGGCGGATTTTGGTGGCGGACGATCATCCGCTCATCCGGGAAGCCATCCAGCTTTCGATGAGCGCACGGCATGCGGGAATGGTCGTCGACACGGCCGGCTCGATCGCGGAAGCCGAAGACCTGATCCGGCGGAATGGCCATTATCGGCTGCTGATCCTCGACTATGAACTGCCGGACTCCAACGGCTTTGGCGGCTTCTTCCAGCTGCAGCATCTGCTCGAACGTACGCCGATCGCGATCATCTCCTCGCACGACGGCGAGCAGATGGTGTCGACTGCGCAGGCAGTAGGCGCTGCAGCCTTCCTGTCGAAACGGCTGCCGCTCGAACGCACCCTCGCCTCGATCGAGATGATCCTGAATGGCGGGCGCGTGTTCCCGCAGAGCAGTCCTGTCGAGCCCAGGGTCGACGATCTGCGCAAGCGGTTCGAATCGCTGTCGGGTGCTCAGCGCCGCGTGCTTCTGGCGCTGGCGAGCGGCGATCTGAACAAGCAGATCGCCGGTGACCTGGGCGTGTCGGAGGCGACGATCAAGGCGCATCTGTCGGCCATCTTCCGCAAATTGGGAGTCACCAACCGTACACAGGCGATCCTGGCGATGCGGCCGCTATTGCAACCTGAATGACGCGGATCAGGGCGCGCCGCTCCAACGTCAAGCCCAGCTGGCTGTCGATCGCGATGGTCGCGGCGATAGCGCCGCTGACGCTGGCGGGGTTCAGCCTCTGGATCGAGAACGAAGCGCGGCACGACATACATACGCGGCTCGCCATCTACCGCACCCAGGCCTATCAACACCAGCTGGTCGAGCTGACATCGTTGCTGAAGGATGCTGAGTCGGCCCAGCGTGGATATCTGATCACCGGAGACCGCGCTTTCCTGCAACCCTATCTTGAGGCCAGGGCGAGAACACCCGAACGGGTGGCGTCCGTTCGGCGCCTGACCTCCTCGCCGCAGGATGCCGCCGACCTGGCCGAGTTGCTCCGCTTGAACGCCGCGAAGTGGAACGAAATGCGGCGGACCCTGGAAATACGCGATGGCGGCAATCCCGCCGGGGCAATCGAGCGACTGCGCGCCGGTGAGGGCCAGCGCCTGATGGACGAGATTCGCGCCGTGGTCGACCGGATGACCACCCGTGCCGGCGCCGGGCTTGCACGGGGAATGCGCGCGGAGGAGCACCGCTTCGAAGAGATCCGTCTTCAGGTCTTTGCCTCGATACTGATAACAAGCCTGATCGCGGGCAGCGTGGGCATCTGGATCGGCCGGGACCGGCGGATGCGCCATCTGCTCAACCGTGAGCGCGCCGATATCGCGGCACGGCAGCGCGCAATCTTCGAGAGCGCGACCGATGCGATTATCCTGATCAATCCCAGCGGCAGCATCGAGACGATCAATCCCGCCGCAGAGCGCATGTTTCTCTACAACGCCGCCGAACTGCTGCGCCGGGACATCGCTACGCTGATCGACATCGCTCCCGGCGAGGGCTCCTTTCTGTCGCGGCTGGGCGTGCGCGATGGACGGCTCGCCAAGACCGAGCTGATCGACGTCACGGGGCGCACGAGCGCCGGCGAGTTGATCACCCTCGACGTCGTACTCGGCACGATGGAGTTGCCCGATGGGGTCCACATCGTCGCCGCGCTGCGCGACGCGACCCGTCGCAAGGAGGTCGACCAGCTCAAGGACGACTTCATATCGACCGTCAGCCATGAACTGCGCACGCCGCTGACCTCGATTGTCGGCTCGCTGGGCCTCCTGCGCAGCGGCGCGGCCGGAGCCCTGCCCGGCGACGCGCAGCGTCTGGCCGAGATCGCCGAGACCAACAGCCAGCGGCTGATCCGCCTGATCAACGACATCCTCGACATCGACCAGATCCGAAAAGGGCGGATGGCGTTCGACTATGCGGTGATCGATCTGCGCGACGTCATGCAAAAGGCCGTCGAATCGATGCAGGGGCTCGCCCAGCGCAGGTCGGTGACGATCGAATGCGCCGCCCCGCCGCATCCCGTCATGGCCTGCGCCGATCAGGACCGGCTGGTGCAGGTTGCCGGCAATCTCCTGTCGAACGCGCTGAAATTCTCCCCCGAGGGCTCGACCATCCGGTTCGAGCTGTTCCCCGGCGAGGAGGATCATGTCATCCAGGTTACCGACAACGGGCCGGGCATTGCGGCGGATTTCGCCGGGTCGATCTTCAACCGCTTTGCCCGCGCCGACCGCCCGGCCAATCGGAAAGTGGGGGGCACGGGCCTGGGCCTCGCCATATCGCGCGAGATCGTACGGAGCCATGGCGGGGACATCTCGTTCGAGAACCGGGCTCAGGGCGGCGCCATCTTCGCTTTCAGCATTCCGCGCGACACCGCCAGCCTGACCGAATCCGACAACGCCGTACGCCTGCTGGTGTGCGAGCAGGAGCCGCAGCACGGGCGTTCGATCCAGTCGATGCTGAACGCCCAGGGCTATGCCAGCGACTTCGTCATGACGGTGCGGGACGGGATCGCCCACGCACGGTCGCAGCCCTATGAGGCGGTCATCCTCAATCCCGCAATGGGGGACGTGGAGGGAATAGACGCCGTGCGGCGCTTCGGGCTCGCGCGGAACCGGGCTGGGCAGCCGACCCCGATCATCGTCGTGAGCGATCGTGTCCCGCCAAGCGATGGCAGCGACCGGTTTCTGGCCGGCTGGCTGCAACGCCCGGTCGATCCGCGCACCATGGTGCAGATCGTACAGCGCGCGATCCGCAGAGCCGACCATCGCAAGGCCGTGATCCTGCACGTCGTCGACGACGACGACACCCGCGAGCTGTTCTCTGCGGCGCTGGCCGGACGCGGCCTGCTGCTTAACGCCACCAGCCTGCGGTCAGCCGAAAAGATTCTGGCAGAACGCCTGCCCGATGCCATCGTGCTGGATCTCGGTCTGCCCGACGGATCGGGCAAGCGGCTGCTGACCGACGTCAAACGCTGGAAACGGCCGCTGCCGATCATCGTCTATTCCGCGCAGGAAATCGACGAGGAGACCCGCCGGCTGGCCGATGCGGTGATCGTCAAGTCGCGGCGCGCTCTGTCGCGCCTCGCCACGACCGTGCTCGACATCGTCGATCGCCATGGAGGCCCGCAATGAGTGACCCCACGCGCATTCTCTATGTGGACGACGAGAGCGACATCCGCCTGATCGTGCAGATGGCGCTGAAGCTCGATCCGAATTTCGACGTGCGTACCGCCGAATCCGGAGATGCGGCGCTGAACCTGCTGACAACCGACGGCTGGCGCCCCGACCTGGCGATGATCGACGTCATGATGCCGGGCATGAGCGGGCCCGAACTGCTCGGTATCCTGCGCGCCGATGCGCGTACCGCCTCGATTCCGGTGGTGTTCGTTACGGCCCGGGCCCGCCCCGAGGATGTCGACGAGTATCTCGCAGCCGGAGCATTTGGTGTGATCACCAAGCCCTTCGACCCGCTTCAGCTTGCGCCGCAGGTCCGGGACATACTGAGCGATTGAGCGCCAGGCGGCAGAAATTTGCGCATTTCCGCCAAAGCGCGGGAAAAAGCGCCCTCGCCTTTGCACCGCCCGCATGGAGTTTGCATTTTCCGTAACAATCGTAACCATGTCTTGAGACTGTTCGGATAGGAGGCCATATCCGGGAGAGTTTTCCCGTTCGTGATCCGGCCGAGACTGGACGCGGCGAGCAGGAGCGGACCAGATGGATATCGAAGCGGCTGATCTTTCCAAGTCGGACAGCCAGGATTTCCCCAGCATCTTCGCCAAGGCTCTGACGAGCGGCGCCCTGCCCGGCGAGTTGGCCGGCATGGACGAAGCGCAGCTGGACGCCGCTGCCCATTTCCTTGCGGACGTCGCGCACAAGCGCCAGCCGGGCCACCCCGCGATCACCGTCCAGAGCGTCGGCAGCACGAGTGACGGCCGCCGCCTGATGCGGATCGCGATCGTCAATGACGACATGCCCTTCCTGGTGGATTCTGTTTCTGCCGCCATGGCGAACCACAATGTCGAAGTCCGCCGCCTGCTCCACCCGGTGGTGGCGGTCCGGCGCAACGAAGATGGCGTGCTGACTGCACTGCTCCCCAACGGAAGCGTCGGCGAACGCCGCGAATCCTTCATCTATCTGGAAGCCGACCGGGTCGACGCGCGCGACCGGCAGGCCCTCTCCCAAGCGATCGCATCGGTGCTGGCCGACGTGCGCGGCGCCGTCCGCGACTGGCAGGCCATGCAGGTCGCGATGCGCGACGACGCGGAATTACTGCCCGACGGCGAGGGCGCGGCCCTGCTGCGCTGGCTGCTGGACGGCAATCTGACGCTTCTCGGCCATCGCGTTGAAGGGGCCGGAGAGCCCTCGACCCCGCTCGGAATCATGCGCGTCGGGTCGCCCGAATTGTGGCGCAAGAACACGGCAAAAGCTGCACTCGCCTGGTTCGAGGAAGGCGGCAGCGCGCCGTTGGTGCTGAAATCCGACTGCCGCTCTACGGTCCATCGCCGCGCCCCGCTCGACCTGATCGTCAGCCCGGTGCGCGAGGGCAAGAAGATCAAGGGCCTGTCGGTCCATGCCGGCTTGTGGACGAGCGCGGCGTTGCGCACACCGGTCGACGAGATTCCCGTTCTGCGCACACGGCTCAACGCGCTGGAGGAGAAGCTCGGCTTCGATCCACGCGGGCACGCCGGCAAGGCGCTGCACCACGCGCTGTCGGAACTGCCGCCCGATCTCGTCCTGGCGCTCCCTGCCGATGCGCTGGAACGGGTCGTGCTGAGCGCGATGTCGCTGGTCGATCGGCCGCGCCCGCGCCTCGAACTCGTGCGGACGACGCTCGGCGAGCATCTCGTGGCAATCGTCTGGCTCCCCCGGGAGCTTCTGACCACCGGCAGCCGCACGGCGATTGCCGACATGCTGGGCGAGGCCACCGGCGCTACTTTGGCCAACTGGTCGCTGCAGCTCGGCGAAGGCGACATCGCGCAGATCCGCTATATGTTCGACCTTCCCCCGCATGCCGACGTGCCCGACAGCGAGCCGCTCGACCGGCGCCTGACGGAAATGCTGCGGGGCTGGGAACCTGCGGTCGAAGCCCAGCTGGCGGAACTTGAGCCGGCCAACCGGGCAGCGCGCCTGGCGATCGACTATGCGGCGGCTTTTCCCGGTACCTATCGCACCCATTCGACCCCGTCCGAAGCGGCGACCGATATCCTGCGCATGAACGCCCTGCCCGACGGGCAAGCACGCGGATGTCGCCTCTATCGCAAGGAACGCGATCCCGATGGACGCCTCCGGCTCAAGATCTACCGCAAGGGCGCGCTGATCCCGCTTTCGGAAGCCGTGCCCGTGCTGGAGAATTTCGGCTTTCGGGTGCTGGAGGAAATACCGACCCCGCTGAACGGCGGGGATGTCGGCTATATCCATGATTTCCTGCTCGACGTCGCCAATCCCGACGGCATCGCGCAACTCCTCGAGAACGCCGCCATTGCCGAGGGCGCGATCGCAGCCACGCTCGAAGGGCGCGCCGAAAACGATCTGTTCAACGAACTGATCGTGACTGTCGGCCTGCAGCCCGAAGAGACGGTGCTGTTCCGGGCCTGGTTCCGGTATCTGCGCCAGACCGGCTTCTCCTATGGCCTCGCCACTGCCGTAGAAGCGCTGAAAAAGGCACCCGGCGTGGCGCGCGACATCATCGCCTATTTCCGCTCGCTGCATCAGCCCGGGCAGCGCGACGACAAGCGCGCCGAAGCGCTCCACGCCGCGATCGAGACCGGCCTGAAGCAGGTCAGCGCGATCGACGACGACCGCATGCTCCGTCGCTTCCGCGCAGTCGTGCGCGCGACGCTGCGGACCAACGCCTTCTCGCCGGCCGCCAAGGAAGCGCTGGCTTTCAAGATCGATTCGAGCGGTATCCCCGGATTGCCCGCTCCGGTTCCATGGCGGGAGATCTGGGTGTACAGCCCGCGTGTGGAGGGCATCCACCTGCGCGGCGGGCCGATCGCGCGCGGCGGGTTGCGCTGGTCCGACCGGCGCGACGATTTCCGCACTGAAATTCTCGGCCTGATGAAGGCGCAGGTGGTCAAGAACGCCGTGATCGTGCCGACCGGGGCGAAGGGCGGCTTCTATGCCAAGCAGTTGCCCGCGCCGTCCGATCGCGACGCCTGGCTGGCCGAGGGCACCGAAAGCTACCGCATCTTCATCCGCTCGCTGCTGTCGGTCACCGACAACATCGTCGACGGCAAGGTGGTCCACCCGGCCAAAGTCGTCGTCCGCGACGGCGAGGATCCCTATTTCGTCGTGGCCGCCGACAAGGGCACCGCCACCTTCTCCGACGTCGCCAACGCCATCGCGGTGGAGCGCGGCTTCTGGCTGGGCGACGCCTTCGCCAGCGGCGGCAGCCATGGTTACGACCACAAGGCAATGGGCATCACGGCACGCGGCGCCTGGGTATCGGTGCAGCGTCACTTTGCGGAGATGGGCGTCGACGTCCAGAAAGACCCTGTCCGCGTCGTCGGCTGTGGCGACATGTCGGGCGACGTGTTCGGCAATGGCATGCTGCTGTCGGAGTCGATCCGGCTAATCGCGGCCTTTGACCACCGCCATATCTTCCTCGATCCGGACCCCGACGCGGCGCACTCCTTCGCGGAACGCCAGCGGCTGTTCGCCCTGCCTCGCTCCAGCTGGATGGACTATGACGCCAAGCTGATCTCCAAGGGCGGCGGTATCTTCCCGCGCGATCAGAAGGAGATTCCGATCTCGGCCGAGGTCAAGGCCGCGCTCGACATTCAGGACGATGTTCTCGATCCGTCAGCTCTCATCGCAGCGATCCTCAAAAGCCCGGTCGATCTTCTCTGGTTCGGCGGCATCGGGACCTATGTGAAGGCGCACTCGGAGACAAACGCCGAGGTCGGCGACCGCTCGAACGAGGCACACCGCGTCAATGGCGAGGACGTGCGGGCGCGCGTTATCGGCGAGGGCGCGAACCTGGGCGTAACCCAGGCAGGGCGCATCGCCTTTGCGCTCAAGGGCGGCCGGATAAACACCGATTTCATCGACAATTCGGCCGGCGTCGACTGCTCCGACAATGAGGTCAACATCAAGATCGCCCTCAACCGCGAGATGAACGAAGGCCGGCTGCCATTCGACAAGCGCAATGCGCTGCTCGGCCGCATGACCGACGACGTCGGACGGATCGTGCTGGAGGACAACCGACTGCAGACGCTGGCGCTTTCGCTCGCCGAGCGCGGCGGCGCGGATGCCCTGCCCTCGCAGTTGCGCGTGATCGAAATCCTGGAGGATGCAGGGCGCATCAACCGTGCCGTCGACGGGCTCGACGGCAACGACATGCTCCTGCGCCGCGTTCAGGATGGGCAGGGACTGACGCGCTCCGAACTGGCGATCCTGTTGTCGCACGGCAAGCTGGCGCTGCAGGATGCGATCGAGGCGAGCGACGCCACCGCTGATCCGGCGCTGGAGCCCTTGCTGCTGGCGAGCTTCCCCGAGGCGATGCGCAAGACCTTTGCCGATGCGATCCGCCAGCACCGGCTGCGCCCGCAGATATTGGCGACAAAGATGTCGAACCGCGTGATAAACCGGCTCGGCATCGTCGCTCCGTTCGAGATTGCCGAGGAGGAAGGCGTTGCGCTGGCGCAGGTCGCGACGGCCTATTTCACCGCCGATGCGCTGTTCGGGCTCGAGGCTATCTTCGCAAGCATCGAGACCGCCGAGGTCGAGGAGCAATTGCGCCTGACCCTTTTGACAACCCTCGCGGACGCTGCCCGTTCGCACGTCGCCGATTTGCTGCGCAGCGTCGCACCCGGAACCGACATCGGGGCCGTCGTGGAGATGTTGCAGCCCGGCCTTCAGCGTCTGGATGCGTCGCGCGGCGAACTGTTGAAGGCCGAAGCGCGGCAGCAGTCCGATCAGCTCCGCCAGCGGATCGATGCCGACCGGGTCGATGCAGCCGTCATCGACGGGCTGATGCGCATCGCCGAGATGGATGGCGCGATCGGCACCGCCGCGCTTGCAAGCACGCTGTCTGCCGACGAGGTCGATGTCACCCGTGCCTATG
>NZ_JAGMXV010000367.1 GCF_018006725.1 Rhizorhabdus sp.
GCTGAGCCGCCGCGCCCGGACGATGCCAGTCAGGTCGCCCTTGAGCAGCGTGACGCCAGCGCTCTCGATCGCGACGTCGGTGCCGGAACCCATGGCGATGCCGACGTCGGCGGCGGCCAACGCGGGGGCGTCGTTGACACCGTCGCCGGCCATGGCGACGACCCGCCCCTCGCGCTTGAACCTGGCGACCACGGCGCTCTTCTGATCGGGCAGCACCTCGGCTTCGACCTCGTCGATGCCCAGGCGTCGGGCGACCGCTTCCGCGGTCGTGCGGTTGTCGCCGGTCAGCATGACCACGCGAATGCCCTCCGCCTTGAGCGCGGCGAGCGCTTCTGGTGTCGTGGCCTTCACCGGATCGGCGATCGCGAAGGCGCCGCCGACTGTGCCGTCGACCCCGATGAAGATCGCGGTGGCGCCATCCCGGCGCAGCGCGTCGGCCTGGCTGGCGAGCGCATCGGTCGCAACCCCTTTGTCGGCAAGGAACTGCGCATTGCCGAGGACGATGCGCCGCCCTTCGACCGTGCCGAGCGCGCCGCGCCCGGTCGGCGAGTCGAAGTCGATGACGTCGCTCGTGACGATGCCGCGATCCTTCGCGGCCTCGACGATTGCCAACGCGAGCGGATGCTCGGACGCCCGCTCGACCGAGGCGGCAAGACGCAGCAGCTCGGCTTCGTCGAAGCCGGGCGCCGGCACGACCTGGGTGACGGCAGGCCGGCCTTCGGTCAGCGTGCCTGTCTTGTCGACGACGAGAGTGTCGACCTTCTCCATATGCTCGAGTGCTTCGGCATTTTTGATGAGGACACCGAGCCCGGCGCCGCGGCCGACCCCGACCATGATCGACATCGGCGTTGCCAGCCCCAGTGCGCAGGGACAGGCGATGATCAGCACGGCGACCGCCGCCACCAGCCCATAGGCGAAGCGCGGCTCGGGACCCCAGATGCCCCAGGCGATGAACGCGACGGCCGCGACCGCGATGACCACGGGCACAAACCAGCCCGACACCTGATCGGCCATGCGCTGGATCGGCGCGCGCGAGCGCTGCGCCTCAGCGACCATCTGGACGATGCGTGCGAGCATGGTATCGCGGCCGACCTTGTCGGCGACGATCACCAGCGCACCGGTCTGGTTGAGCGTGCCGCCGATCACTGTGTCGGCCTTTGCCTTGGTGACGGGCATGGATTCGCCGGTGACCATCGACTCGTCGAGCGAGGAGCGGCCGTCCTCGACTACGCCGTCGACCGGCACCTTCTCGCCCGGCCGCACCCGCAGGCGGTCGCCCACCGCAACCAGATCAAGGCTGATTTCCTCTTCGTTCCCATCAGAACCGATCCGGCGCGCGGTCTTTGGTGCAAGGTTGAGCAGCGCCTTGATCGCGCCCGAGGTGCGTTCCCGCGCGCGCAGTTCGAGCATCTGGCCGAGCAGCACGAGGACGGTGATCACCGCGGCCGCCTCGAAATAGACGGCAACCATGCCGTCCTCGCCGCGGAAGGCCGGCGGGAACAGCTGAGGCGCGAGCGTCGCGATGACGCTGTAGATCCAGGCGACCCCGGTCCCCATCGCGATCAGGGTGAACATGTTGAGGTTGCGGGTCTTGAGCGAGGCCCAGCCACGCTCGAAGAACGGCCAGCCCGCCCAGAGCACGACAGGCGTCGCCAGCACGAACTGGATCCATACCGAGGTCGACATCGGCACGAGGCGATGGATCGCGGGAAAGACATGCGCGCCCATCTCGAGGATCAGCACCGGGAGAGCCAGCACGAGGCCGACCCAGAAGCGCCGCGTGAAATCGACTAGCTCGTGGCTGGGGCCGCTGTCGGCGGTCACGGTCGCGGGTTCGAGCGCCATGCCGCAGATCGGACAGGACCCGGGATGGTCCTGGCGGATCTCGGGATGCATCGGGCAGGTCCAGATCGTGCCTTCGGGCGCCGCGACCGGCGGCGTCGGCGGGCCGAGATAGCGCTCGGGATCGGCGATGAATTTGGTCCGGCAGCCCGCGCTGCAGAAATGATAGCTTTCACCGCTATGCTCGGCGTGATGCGCCGTGGTCGCCGGGTCGACGGTCATGCCGCAGACCGGGTCCTTGACGCCGGTCGCCGCTTTAGCGGTGCCGTGGCCGCCGCAGCAACCGCCGCCATGCGCCGCTCCATGTGTCTCGTTCATCGCCTCGCTCCTTTCGACGCCTGACGATCTAGGGTCTGACACCGTGTCAGGGTCAATACGTAATCGCCTAAGTGGCCAAATCGGCGGGCCCGTTCGCTTGGCCGCCATCAGGCCGGGGAGCACGCCGTCGGCATTGGGCTGGGTATCGTCGATGCCATCGAGCCCGCTGCACGGTCAGGCGGAAGGCGAGCCGCATGAGACCCGTGCTGGCGGCCATAATCGGCGATTACCAGGCGCCAATCCGGGCGCAGCATGGCAAGCATGGCGGCACGCCACCGCTTCTCCCGCGCCCACAGGCGGATCGCGCGATCATAGTCTTTCGTCGATCCAGTCCCGCGCGGCGGGGTGTACGATTGCATTGGCTTCTCCCAACGCGAGGCGTTCGAAACGATAAACTACATCGACATGGGTGGCGACAGTGTCCCCAGCCAGGCGACCAGCCCGAGAATGACGATCGCAAGACCGCCTTCGACGACGAGGCTCGCGCGCAGCAGCGCCTGCGCCCGTGGCGCGTCCTCTTCCTCGATCGCCTGCGCAAGTGCCGGGGTCAGGCGATAACGGTTGAGCGCGGCCAGGCCCAGCATGCCGGCGAACAGCAGCAGCTTGGCGATGAGCAGCAGGCCGTAGGTCGACTGCCCGAGCGAGGCGATGTTGCCCGGACCGACGAGGAACCAGCCGTTCACCGTCCCGGTCAGGATCAGCAGGGCGACGATGATCGTGCCGACGAGGGAGAAGCCCCGCAACGCTTCCTCGGCGAGCGTGACCCGGTCCATGTCTTGAGCGGCGAGATCGTCGGTTGCGAGCCTGGGAAGTACCAGCGCGAGGAATGCGGCAAGCGCGCCGACCCAGGCGCCGGCGGCGAGCAGATGGATGAGATCGGCCCCCAGTTGCAGCCAGCCCGCCTCGCCTTCGCCAGCCGCGCCATGCCCACTCCAGGCGAGGGTCGCGAGTGCGACCGCGCCTGCCAGAGTGGAGGCGATGAAGGCAGGACGGGATTGCCGGCGATAGAAGGGGATGGAGAGCAGAAGAACGAGGAGCGCGACGAGGCGCGCCTTCAGCGCCGTTCCCATGGACGTGCCGTTGAACAGCTCTGCGACCATGGAAAGATCAGGCTGGGTGAGCGGCAGCCCGGTCATGGCCGCTGCCTGCAACGCGAACCCCAGCGCCGACAGCAGGAGGGCGAGACAGGCGAGACCGGCCACCATTGCTACCATCGGCAGATGCCGCTGTACCATCCGGCCGCCGCCGGGCGCATAGAGCGCGAACAGCGGCAGGCCGAACAACAGGCCGAGATCGACGTAGAGCGCCCAGCGGACGGCGACGAGTGCCACGTCGTTCATGGCGTCACTTGACGGTAAAGGCGAGATTGCCCTGGATGCGGTGCGTGTCGGTCGAGACGACGTGCCAGGCGACCTGATAGCTGCCCGCCATGAGCGGCTTGGCGAGCGTCAGCACGAGCGTCTTGTCGCCTTCGACGGACGTCTTGAAGCCGGTTACCGCCATGCGGTGGTTGGGCATGCCGGGCATGCCGGTCATCACGATCTCGGCGCCCGACAGCTTCGGCATCAGACCTTCACTGAAGGTGAGCGT
>NZ_JAGMXV010000368.1 GCF_018006725.1 Rhizorhabdus sp.
TGATCATCGTGTCCGCGCTGCAGGCGCTGGTCCAGCCGTCCATCACTGCCCTGATGTCGCGCCAGACCACGGCCGACCGGCAGGGCGAGATGCAGGGGTTCATCGGCAGCCTCAACGCGCTCGGCTCTATTGCCGGCCCCCTGCTGCTCAACCCGGCGCTGGCCTGGTTCACCGGGCCGACTGCGCCGTTCCACTTTCCCGGCGCGGCCTTCGTCATTGCAGCCAGCTTCGCCCTCGCGGCCTTCTTCGCACTGGCCTTGTCTGACCGACCAGATGGCGACGCCGTGCCCGTTGCGGGCTGAGCGCGGTCAGATACCGTCGAGCATCGGGGCGTGGCCCATAGCGGTGAGCCCCCGCACGACTTCGGCCAGACAGGCGTCGAGAATGGCCGGATCGGTTGACCGTATAACGAAATTGGCGCCGACCTTGCCTTCGCGGAAGAAGGGGTAGCTGCCGATCTGCGCGCCGGGGTGCGCCTTTTCGGCAGCGCCCAGGAAGTCGGCGATCTCGCTTTCGGCGACCCAGCAGCCGACCGTCTTCGACAGCATCGGCTTACCACCCTCGAGTGTGTTCGACAGCGCTTCGAGCATCATGCCCGCTATGTGCGGCACGCCGGCCAGGATGAATATGTTGCCGATCCGGATGCCTGGGGCGCCTGACATCCGATTTTCGATCAGGTCCGCACCTTCGGGCACGCGCGCCATGCGCAGGCGGGCCTCGTTCAGGCCGCCACGCGTCGAATAATAGTCATCGAGAACGGCACGGGCCCGCGGATGCACGACCACCGACACACCCAGCGCCGCGGCTATGGCATCGACCGTGATGTCGTCATGTGTCGGCCCGATGCCGCCGGTCGTGAACAGATAGTCGTTCCGTGCCTTGAGCTGGGTGACGGCTTCGCCGATGAGATCCATGTCATCCGCAACCACGCGCACCTCGGCGAGGCGGATGCCTTGCAGGTTAAGCCAGAGCGCGACCTGCGCGATGTTGCGGTCCTGCGTGCGCCCCGAGAGGATCTCGTCACCGATGACGAGCAGGGCGGCCGTCCAGACTCGGTCGGCGGAGGCGGAAGAAATCTCGGTCATCGCGCGTCCATAGAATGACGCGCGGCGGCGTGGAAGCTGCCTGAGGGGGCATCGGAGACTTTCTTGCCCATTCGCCTGCGCGCCGGTCGAGGCTCGTAAACCGCGCAACTTTGGCTTATATGTGGGCGATGACCACCTATATTCTCGCTGACGACACGAGCACCAGCCATCCGCGCACCGGCGCGATCCGCCTGCACGGCCCTGAGGGTTTCGCCGGCATGCGCGCCGCCGGGCGACTGGCCGCCGAGATACTGGATGCGCTGGTGCCGCACGTCGTGCCTGGCGTCAGCACGCAGGAACTCGACCGGATCGTCCATGACATGACGATCGCCGCCGGCGCGGTTCCCGCGACCATGCATTATCGCGGCTATACCCACAGCTGCTGCATCAGCATCAATCATGTCGTCTGCCACGGCATCCCCGGCGAACGGACTCTGAAGGACGGCGACATCGTCAATATCGACGTCACCCCCCTGCTCGACGGCTGGCATGGCGACAGCAGCCGGATGTTTCTGGTCGGCGACGTCGGCATCAAGGCCCGCCGGCTGGTCGAAGTGACCTATGAATGCCTGATGCTGGGAATCGAACAGGCCCGGCCGGGCAACCATCTCGGCGACATCGGTCATGCGATCCAGCGCCACGCCGAGAAGCATCGTTATGGCGTAGTGCGGGATTTTTGCGGGCACGGCCTGGGCCGCGTGTTCCACGACGCCCCCGAAGTCGTCCATGTCGGCCGCCCCGGGACCGGGCCCGAGCTGCGGCCGGGCATGTTGTTCACGATCGAACCGATGATCAACATCGGCCGCCCCGACGTGAAGCTGCTCGACGATGGATGGACGGCGGTCACCCGCGACCGGTCCCTGTCGGCCCAGTTCGAGCATTCGATCGGCATCACAGAGGACGGATGCGAGATCTTCACGGCCAGCCCGAAGGCACTTCACCAGCCGCCTTATCTCTGACGGAATCGCGCAAGCATGATTCGCGGACGGCAGCTTCGCTGAAATTTCATGCAACTCGTGCCTGACTTTTAGGCAATATCACCATATCTGCCGTGTTTCGCGGCAGTGCGGCAGAATATCTGCGCCCAACGACCCAGCGTCCTTGCGACTCGTGCGACCGCACGCTTATGGAGGGCACGTACGTGGTGTCCGGGGAGGCATGGGTGAAGAAGATCGAAGCCATCATCAAGCCTTTCAAGCTCGATGAAGTGAAGGAAGCCCTCCACGAAGTGGGCGTCTCCGGCATCACCGTGACCGAAGCCAAAGGTTTCGGTCGCCAGAAGGGCCACACCGAACTTTACCGCGGCGCCGAATATGTCGTCGACTTCCTGCCCAAGGTGAAGCTGGAGGTCGTCGTCGACGACAGTCTGGCCGAGCGGGTGGTCGAAGCGATCGCATCGGCCGCGCAGACGGGCCGCATCGGCGACGGCAAGATCTTCATCCTGCCGGTCGAGGGCGCGGTTCGCATCCGGACTGGAGAGAGAGACGCCGACGCGATCTGATCGCCGCGGCGCCAATACAGAGCAGGGGCGGCACACCGCCCGACACATTCACGGATTTTCTCACGGGGAAGGCAAGGATATGGCGAACAAGCCCGCTGACGTTCTCAAGATGATCAAGGACCAGGAGATCGAGTGGGTCGATCTTCGTTTCACCGATCCGAAGGGCAAGTGGCAGCACCTGACCATGTGCGCCGGCGTCGTCGGCGAGGACGAGCTGAGCGACGGCTTCATGTTCGACGGTTCGTCGATCGAGGGCTGGAAGACGATCAACGAGTCCGACATGATCCTGAAGCCGGACCTCGACGCCGTGTGGACGGATCCCTTCTCGGCAACCCCGATGCTGATCCTGGTGTGCGATATCGTCGAGCCGTCGACTGGTGAGCTCTACACCCGCGACCCGCGCTCGACCGCCAAGCGCGCCGAAGCCTATGTGAAGTCGATCGGTATCGGCGACACCGTCTATGTCGGACCGGAAGCAGAGTTCTTCATGTTCGACGACGTCCAGTTCGATACGACCTACAACTCCAGCTACTACAAGCTGGACGACGTCGAGCTGCCGACCAACACCGGCAAGGCGCTCGAAGGCGGCAATCTGGGCCACCGTCCCCGCGCCAAGGGCGGCTATTTCCCGGTCGCTCCGGTCGACAGCGCCGTCGACATCCGCGCCGAGATGGTTTCGACCATGCTCGAAATGGGCCTGCCCTGCGACAAGCACCACCACGAAGTCGCCGCCGCGCAACATGAGCTCGGCCTGACCTTCGGCACGCTCGTCCAGACCGCCGACCGCATGCAGATCTACAAATATGTCTGCTGGCAGGTCGCCCAGGCCTATGGCAAGACCGTCACCTTCATGCCGAAGCCGATCAAGGAAGATAACGGCTCGGGCATGCACACCCACATCTCGATCTGGGACAAGGGTCAGCCGCTCTTCGCCGGCAACGGCTATGCCGGCCTGTCCGACACCTGCCTCTATTTCATCGGCGGCGTGATCAAGCATGCCAAGGCGCTCAACGCCTTCACCAACCCGACGACCAACAGCTACAAGCGCCTGGTCCCGGGTTACGAAGCTCCCGTTCTGCTCGCCTATTCGGCCCGCGACCGCTCGGCCTCGTGCCGCATCCCCTATGGCACCGGTGCCAAGG